>NZ_CP006842.1:2233500-2552571 GCF_000626675.1 Corynebacterium glyciniphilum AJ 3170 | reverse complement strand
ATCGTCGAGGATGGCTGGCCGCCGTCGGCCGCGGCGAAGATGTTCATGGTCTTGCCCGTCACCGCCCGCAAATGGGCGGCAAGGTTCCGCGCCGAAGGCACGGGAGGGATGGCCGATCGATCCAGCCGCCCACGGTCGATACCAACGAAGACACCACTTCCGCAGGTCAAACGAATCGTGAAGGCAAGGTGGCGATGCCGACTGGGACCGGTGCAGATTGCCGGTGAGCTCGGGCTTCCCGCCTCGACCGTCCACGCCGTGTTGGTGCGCTGCCGCCTCAACCGGCTCTCCGCGATTGACCGGGTCACGTGCGAGCCGATCCGCCGCTACGAGTACGACCACCCTGGGTCGCTGATCCACGTCGATGTCACGAAGTTCGGCAACATCCCCGATGGCGGCGGCTGGCGGTTCGTCAGTCGTGTTCAGGGTGAGCGCAACCGGGAGGCCACCGCCACCCGCATGAAGAGCAGGAACCACCGTTACGAGCCACGGCTGGGCACCGCGTTCGTCCACACCGTCATCGATGACCACTCGCGCGTCGCCTACGCCGAAATCCATGCCGACGAGAAAGCGCAGACCGCGATCGGCGTCCTGCGCCGTGCTGTACCCTGGTTCGCCGACCGTGGCGTCAGCGTCGAGCGTGTCCTGTCGGACAACGGCTCGGCCTACAAGTCGCACGCCTGGCGGGATGCCTGCACAGAACTTGGAATCACGGCGAAGAAGACCCGCCCCTACCGCCCACAGACCAAGGGAAAGATCGAGCGGTTCCACCGCACTCTCGCCGACGGCTGGGCCTACGCGAAGCTCTATCCCTCAGAGACCGCACGGCGAGAAGCCCTCCCCGGCTGGCTGCGCTTCTATAATCATCACAGGCATCACTCCGCAATCGGAGCCCCACCCATCAGCAGGATCGACAACAACCTGCCTGGATATCACAACTAGGCGGCGCTGGTCGCACCTACATCATCGACCTCTCCGGTGAGATCCCCGATAATCAGGTTCCCGAGGGTGCCGAGAAGGTCTACGTTGACCCGGTGAGCCTGGTCAACACCGCAGACGACGCCCTGGAAATGGCGACGATCCTCATGGAGGCAGGTGCCGCCGGTGCAGGTGGTGGCTCCACCTCCGGCTGTGACTCGTTCTGGGAGAGTGTGTCCACCGGTCCACTGGCCGCACTGATCATGGCTGCATCCATCCGTAGCGAAGGCATCCAGTGGGTCCGTGACGCCGTGAGTCTCGTCTCTCCCAGGAGTTCGACCCCGACAACACGGACGCCAGCGTCGAGTTCCGGCCGAGCTGGAAGGGTGCTGTTGTCACGCTCGAGGACAACCAGGAGATGACCCTGGCCAGCAAGCTGCAGGCGGCGATCGAGCGTGATGAGAAGATGCGCGACTCCATCGGCATCACCATGGAGTCCGCACTGTCGCCCTGGATGAAGTCAACGGTGTTCGGCAACGGCTCACGTCCCTTCATCGCGGCGCTGCTCGAACACACCCATGCGTCCCTGTTCATGGTCGCACCGGCCACCGGCGTGGCCGCCGGTGCCGCTGTCGGTGTCGTCGACTTCATCTCGAAGCGCTGGCGTGCCAACCAGACCGAGGACGTCAAGCTCCCCCGCGTGCTGCTGGTGGTCGATGAGCTGTGTAACACGCTGCCCTGGGCCAAGCTGCCCACTGTGGTCACCGAGGCACGTGCCGTGGGTGTCAACCTGCTGGTTGCTGTGCAGTCCACTAGCCAGCTCGCACGTCGCTACGGCACGGACGGCATGACTGAGCTGCGCGAGGTCTTCCCCTCCGTGCTTCTGCTGCGCGGTGCGCCCGAGAAGCAGATGGTCGAAGACGCCGCCTGGTGGGACGGTGAACATGATGAACCCCGCATCACCATCGACCACCGGAGCAACAAGTCGCAGAGCTACGAGAAGGCACGCCGCACCCGGCCACAGGAGCTCCTGCCGACCGACATCGACCACGGTCGTCTGTTGCGCGGTACTGCTGTCGGTGAGCCGATGAAGCAGTCCGGTGTCATGGTCCGGTTGACCTACATCGCAAGCATGAACTTCATCACCGCCTAGTGGTGGAAGCTACCAAGCTCCACTGCCCTCATCGGTGGGCCAGACACTGTCCCTGTACTGAACCGAGTACCGTCCACCAATCAGTCGGCTGATGATCACCTCAATACAGTTCCCAGATGTGTCTTTGAGATGGAAAGGCTGGTCGACTTCATATTGCCAGCATTCATCCCCGCCAGTGACCTCCGGCCCCTTCGCCCGTGCGTACTCCCCATTAGGCGTCTTCGCATAGAAGAAGAACCTGCCTGCATCACCCTCGTTGTCGCTAACCGGGTTGATCTCCCCGAAGCGACCCAGGGGTATCCACCCGGATCCGTCCGACCTCGCCCATCGAGCGTCGTCCCTAAAGCTGCCTCTGTCCGCACCTGGTGAATCTGTCATGCCCTCGATAATACTGCAGACAATCCAAACACGACAAAGGCCCCGCCACCGAAAGAAGTACGGAGCCTTATCCATGGCAAGGAGGCCGCAGGGGTCAGTGAGGCAGGCTCGACGATTGTTCTTGAGACAACGGCTTACGCTGCGCCTCGCGCTCCGACTCCTCCTTGAGCCGGTCGAACTGCGACCGCTGTGTCTGATCCACCTCCTTGACAGGACGGTCAGCCTGCCGCTGGTTGTCGAGTTGAGCAGTCTCCGCAGAGGTACCCGTGTTGGTCACGTCAGAACCATCTGCGGACTTACCGGCCTTCTCAGCCTTGTTCACCGTGGCCTGTTCGGCCTCGGCACCCTTGTCCTGGACCTCAGCACTGTTCACTGCGTTGTGGTGAGCCTTCTTGTCGGCACTGGCACGCTCTTCGGCCAAACGGGCCTGACGCTTCTCTTCTTCCTCCATCGCCATCTGACGACGTTCGGCCATATTCTTACGCACAATCTCACGACGACACTGAGCCTCACGGAACTCATCGGAAGCAACTGAAGCGGCAGCATAACGCCGGGTCACAGCATCTTCTCCGCCTTCACGCAGCAGACGCTGCATCTCGGCGACCTTCTCGTCATCGACCCGCTTCTCGTTATCCATCGTCATAACATCCCTTCACTAATTAACCTGAACTGGCTTGAGCTTTGACCACTACTGATCCGGATACTCGGCCCGGGACAGGACCAACCGTGCGACCATGTAGCGGGGGGTCGCAAAGTTGAGGAGCACGAGCTCAAAGCCTGGGGGCGACGGAACCCCTTGGCGGCCGTTCTCGATCTGCCTCATCGCATCGCGGGACAACGCCTCATCGTCATCGAAAACCGGCATGAGGTACGCGTACACCTGTGCCAGGGCCACCAGATAGTCATTTCGACTCACACCGTTGGCACGGTAGAGCTGCATCAGCTCGTCGAACTGCACCTCGACAGCTCCCAGTTCCACGCGCTCGTCCAGGTCCGATTCCTCGGAGCCCAGAGGGACTCTAGAAAAATCCAGTTGAGTCTTCCTTGGTTCGTACATCAGATCCTCCAATTGTTGTAGTATTCCGGATTGAACTTCATGATTTCCTCGACCTACAGCCCAGCCCGCAACAAGGACATCTCGACATTGTCGACGTGTGGTGCACATGCAGTGTTTTCAGACCAACGGCTCACCACCAGGTGCGTCGGACGCCCACCGCAGGAAGAACACTTCAAGCGGCTACGGGGCACCGCCAACTTCGGCACACCGCAGTTCATACCCAACACTGCCAGGGGCTTCTGACCTGCGGGAGCCGGCGCCATGGTGTCGATGACTGAGAGGGTGAAAGGGGTGCACTGTCGACGCTTGACGTCGTAGCGGGGGACCCGCACGGGCTGTAAAGTCACCAGGCCGTCTGCAGCGCTGGTCAGGCGCGTCAAGATGTCCTGCTCACCACGACCGTCCCAGAACGTCGTCATGTCAGCGCTGCCGCAGTGACTGATCAGCACGAAAGGCGCGCCGCCGTGAGAGTAGATCACGTCCAGGAGGGTCTGGTTCCCGGTCGCGCTCGGACCACTGACGGTTGGGACCGGCACGCCATCAGGACCGATACCTTTGGCCTTCACCGTCGGATGCTCCCACAGCCGCGCCGACAGCCACACCTGGTGGAGAGCAGTGCTCATCCTGATCCGTCGACCTGACAGTGGCAGTATCACAACCTGCACCATGAGGTCCGGGTTGTCGGGGTCGACCACACAGAACTGGTAGCTGGCGATGACGCGCTCACCGTCGACGGTGGCGAACTCCGTGTCGAACCCCACCATTGGGACCCGACGACCCGACACCATCGCCGCGACCGAGGGCAGTTCGGAGAACTCGACAGCATCGACACCGGAAGCACCCGACCCACCCCCGACAAACGCTGACGCGCCCGTCTCCGCGGGGTCGGGGTCAAGATCGCATTCTGGGGTTCCCCAGGTGGAACTCGACCCCGTATCCTGACCTGCGGAAACGTCGCCTGTTGTTGGGACGCTATTTCCTAGCGTCCCAGATTTCGGGGCCTGTGAGGCCGTTTTGGTGCTCCTGAGGACCCTCCCGTCGAGGACCACGAACTCAGCACGTTCGGTACCGCGAGGGTTGTCGTTGACAAGCCGACGAGTCCACCCGGGGTGCTCCTCCGCTTCCGGTGCAGGCTGGTCGATCTGGGCCGTGAACGGCCAGCGACGGCGACTCATGCCGCACCGCCGACGACCTGAGATGACAGCCATGCGTCGAGGTCTTCAATGCGGTAGAAAATCCCGCGTTGACCGACTCTGACGTAGGAGGGGCCTTTACCTCGTCCGCGCCAGTTGCTCAGGGTTTTGGGCGTCACCCCGATCACGCGTGCTGCCTCGCTGGGTCTCAGCGACAGTCGCTCGAGTCCATCGGAAGATATGATGGTAGTGCGGGGTGCCCGCACAGAGAAACGTGAATTGCGCACGATAAATCTCCCTGGGAAGGGATGTTCATCATGGCGCGTAACCTTCGTCCGCACGGTAATCTGTACCGCCGGTGTATCCCCCGGGATTCGCTTTCGCCACCCAGCGCATTTCCCTATGCGATGGTGGCTGCCGATGCGGGATCATCGCCGACAACGGGGTTGCCGACAAACGGGACTCGCACCGTAACGGGAGGCCATCTACATGTCACTATAGCAGCTCATTGAAGCCCGTCAAGCCCTGCGGCAGCTCAATCCTGCTGTTCGGCGGTATTCAAACCTGATACCAACTAGTATTTAGGTATGGCAGAGATCAAGAAGACCGCATCCCGAGCACCGATCCCCGTCGGAGAACACACCGCCTACCGGGTGGGAGAGACTCGCACCGCGTCCGGCACCTGGCAGGTTGCCTGTAAGGCAAAGATTCCACTGGCTGACGACGACGAGAAGCTGCCCAAGGACCAAGGAGAGGCCGTTCGAATCGTCAAGACGGGCCGCACGAAGTCGGAGGCGCACTTCAACGCCGCCAAAGAGGCAGAGCGGCGTATCGCCGACGCTCGTGAAGCGATCACGGCGGCGAAGCGGCAGGCCACACGCCCCGGTAAGGTCACGGGACGCTGGAAGCCTGACGACCCGGTCGCTGATTTCATCGAGTCGGTCTCGATCCCGAAGGTTGAAGCCGAGGACTATGCACCCAGCACGGTGCGCACCTACTCGGACGTCCTGAACCTCGCCCTCGGCATCTGCAATGACAGGGCCTGTCCGGGACACCCGAACAGTCTCAATGGCCTCAACATCCGCGACATCACCGATGTCTCGCCGGAAATCGGAGCTCGTGTCACTCTGAAGGACTGCCTCGAAGAGGTTGCTCGGCTCCACGGTTCGGAGCGTGCCCGCCAGACCAAGAACGCGCTGATGAACCATGTCTACGGACCTCTCGAATTGCGTGGGTACCCGAATCCGATGGACTCGAAGACCTTCACTCGACAGCTCAAGATCGCCGGGTACAAGCGCATCGACCGGGGCAAGACCCAGGAGGCTCTGACTCGCGACGAGTACGAAACGGCGCTGGCCTGGTTCCTGGCCCTCGACCCCAAGAAGGGGGTCACGGAGCCGAAGCGTGGCCCGTACCGGGCTGCCGACCGTATCGCCAAGATACGCAACGCCATCACCCTCACCATCTTCGCCGCTGGCACGGGTGCCCGTAAAACTGAATTGCAGCACGTCCGGTGGGCGGACATCGCCGACACTGAGGACGGCACGGTGGTGCATCTGGCCCACACGAAGCGCGTGGCTGGGCAGATGATCCCGCGTGACGTCCTCGTGAGCGACTACCGTGTCGAGGACTACCTCGCGGATCTCCGCAGTGAGCGCGATCCCGCCCCGAACGACTATGTGATTGGGGCACCGGCTGACCCGTCTCGAATCTGGGACGCGTCCAACTCTGCCAAGGTTCTCCGCGATCTCTATGACCGAGCCGCGACAGCCACCGGCATCCGCAAGTTGGAGGAACACGGGTTGCATCTGTGGCGGCGCACCCGGGAGACGATGATGATCCTTGCGGGGATGGATGTCGAGACTCGCACCGCGCAACTCGGCCACGGCGCGGCAGTCGCGGCGAAGCACTACACCGATTACACGCAACTGACGGCTATGGCCGCAAGTGCCCGCATCGAGCGCCCCCAGCCCCGCGCAGTCAAGTGATTCCCGAACGCCAAATACAAGTTCAAGTACAAGACGACTGTATTTGAGAGTGGTGAAGGTTCACTCCGGCAGTGCAACGCCTGGTAATGGCCTTTCTTGGTGCCCCCGGCAGGATTCGAACCCGCGACCGACCGGGTAGAAACCGGTTGCTCTCATCCACTGAGCTACGGAGGCTTGCGGTAGTCATCGTAATGCACACGGGCACCGGGACGTGGAATCGGGGTAGAGGGGTTCCAGCTAGTAACGTTCAGGGCATGTCCGACGCGGCCGTAGCCACCGAATCAGCCACCGACTCTCCAGACGAGAACTTCCAGTCCTCCGCCCGATCGACCGGGAGGCTCGGTTCACCGGTCGCCCTTTACGCCATCGCGGCGGTGATGGCCGGCCTCGTCGCCGCCGTGATCGGCGATGCGTTTCTCGGGCAGTCGCTCGCTGCTCTCGGCATCCCGGATCCCGGCCCCGTGACGTCCTGGGGCGTGCCACTGGTCCGGGGGACCGGCACGGTGCTGGCCTGCCTCGGCGTCGGTTCGTTCCTGATGAGTGCTTTCGGTGCGCAACCGCGCAAAGACGGCTACCTCGACCTCGACGGTTTCCGTGCGTCCCGCACCGGCACGTGGGCGATGGCGGGGTGGGCCGTGTGCGCACTGCTGCTGGTGCCGCTCTACCTCTCCGATGCCTCGAGTCAGCCGCTGCAGGACACGTTGCAGCCGTCGATGTGGGGCGTCGCCATCGCCCAGGTCTCGACCGCGAAGGCGATGGTGTGGATTGCAGGAATCGCCGCGGCGGCCACCGTCCTGTCCCTGCTGACCCGACGGTGGATCTGGCAACCGGTGTTCTTCGTCATCGCAGTCGCATCCTTGATCCCTGTCGCGTTGGAGGGGCATTCCGCCTCCGGTGGAAACCACGACTACGGGGTGAACTCACTGCTGTGGCACATCATCTTGTCGGCGGTCTGGATCGGTGGCCTCATGGCGTTGGTCGCCCATGCGGCCCGCCGTGGCCCCTTCCTGGTGGAGATCACCCGCCGGTACAGCGTGGTGGCGCTCTTCTCCATCGTGGGGATTGCACTGTCCGGTCTGATCAATGCGGGGATCCGACTGTCGTTCGCCGAGTGGTTCACCACGGACTACGGCCGTGTGATCGTCGCCAAGGCCGTTTTGACCCTTATTCTCGCGGCCATCGGTTTCGCCCACCGCCGGACGACGATCCCCAAGCTCGGTGCCCCCGTTACCGGTGCAACCGTGGCGTGGTGGCGACGCCCCTTCGTCCGGCTGGCCCTGGTGGAGATCTTCGTCATGGCGGCGACGGTGGGCGTGGCCCTGTCCCTGACCCGCATCCCGCCGCCCGCGGAGGTGTTCGCGGACATCACCCCGGCCGAGCTGATCATGGGATTCGACGTTTCCGAGCCCTTCAGCCTCGCCGCGGTGCTGATCAACTGGCGGTTCGACCTGGTCTTCGGCACGATCGCGTTGCTGCTCCAGGGGGTGTACATGTGGGCGTGGATCACCCTGCGCCGCCGTAACGTGGAGTGGAAGACCAGCCGCTTGGTGTGGTGGACACTGGGGAATCTGTTGCTGATCTTTGTCACCTGTTCGGGGCTCGGTATGTACTCGATGGCAATGTTTGCCCCGCACATGCTGCAGCACATGGCGCTGACCATGCTCATCCCGGTGTTCTGGGTGTTGGGCGGTCCGATGACGCTGCTCCTGCGCGCCCTGCGCCCGGCTGGGCGGGATGGCCTGCAGGGGCCCCGCGAGTGGCTGGTGGTCTTCATCAACAACCCGGTGTCACGGTTCCTCACCAACCCGATCGTCGCATCCTTCCAGTTCGTCGTCGGGTTCTACGCGCTGTACCTGTCCGACCTGTACAGCGACCTTGCATCCGAGCATGCCGGCCACCTGTTCATGATGGTCCACTTCCTGATCTCCGGCTACCTCTTCTACTGGGTGGTCATCGGTGTGGATGCCGCACCGCGCCAACTCAGTCCGTTCATGAAACTGCTGATGACACTGGCCTCGATGGCGTTCCATGCCTGGTTCGGTATCGCGATGATGCAGATGGCGCAGCCGCTGGCGGAGTCGTACTACCTGTCGCTGCAGCTGCCGTTCGACGTGGACCTGATGGAGCAGCAGCACACCGGTGGCGCGATCGCGTGGGGCCTTAGCGAACTGCCGTTGTTGGTGGTCAGTACTGCTCATGCGGTGCAGTGGCTCCGGCAGGATAGAAAAGAGGCTGCCCGCTATGACCGTAAGGCTGACCGGGACAATGAAGCTGACCTGGATGCCTACAACGCCATGCTCTCAGGTCTCGGGGAGGGACGGGACGCCGCCGCCGAGGCCTACTACCGCACCGAGTACCGCGGGGACGAGGTGCAGGGTTACGTGCACTCGGAGAAAACGAAGCGGGATGCGAAGCGCGGGCACCGGGGTGAGAGCGATGTCTAGCTGAACACCATTGACATGATGGTCATGGCAACGCCGATAATCAGGACGATACTTATCAGGTCGCAGATCACACCAGTTCGCACCATTCTGCTGATCGGAACCATGCCGGAACCGTAGACGATCGCGTTCGGTGGAGTAGATATCGGTAGCATGGCGCCGGAGGATGCTGCGATAATGCCAGCCATCGCAGGCACCATCGGGTCAATGTTTGCTGCTGCTGCGATTGGAATGATGATGGGGAGGAGGATCCCCACACTCGCCGTGTTGCTGACCGTCTCCGAGACAATGAGGCCGAACACGACAGCAAGTGTCGTGAGCGCAAACGTGGTGCTCACGCCGGTTGCGTTTGCCAGCCCGGTTCCCAGCGTCGTGGCTAGCTCGGTCTCGGTCATCATCGATCCGAGGGTGAGACCTGCTCCTACAAGCAGTACCGTTCCCCAGTCGATCTTCACTGCGTCTGGCCAGGAGAGGACCGGTTCCCGTCCCCCTCGACGGGCGGGTATACAGAACAGGAGCGCCGCGCCGATCACAGGGAGTGCGCCTTCATTCAGATGGTCGCTGAGTTGAGTGACCCATTCCGGTGGTGAGGGCAGAAAATCGACCAAACTTGGCGCGATCCAGAGGAGGACGACTGTGCCGAAGATGGTTATGACTACTCCTTCGGCGAAACTCATACGCCCAAGACTTCTACGCTGCTCGCGAAAGAGCTCCTGTCCTCCGGGGATATGGCGTACCTCGGGCCGATTCATGAGACAGAGAACCACTGCCATGATTGCCCCCATAACGACTATGTAGGGCACAGAGATGAGCATCCAGTCGACGAAGTTGATGGTGGTTCCGGTCTGCTGCTCGATCAAGCCTCGTCCAATGAGGTTGGCAGGGCCGCTCACCGGGGTGAGAAGCCCTCCGACGGAGGCCCCGTAAGCGATGCTGAGCATGACCAAGCAGGAGAAACGTAGTTCACTGATGGTCTTTTCCGGATGTGCTTCCTGGATGATTTTGCCGACTGTGTTCGCAATTCCGATACCGATCGGTAGTAACATCGCGGCGGTTGCGGAGCTGGAGATAAACCCGGAGATCACGAGCGCGACTGCACCGAAGGCGAGCGCGGTCCGGTAGGTGCTGTACCCCACTCCGGGTAACGACAGGACGCTCAGCGCGAACCTGCGATCAAGGCCGTGAACGGTCATCGCCCGAGCAATCAGGAATGCCCCGATCACGAGAAATACTGTCGTCGAACCGAACGCTCCGAAGACCTCGGCTGCCGGAGCGACTCCGAGGACCACCAAGAGCGAAACTCCCAGGAGTGCGGTCACTGGAATAGGAAGGGCTTCGGTGAGCCATAGCAGGATGACCAGGGCGAGTACCGCGAGTAGGCTCTGCTGCTCCGTCGATAAGTTGGTCGGGACCAAGAGCACTACCACTAGGAGTGGAAGGGCCAGCCATGTCCCCAGCAGCCTTCTGATCCTGTCCACTTTGGTTTCTCGCGACGTCAAGGGTACCGCGGATGTGGTCGCTGACGCTGTCTCTGGTGCACTGGCGGGAATCATCGGTCACTCCCGACGCCAGGAGATTGGCGGACCGTGGTCCAGTGCTCGATGGCTTTTGCAGCAATCGTCGCAGCCTCTCCGAGGTAGCCCTCCGCGCCGGTGATGACGGAAGTTACGGAATCATCGAGATCTGCTGCACGTGCCTCCGCAAGGAGGGCTGTGGTGAGTGTCTCATTGTCGCGGCGCGCACGCTGTGACGCTTCGTAGACGAGGTCGTGTGCGCGTTCTCGTCCCAGAGGTTCGGCGAGTGAGATCATGTGTGCTTCGGCCATGATCAGGCCGTGGTCAAGGGCGAGATTGGCCTTCATTCTTTCCGGGTCGACCCGTAACCCGGTGGCGAGGTCGGTCGTTTCGACAACTGCACTGCCAGTTAGGACGGCGATGCGGGGGAGTACCTCCCATTCCAGTTGCCATTCACCGGCGGCACGCTCGTGGCCTGCCTCCTGAATTCTGCTCATGGTTGACGCGAGCCCGGAGACCGTCTGAGAGAGGCCGATGATCGCTTCCGACGAAATTGGGTTAACTTTCTGCGGCATGGTGGAGGAGGCGCCGCGGTGACTGTCGAACTTCTCGTAGACCTCGCCAATCTCGGTCCGGGAGAGATCCACGATATTGCGGGCCAAGCGGGCGCACGTGGCCGAGATTTCAGCGTAGAGATGCCCGAACTCTGCGAGACGGTCTCGAGAGGTGTGCCACGGAACAACAGAATGAGAGAGATTAAGGGATCGTGCGACTGCTTCGCGAACCTGGGTTGCCTTCGTGCCGTACGCAGCACTCGTGCCACCAGCTCCTGAAAGTGACACGGTGGCGAGCCTCGTCCGCGTCTCTGCCAGCCGCTGCAGATGACGGGTGAACTCGTCGAGAACAGTGGCGAGTGACGCACCCAGGGTGGTAGGCACGGCATGCTGGGCGTGGGTTCTCGCCGGCATGATGGTCTTTCTGTGTTTTGAGACGACCGAGGCGATGGCATTTCCACAATCCTCCACCTGGTTCCGGAGGAGATCGAGGGAGGCTACGAGTTGTAGCACGAGGCCGGTATCCATGATGTCCTGGGTGGTGGCACCGTAGTGGACACGTCCGTCCGGTCCGGAGGGAAGAACACGGGAGATTTCCCTGACTATCCCGAGGATCGGATAGCCGACGTTCTTCGCGCTTGCCCAGAGGCGGTGCGGATCAACGTTGTCGAGTGTGGCTGCCGCTGTGATCGCGTCGGCGTCGTTCTGCGAGAGGACGCCGACTGAAGCTTGCCCCTGGGCAAGTGCGGCCTCGACGCGTAGCCAGCTGTCGATGGTGGCTTCTTCGGAGAACACTTCCTGTTGGGAGCTGTCTGTGTAGAGGTGACTGAGGAGGGTAAAGGTGTCCTGGGGCATAGTGGCCTTCCTATGAAATCGATTCCATACCGATCAGCGGAAGGTGACCTGCGTCATATGAAATCGTTTCCATAGTATGGACATCAGAATCGCATCAGTCAACCCCCGGTTTGTTTGCGGTACAGTCAAATGCTTGGACGGGTGGCACAGTCGTTGTCGATGAGGAGAGCGGTGCGGTGGTAAAGATCCGCGATGTGGCTCAACGCGCGGGAGTAGGCGTAAGTACGGTCTCGCGGACGCTCAACGAGAGTGGATACGTCGATCCTGGGACTAGGAAGAGGGTCCTCAGTGCGGTCGACGAACTCGGTTATAGGCCGAATGCTGTCGCCCGGGCACTTCGCTCAAGCAGGACCGGGACGGTGGGGTTCATCGTGCCGGATCTTCGTAATCAGTTCTACGCTGAAGGCTCGGCGATGCTCCAGGCGGGCTTGGAGGAAGCCGGATATCAGCTTCTTGTTGGTGTCAGCCGTGATGACCCTTCGGTGGAGAAGCGATGTTTCGCGGCATTTCATGATCAACGTGTGGATGCTGTGGTGAGCATCCCGGTCGGGGAAAATCTTCCTGAAGAGCAGGGTGTCCCGGTCATCGAGATGAATCGACGTACAGGGCACCGATACCGTGACTCTGTCGTATCGGATGAAGTAGTGGGGTTACACCAGCTCACGAGACTATTGTTGGATGCTGGCCACCGGGAGATAGCACTGATGGTGGGTCCGGCGAAATGGTCTACCGCAGCTGATCGGACGTTGGGTTTTCAGCGCGCAGTTGACGAAGTTCCGGGAGCAGAGGGGCGCGTCTTCTCGGGAGATTTTTCGGCGAAATGGGGGCACGACACCGCTCCCAGTGTCATCAATGACCGGGTAACGGGGGTCGTTGTCGCGAGCAGTGCGATCATGGAGGGGTTCGTGACCTACTGTGGTGCCGCTGGAGTCAGCGTGCCCGATGACATATCGGTCGTCTCGGTAGGCGATCCCCCCTGGTTCGGCTTCTGGCGGCAGGGAATCACAACCTATGCCCCCGATCTCGGGACCATCGGCGAGGTGACGGCGCAACGTGTGCTTTCCCGGTTGAAAGAAGCCTCACGACAGCAGGAACCAGTGGACCTGGTCGTCGAGGGGCGCATCCTGGAGAGGGGCTCCGTGAAGAGCCTGACGTGAGTCGCTCCTCACTGCGTCAGGAGATGGTCGCCTACGTTAACTGGGCGCTGAACTGGTTTGTGACGCGCCGGGCCTGTGGATAACTCCCGTCGAGTTCCCACGAGGTTGTTCACAGGTGGTGAGCGGGCGTTGACCGAGGGATGCGTCCGACGTGAAGATGGATCCAACCGGGGCACTGAGGTGGGGGACCGCTCCGCCGGCCACCGGGTGTCGCCCGACGGCTGAACGACGGCGGGCGCCGTGGATCCCGGGGACGATCCGGGGGGAGGAGTGTGCCACAGATGGCCACACAACAGATGTCCGTGACAATGACAGGGTTCGCCGCGACACATCCCCAGCGCCACTCGACGACGCCGAAACTCGTCACTTTCCGGATGGCATCGACACCGAGCTGGAACGACAACGGGCAGTGGAAGGATGCCGGCACGCTGTTCATCGACGTCCAGTGTTGGGGCAAGCTGGGCGACCACGTGATGCATAGCGTGGTCAAGGGCGCGCCGCTGGTCATCGTTGGGCGTATGACGTCCTACACCTACATGCCCGACAACGCCCGCAAGAGCAAGGACGGCCAGAACCTCTTTGAGACCATCTGGCGTTTGACCGCCACGAACGTCGGCCTGGACTTGAGCCACTCGACCTCCACGTGGTCGCTGCGGGACAAAGACCGGGACAAAGACAAGGACCGCAAGGCTAGTGACACCAGAGACAGTGAACGGGACGTGTACGCCCCGGGGCACGGGGAGACCGCATCCTACGGTGGGTACTCCGCGGTCGCGAGGTCTGAAGAACCTGAGCCGTCGGAGCCTTCTGAGGCCTCCGACGAGCCCGACCGGGAGCTCGCGGCCAACGGTGAGACTACGGTGCCGTTCTGACTCTGCGGCACCGGTGCAGATACGGCGGTTTGCGCGTCTGGAGGGTTGAGTTGCACCAACTCAGCGCCGCTTGACGCGCAAACCGCCCGGTCGGATGTGAAGGATGCCCAGTCTCGGGGAAGTGCGGCCCAGTGCGTGTCGTGGGGTAGGCTCGTCAACCGTATACGACAGGGCTGGATGCAGAGGTGCACGCAGCCGCGCCAACCGGAGGGAACACATTGGCCGAGTTCATCTACACGATGAGGAACGTACGCAAGGCGCATGGTGAGAAGGTTGTCCTGGACAACGTCACCATGAGCTTCTACCCGGGTGCGAAGATCGGTGTCGTCGGGCCGAACGGTGCCGGCAAGTCCTCGCTCCTGAAGATCATGGCTGGCATCGACCAGCCCTCCAACGGTGACGCTTTCCTTGACCCCGGAGCGACCGTCGGCATTCTGCTGCAGGAGCCGCCGCTGAACGAGGAGAAGACGGTTCGCGGGAACGTGGAAGAGGGGCTCGGAGAGATCTTCGAGATCAAGACCCGTTATGAAGCCATCGCCGAGGAGATGGCCACGAACTACACCGATGAGCTCATGGAGGAGATGACCGAACTCCAGGAGAAGATCGACGCTGCCGACGCCTGGGAGCTCGACTCCAAGATCGAGCAGGCGATGGACGCCCTGCGCTGCCCGCCGCCGGAGGAGATGGTGACCCATCTCTCCGGTGGCGAGCGCCGTCGTGTCGCCATGGCGAAGCTGCTGCTCAGTGAGCCGGACCTCCTGCTGCTCGATGAGCCGACCAACCACCTGGACGCGGAGAGCGTGTTGTGGCTGGAGAATCACCTCGCCAACTACAAGGGTGCTGTCCTGGCAGTCACTCACGACCGCTACTTCCTCGACCACGTTGCCGAATGGATCTGCGAGGTCGACCGCGGCAAGCTCTTCGCCTACGAGGGCAACTACTCCAAGTACCTGGAGACCAAGGCCGAGCGTCTCGAGGTCGCCGGCAAGAAGGACCAGAAGCTGCAGAAGCGGCTCAAGGAGGAACTCGCCTGGGTTCGTTCTGGCGCCAAGGCACGTCAGGCCAAGAACAAGGCGCGCCTCCAGCGCTACGAGGAGATGGCTGCCGAAGCCGAGCAGTACAAGAAGCTCGACTTCGAGGAGATCCAGATCCCGACGCCGCCGCGTCTGGGCAACCAGGTTGTCGACGTCAAGAACCTCACCAAGGGGTTCGATGGACGCACGCTGATCAAGGACCTCTCATTCACCCTGCCGCGTAACGGCATCGTCGGCGTGATCGGCCCGAACGGTGTCGGTAAGTCCACACTGTTCAAGACCATCGTCGGTCTCGAGGAGCCGGACGCCGGCGAGGTTGTCGTCGGTAAGACGGTGCAGCTCAGCTACGTCGACCAGAACCGTGAGAACATCGATCCGGAGAAGACAGTCTGGCAGATCGTCTCGGACGGGCTGGACTACATCATCGTCGGGCAGAACGAGATGCCCTCGCGTGCGTACCTGTCCGCCTTCGGATTCAAGGGCGGCGACCAGCAGAAGCCCGCGAAGGTCCTCTCCGGTGGTGAGCGCAACCGTCTGAACCTTGCGTTGACGCTGAAACTCGGCGGTAACCTGATCCTGTTGGACGAGCCGACCAACGACCTCGATGTCGAGACCCTCAGCTCGCTGGAGAACGCCCTGCAGAAGTTCCCGGGGTGCGCCGTGGTCATCTCGCACGACCGTTGGTTCCTGGACCGTACCTGTACCCACATCCTCGCCTGGGAGGGCAACGTGGCTGAGGGCCAGTGGTTCTGGTTCGAGGGGAACTTCGAGGACTACGAGAAGAACAAGGTGGAACGACTCGGTGCGGATGCTGCCCGTCCCACCCGGGTAACACATCGTCGGCTTTCCCGATAGAATCCTCTACGAGACAAAACAGGACTACTGCGGCGTAGCCGTCCAGGCAGGGCCTCAGCGTCACACGCTGGGGTCCTTGGCCTGTGTAAGGAGAGACTTCGATGCCTTTTGTTGACCACGAGGCCACCGGTACCCGCTACCACAGCACACGGGTGAACCTCCGCTGGTCGGACTTCGACCAGTTCCAGCACGTCAACAATGCGGCGTACCTGGAGTTCTCCCAGGATGCCCGGATTGATTTCGTCCGGGACGTGGTCACCGAGATCGACATGTCAGTTCCGGCGTTCGTCGTCCGGTGGGCGTCGGTCGACTACCAGAAGTCGGTGTCGTCCAGTGAGGTCGCCGTGGTCGTGGAGTCGTTCATCTTCCAGGTGGGGGTGAAGTCTTTCAAGATGCGGCAGTACATCAGGAACGGTCAGCATCGCCTCGTCGCTGTCGTGGACACGGTCAACGTCGGTGTCGATCCGATCTCGGGGAAGACACGGGACTGGTCGGAGAGCGACCTTGAAGTCATCAACAAGTTCCTCATCCCCCTCGACGATGAAGAGGCCGCGGTCGACGGTGTGTCCGGGGGCAGCACCGTCATCGGTGGACGGAAGCGCTAGCAGCTACCGTCCGGGCACTCTGTGCAGCCCTGCGGGCGACCGATACCCTGGGAGTCATGATGCTCAACCTGCAGGGGTCCGGCCCCGCTGACGAACTGTCACTGACGCTGACGCGCCCTGCGGAAGCCCAGGCGTCCGCTCTGCGCCGGACCGCGGCCGTGGCAACCCGTGTACTGCGTATGGACACCGGCGCCATGGCCCGCGTCGTCCGTGTCGGGGATGACATGGCAGACATCATCTTCTCTACACCGTTGGGATGCATCGTTGCCGAACGCATCCACGCGGTGCCGTCGGTCGATGACGCGGTGGTTCTGGCAGAACCGCTGCCCCGACTGCTCGTAGGCGCTGTCGACGCCTCGGGGACGGAGAGGGTGAGTCTCGGGGGAGTGGTCTCGTTGCTGTGGACCGGGACCGCTCCACCGGCGAGTGGCTACACGCTGGTCGACACTGTCCCCGCCGGTGACGTGCGGACGTTGTTCGCCGAGATGCAGCGGGAGGCCGATGAGCACTCCGGTCCTGCCGGGCTACCGCCCTCCCTGCTGGATCAGCCGCTGCTGCAGTTGACCGGGCCGGTTGAGGCCGGCACCGTTGAGCTCACCGGGCGGGTGGTTGCCGCTCTCGGTGCGCTCGGGCTCGTGGTGGAGCCGAAGCGGCAGGATCTGCGTGCCCACGACCTGATCCGGGTCAGCGCCACGGGGTCGTGGATCCGGGTTGATGCACTGTTCGGTACGGCCTACGTCCCCCGTCCCGGTGGCCTGGCGCGAATCCCCTCACCGAACTAGAACTTGTTGACCAGCATGTCTGCGACGCGGATCATGTGGTCCCACATCGCCTGGCGCGGAGCCTCGGGGAGGTCGTCGTCACTGACGGTCTCCAGTGCATTGCCCATCAGCACGAGCCACCGGTCGCGGGCGGCGGGGTCGATGGGGAAGTGCATGTGACGCATCCGCAGGCGCGGGTGTCCGCGCTGTTCAGTGAAGGTCTGCGGGCCACCCCAGTACTGCACCAGGAACCAGCGGAGCCGGTCCTCGGCGCCGTCGAGATCGTCGGCGGGATACATGGGGCCGAGGATGTCGTCATCCGGGATCTGGCGGTAGAACTCGTGGACGATGTGGCGGAAGATATCCTCGCCGCCGACAGCATCGTAGAAGCTCTGCGGTTGTGTCATCAGCGTGCGTCGAACTTCCTGGCTGTCGCGGCGCGGTCGGCGCGCGACAGGCCTTCGGACAGCACGCGGCGCAGTCCGGCGGGGGTGGATTCGTCAGCGGCGGTGGCACGCAGGTCGTCGGCGACGTCCTCGTAGCCGGCCCAGGACGGGAACAGTCCGTCGAGGGTGCGCAGTGCCATTTCGGAGGAGAGTTCCTCCCACATGTCCACGGCACGCTGGACGTACTCCGGGCCGAACGGGGACAGCAGCTCGTCCTGACCGACGTGGGTCAGGCCGGCGATCATATAACGCAGCTCCAGGTTGCCGAGCTCCTTGCCCTCCAGCGTGATGGTGTTCCAGGCGGAGCGTTTTACTTCGATATCGGGACGGGCGGTGCGGGCCTTGACGGCGTTCATACGTCCAGAGGACGACCGGTCAGCCTGCTCCTCGGCGGTGATCAGGGCGTCGGCCTCCTCGTCGGTGAGCACGTCGACCGCGCCGACCAGCGCAGTGAGCAGTCGCCAGCGCAGGTCCTGGTCCACGGTGAAGCCGGGTAGGAGGTTCTCGGCGGTCGCATCGCCGATGCCCAGCAGACCACGCACCCATGCGCTGGAATGCGCATCCTGTGCGGCGTTGGCATAGGCGCGGACGAAGGCCAACCGTGCCTGCCCCTCAGTGCGCTCCGCACCGGCGCGGAGGCCGTCGAGCAGCAGGGCTCGTCCTTCGGTACGCCAGGACGGTGCCGAATAGTTTTCGACGGCGCCGATGGCCTGGGCAAGGATCTGTTCCAACACGCCGAGCTGCGTCTCGGCCCAGGCGCCGCGGACCACCAGGGCCACGAAGTCGCGGGCACGCATCTGAGCGTTGCGGGTCATCTGCCATGCCGCCGACCAGATCAGTGAACGGGCCATCGGGTCGGTGATGCCGGCGATGTTGTTGACGGCGGTGGAGAGTGAGTCATCGTCGAGGGCGATGAACCCGTAGGCGAGGTCGTCGTCATTGACGAGAACGAGGTCGGCCTTCTTTTCCCCGACAAGGTCGGGGACGTCGGTGGACGGTCCCTCGACGTCTGTTTCGACGCGACGGCGCAGGACGACCGAATGGTCCTCGATGTCGTACAGGCCGACGGCGAGTCGGTGGGTGCGTGTCTCGCCCGCGCCGGGCGCGGCACCAGACTGGGCGACGGCGAAGGACGTGTAGGCACCGTCCTTCACCTGTGTCTCGGCGCTGAGGGTGTTGATACCGGTGGTCTTGAGCCACTGGTCGGCCCAGTCGGACAGGTCGCGGCCTGACGCCTTTTCCAGGGCACCGAGCAGGTCGTCGAAGGTGGCGTTGCCCCAGGCGTGGTTGACGAAGTGCGCGCGGATGCCGGCGAAGAACGGTTCCAGGCCGACGTAGGCGGCGAGCTGCTTGAGCAGCGAGGCCCCCTTGGCGTAGGTGATCCCGTCGAAGTTGGCGTCGACCTCCACCAGGTCATTGGCCCCGGAGAACACCGGGTGGGTGCTGGGCAGCTGGTCCTGTGCGTAGGCCCAGGACTTCTCCTTGTTGGCGAAGGTGACCCAGGCGGTGTCGTACTCGGTGGCGTGGGTCTGGGCCATGGCGGAGGACCAGGTGGCGAAGGACTCGTTGAGCCAGAGATCGTCCCACCAGCGCATGGTCACCAGGTCGCCGAACCACATGTGGGCCAGTTCATGCAGAATCGTGTCCGCGCGACGCTCGTACTCGTAGTGGCTGGCCGCGGAACGGAAGACGTACTCGTCGCGGATCGTCACGCACCCGGCGTTCTCCATTGCGCCCATGTTGTACTCGGGGCAGAAGATCTGGTCGTACTTGTGGAACGGGTAAGCCACGCCGAAGTTCTTTGCGTAGTAGTCGAAACCGGACTTCGTGACGTCGAAGAGCACGTCGGCGTCGAGGTACTCAGCCAGGGACTGACGGACGTACAGACCCAGCGGAACGGTGATCTCCCCTTCCGGCACCAGACGTGTGTCGGTGACACCCTTGACCTCGTCGGTGGGGGTCAATGACCCGGTCCACGAGTCGGTGACGTGGTACCACGGGCCGACACAGAACGCGATGAGGTATGTGGACAACTGGTAGTCGACGACGGCGCGGTGCGTCGTCTCCCCGGTCTTGTCCCCACCGGTGGTCGTGGTGGACACGGTGTTGTTGGTGACGACGGTCCAGGTGGTGGGGGTGTGGACGGTAACCTCGTAGGTCGCCTTGATGTCGGGCTGATCGAAGCAGGCGAAGACACGCTTGGCATCGGCGGCTTCGAACTGGGTGTACATGTACACCTGGTTATCTGCCGGATCCTGGAACCGGTGAAGACCCTCGCCCGTGGTGGAGTAGAAGGACTCCGCCACGATCGTCAGTTCGTGACGTCCCGGGGTCAGATCGTCGAGCTGCAGACCCCGGGACTCGTCGTAACGACCTTCGCCGTCACCGGGCAGAGCCAGCGGCAGGATGTCCTCGCCATCCAGTTCGACCGTGGAGATTTCCTCGGCGCGCAGGTCTATGAATGTGGACCCTGCCTGTGTGGCAGTGAAGGTCACGGTGGTCACTGACGAGAACGTCTTGTGGTCCAGGCTGCCGCCCTCGGTGAGGTCGAGGTCGACAGCATAGTGGACATCCGTGACCAGGTCCGACCGCGCGGCAGCCTCGGATCGGGTCAGATTGGTTGAACTCATAGGTGACCACGATAGTCGGCATGGAGCGTCCTGTCCGGATATGGGTCGGTCAGGGGCGGCTCACGCAGGACTCAGGTGCGCGTACCCTCGGGGGTCGAGCCACTGAAAATCAATGAGACATACGCCAGAAGGAGCATCACCATGAGCACCACTCCGGTCACCCTGTACTTCGACGCGACGTGCCCGTTCGCCTGGGTCACGAGCCGCTGGATCAAGGAGGTCGAAGCCGTCCGCGACATCGACGTGACCTTCGCACCGATGAGCCTGGCGGTGCTGAATGAGGGTAAGGACATTCCCGCCGAGTACGCCACGAAGATGGAGGCGGCCTGGGGACCAGCTCTCGTAGCAGCCGCGGTCTACACGAAGGAGCCTGAGAAGGTCGACGCATTTTACACTGCGTTGGGCACGCGGATTCACGACCACGGGGAGGGTGGACGAGAAGGCGAAGGGGCTTACGATGACCTCATTACGGAGGTTCTGGAGGAGGTCGGGCTCTCCACTGACTACGCCGCTGCAGCGCATTCGCGTGGCGATGATCCGGAGGCATGGGAACCGACGCTGCGTAGCTACCAGTCGACGGCGATCGCCAAGGTCGGCGACGATGTGGGCACTCCAGTGGTCGAACTGGACGGCCGGGCATTCTTTGGCCCGGTGTTGACGCGGGTCCCTCGCGGCGAGGAGGCCGGGAAGATCTTCGATGCCGCGGTCACGCTAGGCAGCTACGAGCACTTCTTCGAGCTCAAGAAGAGTCGAACCGAGGATCCCAGCGCGGAATAGTGGCGCTGACCTGCTTCGTGACGGTCTCATATCCCGATACCCCCGGGGGTGGATCAAGTTCACTGTTCCCGCCCGATCAGCGTTCCCTGAGGATACTATCTGTCGTATCGGCAGGTCAGTGAACGCTCCGGCGTCACATGGTGTCGAATCTCTCTCCTCTTCCTTATCACCACACACGTACAAGGGGTATGTAGACCATGGGTTCACTTGAAGGAATCACCGGCATCGCGGATATTCTCGGCGACCTGCTTAACATCTTCGTCGGTCTGCTCAAGGGCGACCTGACTGTGCTCAGCACCGAAGGCTCCCTGGAAGGGATCTTCGAGGGCAGCAGTGATTGGGACCTGACCGGGTCGATCGAGTCGGTCACCGGATCGTTGTCGAACGACGGGGCTGAAGGGTAAGCGGTAAAATGGGCGCCATCATAGAGCTGTTGCCGCTGCTGGGGGAGTTGAAGGAGATTCTCGCCGGTGTTCTGGGCGGAGATTTCGACATGCTGAGTACCGAAGGGTCTCTTGCGGGCGACGGTTCTGCCGCTGACGCAGGTGGCAGCATCGTCGGCTCGGTCATTGGTTCGCTTGGCGGGGAGGACCTGGTCGACATGATTCCTGGTGATCTCGGCGAGGCCCTCGGCTCAATCGCCAACGCAGGTTAGCCTGGCGTACCTGCGCAGTCGGAACAACCCGCGGGCTCACGTGATCGATACGTGGGCCCGTCCCGCTGTGTAGGTACGAAAGCAGAGTGAGCGCGGCTAGCGTTTTTCAGCCCCAAATCTTCACCTCCGGCCACTGTAGATACGGTCTGTCCGATAAACTCAGGGACATGCGTATCTACCTCGGTGCTGACCATGCCGGATTCGAGATGAAGAATGTCATCGCGAACCACCTCAAGGAGAAGGGGCACACCGTCGTCGACTGTGGTGCCCACACCTTTGATCCTGAGGACGACTACCCAGCCTTCTGTATCGAAGCTGCCCGCAAGACCGTCGACGACGAGGGGTCCCTCGGCATCGTCCTCGGCGGATCGGGGAACGGTGAGCAGATTGCGGCGAACAAGGTTGTCGGTGCCCGCTGTGCGCTGGCGTGGTCTGTGGAGACCGCCAAGCTCGCCCGTGAGCACAACAACGCTCAACTGATCGGCATTGGCGGCCGGATGCACTCCGAGTCGGAGATCCTCGATATTGTCGACGCTTTCATCGCGGAACCGTGGTCGGGCGTCGACCGTCACCAGCGTCGTATCGAGATTCTCGACACCTACGAGCAGACCGGTCAGACGCCGGAGATTCCCGACGCGAAGTAGGTTTTCTCAGTCTCCCGGATCCCTGCGGTTCCGGGAAGCGTTCCAGTCCTTGACCTCCTGGGTGTCCCACAGGGTCAAGCCGTGGTGTTTCGTGACCGGTTTAGGGGCCCGGTTCCGTCCTGCATAGCTGGTGAAGGTTCCGCGTGACGTGCCAGCGTACGTCGCGCATTCCGTCGCAGTCCACAGTTCGCGGCCGCTGTCCGCGTCGATGATGGTGGGCTTCATGAGAACTTACGCTACGTTTCTTCTGCTCTGTGAGTGATTTTCAGCCTGGTGAGGCTGGCGGCGGTTATAAACATGCAGCTCGGATGGTTGGTGGCGACAGTGAGCGGGCACAACGGGGGTAAGAAAAACTCAAAACTATATTTATCTTCACAGTGGCTGTGAAGGTACCGGTGGCGAGGTGATGAAGCTCTCCGTGCAGGGACCTCGACATCGGAATAGTGTCGGAGGAGTACTTACAGAGAAAACCCCTTACTCAGGAGTAGCTACATGGCGCGAAACTATGCAGAACAGCTCGTCGCAGCCCTGGAAGCACAAGGCGTGCGAAGGATCTTCGGCCTTGTCGGTGACAGTCTGAACCCCGTGGTCGATGCAGTGAAACGCAGCAGTATCGAGTGGTTCCACGTGCGCAACGAGGAAGCAGCGGCGTTCGCCGCCGGTGCAGAGTCACAGGTGACCGGGAACCTTGCCGTCTGTGCAGGATCCTGCGGGCCCGGAAATACTCACCTTGTCCAGGGTTTGTATGACTCCCACCGCAACGGCGCGAAGGTGCTCGCCATCGCCAGCCATATTCCGTCCCAGTTCATCGGCTCCCACTACTTCCAGGAGACCCATCCGGAATCCCTCTTTGCCGAATGCTCGGGGTACTGCGAGATGGTGAACTCAGCTGCCCAAGGTGCGACCATCCTGCACCACGCGATCCAGTCCACGATGGCGGGTAACGGTGTGTCGGTTCTCGTCGTTCCCGGCGATATTGCCAGCGACGAAGCAGTGGAATCCCCGCAGCTCAATTCCGCCATCGCGTCGGAACGTCCGGTCATGCATCCCGCGCAGAGTGAACTCGATGCGCTGGCCGACGCGATCAACGGGTCGAGGAAAGTCACGATCTTCGGTGGCGCGGGATGCCGCGACGCTAGGGACGAGGTCTTCGCACTGGCAGAGAAGATCAAGGCGCCGGTCGGGCACGCCTACGGGGGCAAGGAGTTCCTGCACTACGACAACCCCTATGACGTCGGTATGTCGGGCCTGCTCGGCTATGGTGCTTGCTCCGAGGCGTTTGATGAAGCAGATCTGCTGATTTTGCTCGGCACGGACTTCCCGTACACCGAATTCCTGCCGCGCGATACCGCTACCGCACAAGTCGACATCAAGGGCGGCAACATCGGACGACGTACGACGGTGAGCTACCCGGTGACCGGGGACGTTGCCGCGACGATCACCGATCTGCTCCCGTTGATCGAGGAGAAGGCAGACGCTTCGTTCCTGGAGTCGATGCTGAAGGTGCAGGAGAAGAACCTGCGGCACGTCATCGACGCCTACACGAAGAACATCGAGCGTCACACGCCGATTCACCCTGAATATGTGTCCTACGTGCTCGATGACTTGGCAGATGATGACGCTGTATTCACTGCAGACACGGGCATGTGCAATGTGTGGCACGCACGCTACATCACCCCGACGGCGGACCGCACCCTGCTGGCGTCGTTCCGTCACGGGACGATGGCCAATGCGTTACCGCAGGCTATCGGGGCGGCCGAAGCCGTGGAGGGGCGTCGTCAGGTCATCGCCATGTGCGGCGACGGCGGGCTCGGCATGCTGATGGGCGAACTTCTCACGATGAAGCTGCATGAGGTCCCCGTCAAGGCTGTCGTCTACAACAACTCGACGCTGGGCATGGTCAAGCTCGAGATGCTCGTTGCAGGGATGCCCGACTTCGGTACCGACCACGCGAAGGTCAATTATGCCGACATCGCCGAAGCCTGCGGAATCAAGGCCTTCCGCATCGAGGACCCCAAGGACGTTGAGTCGACGCTCAAGGAAGCGCTCGCCTATGACGGGCCGGCTGTGATCGACGTGGTGACGGATCCGAATGCCCTGTCTATTCCGCCGGAGATCTCGCTGGAACAGGTCGCCGGGTTCGCGCGTGCCGCCACCCGGACTGTCCTGGAAGGCGGTGTCGGCAAGATGTTCACGATGGCGAAGTCGAACCTCCGCAATGTTCCACGTCCGTCCGGGTTCAAGGGACTGTAGGACGCGGTAGACCCAGGCCCGCCGCACAATGGATGGGATATACCCCATCCGGCGTGCGGATGCCGCGCTGCCACAGCATCCCGTACGCTCCCGTGAGCTGACGGGGAGGAGCCAGCGCCAGAAAGCCCCGACCATGATGGTCGGGGCTTTCATATGGAGGGAGTGACGGGAATCGAACCCGCGTCTTCAGCTTGGAAGGCTGAGGTATTAGCCACTATACGACACTCCCGTTGGTGCGAGGACGACGATACACCACGATCCGGACGCATGAAAACCGGCAGGCAGGGCCACTTGCCGACGGTGGAAGACGGACGTTGTGGTGAAGAACCGGGGGCCATGGCACCGCCGGGAGAATGCGATAGCTCGTTACGGGGACCCGCTGTTGCCGTGGATTTGCAGCACCCCGTAACATCGTCGCCAGCAGAACTTCTGGAGACAGTAGCTCTGCGACCGGGATATGGCGCAGTTTGGTAGCGCACTCGCTTTGGGAGCGAGGGGTCGTGGGTTCAAATCCCGCTATCCCGACGGGTATCGACCGGATGTCGGTCAGGCAGGGTGCTCGGCCAAGGCAGTAGCCCCGGGGACGAGACAGATAAAGTCGCCGGAGAGTCGACCCCCGTGTCTACCGTCGTCGGCAGCACGATAAAATCGACAGCGACCATTACCGGTGGCAGCCTCCGGCCGTCCTCGCCCGCCCTGTGATTCACCGTCCGGTGAGCCCGCAGTAGGTGGGGTAGTGAGACCCGGAGGTGACGCGGACGGACGATCCCGTGGCTCCACCGGCCGCAAGTACACAGACCAAGAACACACAGGAGTGTGCATCCGTGAAGAGCTCCGTTGAACAGCTGAGCGCCACCCGCGCCAAGCTCACCGTCGAGGTTCCCTTCGAGGAACTGAAGCCTGAGTTCGATAATGCCTACAAGTCCCTCGCCCAGCAGGTCAGCCTGCCCGGCTTCCGCAAGGGCAAGGTTCCGGCGAAGATCCTCGAGGCCCGCCTGGGTCGCGGATCGATCCTCAATGAAGTTCTCAACGAGATGCTGCCGAGCCGCTACAGCCAGGCCGTCGAGGAGAACGACGTCAAGGCTCTCGGGCAGCCCGAGATCGACATCGCCGAGCTCGAGGACAACGACCACGTCACCTTCACCGCTGAGGTGGACGTCCGCCCCGAAATCGACGTCCCGGACTTCTCCGACCTCTCCGTCGAGGTGGACGCACTCGAGGCGGACGAAGAGTCCGTCGAGTCCGAACTGACCAACCTGCGTGCCCGCTTCGGCACCCTGAAGCCGGTCGAGCGCGCCGTCCAGGACGGCGACTTCGTCTCCATCGACCTGACAGCCACCGTTGACGGTGAGACCGTTGACGAGGCTTCCTCCGAAGGGCTCTCCTACGAGGTTGGCACTGCTTCTCTCGTCGAGGGGCTGGACGAGGCTCTCACCGGCCTGTCGGAGGGTGAATCCAAGGAGTTCTCCACCACGCTGGTTGCCGGTGAGCACGCCGACAGCGAGGCACAGGCCACCGTGACCGTCAAGTCGGTCAAGGAGCGGGAGTTGCCCGAGCTGGACGACGACTTCGCTCAGCTGGCCTCCGAGTTCGATACCCTGGATGAGCTGAAGGATTCCCTGAAGTCCCAGGTCGAAGAGCAGCTCAAGGGCCAGCAGGCCGCTGACATCCGCGACAAGGTTCTGGCTGCCGCCCTCGAAAAGACCGAGGTGGCACTGCCGGAGTCCGTCGTGAAGGAGCAGGTCGACGGCCAGATCCAGCAACTGGTCAGCCAGTTTGGCGGCGATGAGGCTGTGTTCGAGCAGATGCTCGCGGCCCAGGACATCACCCGCGAGAAGTTCGAGGAGGATGCCCGCGAGGGCGCCGAGGACTCCGTGCGTACCCAGCTGTTCCTTGACGCACTGGCCGACATCGAGAAGCCGGAGGTCTCCCAGCAGGAGCTCACCGACCACATCCTGTTCACCGCCCAGCGCTACGGCATGGACCCGAACCAGTTCGTCATGCAGCTGCAGCAGTCCGGCCAGATCGCGAACCTGTTCGCCGATGTCCGCCGCGGCAAGGCTCTGGCCATCAACATCTGCAAGGTCACGGTAGCCGACGACAAGGGCACCTCCATCGACCCGAAGGACTTCTTCGGTGAGGAAGCCGACCTCACCGAGACCGACGCCGACGCTGATGCTGTCGAGACCGTCGAGTCCTCCGACGAGGAGAAGGCCGACAACTAGGTCGCGTCTGATCAGACCGACTGGTCGCCGCCGCGGCCCCCGGAAACCATCCAGGGGCCGCGGCGGCGTTTTCGGTTTTGTACAGGCCCCAGACGCGTCGAAGTACATGACAGGTCACCGATTACGCCGCCGCCCCGGATGAGTAGGAAAAATGCCTGATCATCCGTGTGCCCGCGGATGTGCCGGCGTAATCGGTAGCGGAGAAAGCGCTCAGGTCTCCGGGCGACCGTGCGCTGACAGCGAACATGGCCCCAGGGAGGGGCATGGGCGCACTGGGTTGACTAGTCTGGTGCACAGTCCAACACGTGAACGTGAGCGAGGAGCATAAGTGAGCACTAACGACATGTCTGCCGGTCAGGCGCTGCGCCCGGCGCAGATGGCCTCTACCGCGGGGATGAACCTCAACGACTCGGTGTTCGAGCGTCTGTTGCGCGAGCGCATCATCTTCCTGGGGACCCAGGTCGATGATGAGATCGCGAACAAGCTCTGCGCACAGATCCTGCTGCTCAGTGCGGAGGATCCCGAGAGGGACATTTCGCTGTACATCAACTCGCCGGGTGGTTCGGTCACCGCCGGCATGGCGATTTTCGACACGATGCAGTTCGCGCCTTGCGACGTCGCCACCTACGGCATGGGCCTGGCTGCCTCGATGGGGCAGTTCCTGCTGTCGGCAGGCGCGAAGGGCAAGCGTTTCGCCCTGCCCCACGCGCGCATTATGATGCACCAGCCGTCGGCGGGCGTCGGTGGTACTGCCGCCGACATCGCTATTCAGGCGGAGCAGTTCGCACAAACCAAGCGTGAGATGGCTGAGTTGATTGCCGAGCACACCGGTCAGTCGCTGGACCAGATCCAGAAGGACTCCGACCGTGATCGCTGGTTCACCGCCCAGCAGGCGCTCGAGTACGGGTTCGTCGACCGCGTGATCAGCTCGGCGAAGGAGCAGTAAGTAGAGATGGAAAGCAACAACATGAACGGTTTCACCCACGCCAGCGAACTCACCGGCCAGGTTTCGGGCGCCCAGATGCCCACCTCGCGGTACATCCTGCCGTCGTTCGTTGAGCATTCCTCCTGGGGTGCCAAGGAATCCAACCCGTACAACAAGCTCTTCGAGGAGCGCATCATCTTCCTGGGTACCCAGGTAGACGACGCCTCGGCGAATGACATCATGGCCCAGCTGCTGGTGCTCGAGGGGCTTGACCCCGACCGGGACATTACGATGTACATCAACTCGCCGGGCGGCTCCTTCACGGCCCTGATGGCCATTTACGACACGATGCAGTACGTTCGTCCCGACATTGTCACCGTCTGCCTCGGCCAGGCTGCTTCCGCAGCGGCCGTGCTGTTGGCGGCCGGCACGAAGGGCAAGCGAGCAGCGCTGCCGAATTCCCGCGTGCTCATCCACCAGCCTGCCACGCAGGGGACCCAGGGCCAGGTCTCGGATCTCCAGATTCAGGCCGACGAGATCGAGCGTATGCGGCGTCTGATGGAGACGACGCTGGCTCGTCACACCGGTCAGACCGAGGAACAGGTTCGAAAAGACACCGACCGTGACAAGTTCCTCACGGCCGAAGGCGCCAAGGAGTACGGCATCATCGACCAGGTCTTCGAGTACCGCAAGCTCTCGTCCCAGTAGCTGGAGCAGGTTCCCGACTACCGCTGAGCCGCACGAGAGAACGGACATCATCCGTTCCCCGTGCGGCTCCGTCGTATCTGGAGGATAAAGACAGTGCTGCTGTTGATACGTGTTCTTGATAACCCTTAGTTACCCCCCTAGGTGGCCCCCGATATGGAGGTTGGCGCGTAGAAACTGCAGCGCAGAGACATGTCGGCAGGGAAAAGTAGTTCGCTGTGTGAACGGCTTTGCGCATAGCGCACAGGCTATTACGGTGAGATCCACATCACGTTCCCGCAATCCCGCAGAAGGGGTCACGCCCATGGTTCCCATCAGTAACGTCACCGTCGACGGAAGCTTCGCTCCGTTGCACTTCCCGGAGTACAGGACGACAGTGCTCCGTAACCCGAACAACGATCTGCTGATGGTACCCGAGCGTCTCGGAGAAACCAGCGGCCCCGTCTTCGGCGAAGGCGCGATCGGTGACGAGGACAATGACATGACCAAGGCCAACGGCGGCGAAGCCATCGGCCAGCGCATCTTCGTCCACGGTCGGGTCCTCGGCGCCGACGGAAAGCCGGTTCCCGACACCCTCATCGAAGCGTGGCAGGCCAACTCGGCCGGACGTTACCGCCACAAGAACGACTCCTGGCCGGCACCCCTGGACCCGCACTTCAACGGTGTGGCCCGTACGTTGACCGACAAGAACGGCGTCTACAGCTTCTACACCGTCATGCCGGGTGCCTACCCGTGGGGCAACCACACCAACGCCTGGCGTCCCGCTCACATCCACTTCTCCCTCTTCGGACGCCAGTTCGCCGAGCGCCTGGTCACCCAGATGTACTTCCCCGGGGATCCGATGTTCTTCCAGGATCCGATCTACAACTCGGTGCCCGAGGGATCCCGCGAGCGCATGATCTCTGTCTTCGACTACGACGAGACCCGGGAGAACTTCGCCCTGGGCTACAAGTTCGACATCGTGCTGCGCGGACGCGACGCCACCCACTTCGAGTGACAACCAGCCCACAATCCCTGACAGGAGAAGACAGATGATCGACAGTGACCCCAAAGGCCCGTTCCGCTACCCGGTGTCCGATATCAAGGACCAGGATGAAGCGCCGCAGGGCATCATGCCGTCCCAGACCGTCGGCCCGTACGTTCATATCGGCCTGACGACCCCCGGTGCGGAGAATCTCATCGACGAGGACTCCATGTCCTTCGCTGCCGGCGATGTCATCGAGGTGACGTTCTCGGTCACCGATGGTGCAGGACACCGTGTCAAGGACGCCATGATCGAGCTCTGGCAGGCCGACGGCAACGGTATCTACCCCTCACCTCTCGACGAGCGGTCTGACGAGGGCTCGTTGAAAGGGTGGAATCCCCTGCTCGGCGCCGGTATCGGGCGCGGCATGGTCGACGATAGCGGGGAGGTCACCTTCCGTACCCGGCGTCCCGGCGCCACACCGGCGTCTACCGGGGAGGCGGACGTCGATGTGGAGGCACCGCATCTAAAGGTCGGGGTCTTCGCTCGCGGCATCCTCGAACGGCTCTACACCCGTGCCTACTTCCCGGGCGACGAGCTGGGTGATGATCCGGTGCTCGCGGTGGTGCCCGAGGATCGCCGTGGCCGTCTCGTGCTGACCGAGGACGGAGAGAACTCCTACCGCATGGACATCGTCCTGCAGCATGATGACGCGTCCGCCGAGACTCCCTTCTTCCGGGGCTGACGTGGTGAACAATTCGGAAAGGCCCCCGGACGGGGGACTGGCGCGCACCCTCTACGGTGATATCGCCTCCGGTGGCACGACGGCGGCCACCGGCCTGTCGGACGCCGCCTTCATCGCACGCATGGTCGATGTGGAGGAGAACCTGGCATTGGCGGTGGGCGACGCGGGCCTCGTGGACACCACCACGGCCTCAGCGACCGCCCAGCTGATTGCGGAGATTACCTTCGACAGCGCGGACCTGGTGGCGCTCGCTGAGGCGTCCGTCGCCGGCGGCAACCCCGCTATCCCGCTGGCCCGGCGGCTCAAAGCGGCGGCGACGGACTCAGGTCTCGGCGTGTCCGCCGTGCACCGGGGCGCCACGAGCCAGGACATCATTGATACCGCCCTGGTGCTGTGTCTGCGCGACGCCGGCGACGCGATTCTCGCCACGACGGGTGACCTGATCACGGACCTTGCTGGTCTGGCCCGGACGTACCGGGCGACACCGGTCATCGGCCGCACACTGGGGCAGCAGGCGGTGCCGACGACGTTCGGCGTCATCGCCGCGGGATGGGTGCGACAGGTCGCCGCGGCGTCCACCCGTCTTCGCGATGTCCTCGCCGACCTGCCGGTGCAGTACGGCGGCGCCGCAGGGAATCTGGCGGCCACCGCGCCGTCGGGTCTGTCGGTGCATGCCGCCCTGGCCCGACGCCTGGGGCTGGCGGACTCCCCGGTGGTGTGGCACACCGACCGGCTCCCGCTGGTCCAGGTCGCGACGGCCCTGGCTGCTCTGGCAGGCTCGGTCCGCAAGATCGCCGGCGACGTGATCGTGTTCTCCGCCACCGAGGTGGGGGAGCTGCGGGAATCGACGCCGGGCGGCTCTTCGGCGATGCCGCACAAGGCGAATCCGGCGGCGGCCATCGCCGCCGACGGCTACGCCCGACGGACCCCTGCGCTTGCCGCCACCGTGCTGGACTGCATGGACCAGCGGATGCAGCGGGCGACCGGTGCCTGGCACGCCGAATGGCAGACGGTCCGTGATCTCGCGGCCGCCACGGCCGGGGCGGTGAACCGTACCCGCGCCAGTATCGACGGCATCACCGTCGATACCGACGCGATGCGTCGCAACCTGGCACTCACCGACGGTGCGGTCCTCGCGGAGGCGTTGGGACGTTATGTCCCCCGTGGGGATATCGACCGTGCGGTCGCTGACGGCACCCTCGGCGAACTGATGGAGCAGGCGCACCGCGACCATGGCTTCAGTACCGACCCCGCCGACCACACCGGGCACGCGGCCGACATCGTCGACGCCGTGCTGAACGACCTGAAAGGAACCCCTCATGAGTGACCCTGACGCCTATTCCGCCGGTCGCGATGCCGCGCACGAGCGTGGCATGCGCAACCGGCGTGCCGTCCTCGGTGACGAGCACGTCGATCGGTCCATAGCGAAGAAGACTCCGGTCACCGAGAAGTTCCAGGACTTCATCACCCGCACCGCCTGGGGGGATGTCTGGGAACGTCCCGGCCTTGACCACACCCAGCGCCGCCTGCTGACCATCGCGGTCCTCACCGGGGTGGGCAATGACGGCGAACTCGACATGCACATCCGCGCCGCCCTGCGTGCCGGTGTCGACGCAGACACTATCGGTGAGGTGCTGCTGCACACCGCCGTCTATGCCGGCGTCCCGAACTCAAATCACGGCTTCTCGCTGTTGAATGCCGCAGTCCAGGACCTGTCATGACCGAGCAGACCCCGGTGGCCATCATCGGCGCGGGACCGGCGGGACTCACCCTGTCGCACCTGCTGCACCAGCATGGTGTGGAGTCGGTCGTCCTGGAGTCGCGGTCACGGCACGAGGTTGAGACCACCGTGCGCGCCGGCATTCTGGAACAGGGCACACTGGACCTGATGCGCCGGACAGGCGTGGGCGAACGCATGGAGCGCGAGGCCGACATCGACGAGGGTATCGAGATTTCGGTGCAGGGGGAGCGCACCCGCATCCCGCTGACCGAGCTCACCGGGCACACCGTGGCGGTGTACCCGCAGCACGAGTACCTCATCGACCTGATCGCCCGGCGCCAGGCCGACGGCGGCGCCCTCCTGTTCGAGACCACCGTCGACGCCGTGGGCGGTACGGAGGATGCTCCGGTCATCGACTACACCGATGCTGCCGGCCGTTCCTGCCGCCTCCGGGCCGATTACGTCGTCGCCGCGGACGGATCTCGCTCGCCCCACCGCAGTACGGTCGATCCGACGGGTGCGGGACGTCACCGTCACGAGTACCCGTACGCGTGGTTCGGTGTGCTGGTCAATGCGCCGAAAACCCAGAAAGAACTGATCTACGCCACCCACCCCGAGGGCTTCGCGCTGATCTCCACCCGGTCGGACTCCGTGCAGCGCTACTACCTGCAGTGCGAACCGTCCGACACCGTGGATGACTGGTCAGACGACCGGATCTGGGAGGCACTGCACACCCGCGCCGATTCACCGGACCTGCGCATCTCGGAAGGAGAGATCTTCGACAAGGCGGTGCTGCGGTTCCGTTCGGCGGTGACCGAACCCATGCAGCGGGGCAGGCTCTTCCTCGCCGGCGACGCCGCCCACACGGTCCCGCCGACGGGAGCGAAGGGCATGAACCTCGCGATAGCCGACGTCGCCGTGCTCGCCCCGGCACTCGTCCGGGCATTGCGGGGACGCCCCGAACTGCTCAGCGACTACTCCGACATCGTCCTGCCGCGTGTCTGGCGGGCACAGCATTTCTCCTGGTGGATGTCGTCCATGCTGCACCAGGCTCCCGATGCGACGACCTTCGAGTCACGTCGTCGTCTCGCGGAATTGTCCTCCGTCCTGTCCTCTGAGGCGGGACGCCGTTACCTGGCCGAACAGTACGTCGGCCGCGATCTCCCGGAATTCGAGGTCTGAGTCATGTCCACTACCTCCGCCCGACCGGCAGCCGCCACGGCCACCCGGTCCACCGCGTACGTCACCGTCCTGTGCTGGATCGCCGTCCTGCTCGACGGATTCGACCTGGTTGTCCTCGGCACGACGATCCCTTCGATGCTGGATGACCCGGCCTGGGACCTCACCGGTGCGCAGGCCACCCAGATCACGACAATCGGCCTGGTCGGCATGACCATCGGCGCCCTGGTCATCGGATTCCTCACCGACAAGCTGGGACGCCGACGCGTGTTGATCACCGCGGTGTTCCTGTTCTCGGTGTTCACCCTCTTCCTGGCGTTCACCACGAACGTCGCCTGGTTCTCGCTCTGGCGGTTCCTTGCCGGGGCGGGCCTCGGCGGTGCTCTGCCGACGGCGATCTCCCTGGTCACCGAATTCCGCTCCGGACGGAAGGCCGGCTCGGCGTCCACCACCCTGATGACCGGCTACCACGTCGGTGCGGTGCTCACCGCCCTGCTGGGCATGTTCCTCATCGACGCCGCGGGCTGGCATGCGATGTTCATCGCGGGTGCGATTCCGGGACTGATTCTCGCCCCAGCCCTGTTCTTCATGCTGCCGGAGTCACCGGCCTACCTGAGGATCAAGGGACGCATAGAGGAGGCCGAGGAGATCGAGCGGATGTACGGCCTGCAGGTCGACACCGAGATGGACACGCTGCAGGAACAGAAGGAGGGCGAGAACACCGAGGGGATCCGCGCCTTGCTGCAGCCCACCTTCCGGATCAACACCATCGCCATCTGGGGCACGTCATTCATGGGCCTGCTGCTGGTCTACGGGCTGAACACCTGGCTACCGCAGATCATGCGGGAGGCGGACTACGATCTGGGTAACTCCCTGGCCTTCCTCATGGTCCTCAACGTAGGCGCTGTGGTCGGCTTGTTCATCGCGGGCCGGGTGGCAGACATCCAGTCGCCGCGTAAGACCGCACTGATCTGGTTCCTCGCCTCGGCTGTGTTCCTTGCGCTGCTGGCGATCCGACTCCCCTTGGTGGGGCTCTACGTCATCGTCTTCCTCACCGGTGTCTTCGTCTTCAGCTCCCAGGTGCTGATCTACGCCTTCGTGGGTGAGAACCACCCGTCGTCCGCGCGGGCCACAGCCATGGGCTTCTCCGCGGGGATCGGACGTCTCGGCGCGATCTCGGGGCCCCTGCTCGGTGGCATCATGGTCACCGCCGGAATCGCCTACCCGTGGGGCTTCTTCGCCTTCGCGGTCGTCGGGGTGCTGGGCTTCGCGATCTTCTCCTTCTCCCGGACGCTTCGTCCGTCCACGATCGCAGCGGTGGAAGGAGAGAAAGCACATTCCTGATCACTTGTTTGACCGTCCGTCGCCACAACCGTGACCGGGCGCACCACCGTCCCCCGACAGAACGACTGCCCTGGGACCGAGCACGAGGAGATTCCCGTGAGTACGTCACCATCCATCCCTGAAGGCACGACGCCACGCACGACAGTCCTGCCGGAGACCAGCCATGACGATGCGCCGAAGAAGACCCCGAAGCGGGCGGCCTTGTCCAGCTGGGTCGGGTCAGCTCTGGAGTACTACGACTTCGCCGTCTACGGCACGGCGGCGGCGTTGGTCATCAACGTCCTGTTCTTCCCCGAGGACACGTCCCCGGGAGTGGCCGTGCTCGCCTCCATGGCGACGGTCGGTATCGCTTACGTCGTGCGTCCACTCGGTGCACTGATCATGGGCCCGCTGGCCGACCGGTTCGGCCGCAAGTTCGTCCTGATGCTGTCCCTGTTCATGATCGGCGCATCGACGTTCGTCGTGGGGTGTCTGCCGACCTACGGTCAGGTCGGACTGCTGGCCCCGTTGCTCCTCGCCCTGTGTCGTATCGTGCAGGGCATCTCAGCCTCCGGTGAGCAGGGCAGTGCCATTGCAGTGTCGCTGGAACACGCCGATGAGCAGCACCGGTCGTGGACCACCGCCTGGACTCTGCACGGTACGCAGTTCGGTACCCTGCTGGCGACCGCTGTGTTCATCCCCTTCACTGCGTTCCTTCCCGAGGAAGCGCTGATGAGTTGGGGTTGGCGTGTCCCGTTCTGGCTCTCCGCCTTTGTCGTGTTGATCGCCTGGGTGATCCGCCGCCGCCTTGAGGAGCCACCGGCGTTCCAGGAGACCGCTGCGGAGGTCGAGGATGCCAAGGAGACCGAGAAAGAGGCCGAAAACGAGAGCCTTGACCCGAAGACGATGGAGCGTGTCGCCGCACGTGCAGCAGCGGCCCGCCACAACCCGCTGCAGCTGGTGCTGAAGTACCATCGCGCCGCGGTGATCCGGGTGGCCTTCGCCGCCATGATCAACACCGTCAACATCGTCTTCACCGTCTGGTCCCTGTCCTTCGCGACCTCGATCGTCGGGCTGGACCGGTCCACCATGCTGTGGGTGACGGTGACAGGCAATATCTGTGCCCTGGTCTCGATCCCACTGGCGGGGTCAGCCGCCGACCGCTTCGGGCGCAAGAAGGTGTTCATTACCGGTGCCCTGGGCGCTGCCGTGGTGATGTACCCATACCTGATGGCGGTCAACGCCGGGAACTGGCCGCTGATCTTCGTCCTCGGTGCCGTCATGTTCGGGTTGTTCTACTCCATGTCGAACGCGACATGGCCGGCACTCTACGCGGAGATGTTCCCGACGTCCGTGCGGGTCACCGGCATCGCCCTGGGAACGCAGATCGGGTTCGCCCTGTCCGGCGGTTTCGCGCCGATTCTCGCCTCACTCGTGGCGGGGAGTGAAGGGGACAACTACCTCGGTGTCGCGGTCTTCTCTTCCGTGGTCGCCGTGCTGGTGTCGATCGCCATCGCCACCGCCCGGGAGACTGCGTTCATGACCCTTGACGAGATCGACGCCGGCGACACGTTCGTACAGAAAGTGAAGCAGAACCAATGAGAACATCCGTAGCAACAGTGTGTCTGTCCGGCACACTCGCCGAGAAACTCCGCGCCGCCTCCGACGCAGGGTATGACGGGGTCGAGATCTTCGAGCAGGATCTTGTCGTTTCCCCGCACTCCCCGGAACAGATCCGGGCCAGAGGGGAGCAGCTGGGGTTGAGTTTCGACCTCTACCAGCCTTTCCGCGACCTGGACGGGGTGGGCGAGGAGCAGTTCCTCGACAACCTGCGCCGCCTGGAGTCCAAGTTCCGGATCATGCAACGGCTCAACGTCGACATGATCCTGATCTGCACGAACGTCGGCACCGCCACGATCGACGACGACGAGGTGTGCGCCTCCCAGCTGCGCCGTGCCGGCGAGCTCGCCGCAGGCTACGGCATCCGGCTGGCGTATGAGGCACTGGCGTGGGGAAAGTACGTCAACACCTACCGGCACGCCTACCGCATCGTGGAGCTGGCCGATCATCCCAATGTGGGCACCTGCCTGGACAGCTTCCACATCCTGTCCCGCGCCGACGACCCGTCGGGGATCGTCGACATTCCCGCGGAGAAGATCTTCTTCGTCCAGCTCGCCGATGCTCCGCGCCGGGACATGGATCTGCTGTCCTGGTCGCGCCACCACCGCGTCTTCCCTGGCGAGGGTGACTTCGATCTGGTGGAGTTCCTGCGGTTGCTCGCCGTCGCAGGGTACGACGGTCCGGTGTCACTGGAGATCTTCAACGACTCGTTCCGGCAGGCCGACGTCTCCCGCACCGCCGTGGACGGGCTGCGCTCGCTGCGGTGGCTGGAAGACCAGGCCTACCGGGCCCTTGATACCGGTACCGGTGCTGGGTCCGGTACCGACCCCGGCTCGTATCCGGTGGGGCTGGCAGCGCTCCCGGAGGCGACGACCCCGAGTTCCTACAGTTTCGTTGAACTGCACACCGGGCGGTTGGGTGAGATCACCAAGCTGCTCCACCAGCTCGGGTTCGTCCTGGGCGGCTACCACCGCACCAAGGAGGACTTCCAGGTGTGGGTGCAGGGAGATGCCCGTATCGTGGTCCGGGACCTCGGTCCCACCGGCAGCGATACCGCCATCGACAGTTTCGGCGTGGACGTCAAGGGCGCGGAACGGTCGGCAGCTCGGGCAGAGAAGCTTTCTGCGGAGCCACTCGTGCGGCAACGCCAGGATGACGAAGCGGAACTCCACGGCGTGTACACCCCCGACGGCACCGGCATCTACTTCTGCGAAGCCACTGAGGACGGAGTCCCGGTCTGGGCAGAGGAGTTCGGCTTGATCGGCGAGGACGTCCGGACCATTGACGCGGTCACGGATGCCCACTCCAGGATCACCGGCGTGGATCACGTGGGACTGGCGCAGCGATGGCACCGCCACGACGAGGCCGCCCTGTACTTCACCTCGGTGCTGGGTCTGCAGGCTCATGCTCCCGATGCGGTACCGAGCCCGGCGGGGTATGTGCACTCCCGGGTGATGTCGGCACCGGACGGCGACTTCTCGCTGACTCTCAACGTGGCACCCGAGGGCAGTGAGCAGGGGGACTTCCTCGCCGCGTCCTATCCTGAGCACGTGACCCTGGAGGTCACCGGCATCATCGAACTGGCGCGCCGGGCCCGCCGGCGGGGTCTGGAGATGCTGCCCGTCCCGGAGAACTACTACGACGACCTGGTCTCCCGGTTCAACCTCGACGACGAGACCGTCGCGGAACTCCGCGAGTGCAATGTGCTCTACGACCGCGACGAGCACGGCGAGTACCTGCGGTTCTACACCGGCACCCTGGGGACGATGTTCTTCGAACTCGTTGAACGGCGCGGAGATTATGCCGGCCACGGCGTGGACAACACCCCGGTGCGCCTTGCCGCCCAGTACCGGGTACTGCGCGACGCTGCCCGCGGAATCCCCAGCTGACCCGTCACACCGAGACAACCACCGAGATAGCCACTGAGAGAAGGTATCGAGATGAACGCCACACCCGCCCGTAGTTTTCTGCTGGGACTGATCGGCACAGACCTGTCACTGTCCCGCACCCCGCCGCTGCACGAGGCTGAGGGGTTGGCCCAGGGGCACCCCACCGTGTATCGCCGCCTTGACGTCCTCACCGAGAGGCTGAAGGACCGGACCCTGAGCGAGATGCTGTCGAGTGCCCTGGACATGGGTTTCGATGGTCTGAACATCACCCACCCCTTCAAGCGTGAGGTTGTGGCGATGCTGGACGAGGTCGACCCGGTCGCCACCCGCCTGGGTTCGGTCAACACCGTGGCCATCCGTGACGGCAGGACGTTCGGCTACAACACCGACGTGACCGGTTACGCCCGCGGCCTGGCGGAGCAGCTGCCGGACGTCTCCAAGCGTTCCGTGGTCCAGGTCGGTGCCGGAGGAGTGGGTAATGCCATCGCCTTTGCCCTGGCAGAGGCGGGTGTCGAGGAGTTGCAGATCCGTGACGTCGACGCCGGACGTGCCGCAGAACTCGCCGAGAACCTCAACACGGCTACCGGTACCTCCGTGGCCACTGGATCAGGACCAGACGGTGTGGAGGATGCCATCGCTGCGGCCGACGGTGTCGTCAATGCGACGCCGCTGGGCATGTTGAGCCACCCAGGAACCTCGTTCGACACCTCCTGTCTGACACCGGTCCACTGGGTCAGTGATGTGGTCTACATGCCTGTGTCCACCCAGCTGCTGCAGGAGGCTGAAGCGGCGGGGTGTCGCACCCTCAACGGCACGCACATGGCCGTGTACCAGGCGGTGGACGCGTTCGAGCACTTCACCGGTCTTCCCGCGGACGCTGACCGGATGCGGGAGACCTTCTATTCATTGGGCTGATCTGGCCACGTACCGGGCCCTGCCGCTCAGCAACCGGCCTTGCCGCCCCGCACAGCACGCGGGCGGTCAGCGTCGTTGCAGCGCACCGGACAGTTCGGTGCGCCCCCGGATGCCGAGCTTACGGTAACAGTTGGTCAGGTGGTGCTCCACCGTCTTCGCCGACAGCGTCAGTTCCCGGGCGATGTCCCGGTTGGTGGAGCCGTCCGCCGCCATGACCGCGATCTGCTCCTCCTGGGTGGTGAGCCCGCCGGAGGTGGACCCCGTCGCCTGAGCGGCGGCATCCGTCGCTGTGCCGGAGATTCCCGCCGCGCGGCGCTCCCGACGGCATCGCTCGACCATGGCAGGCGCCCCCATCGAGTCGAAGACCTCCTCGGCCCGAGCGAACACCTCGTCGGCATGCCGACGCCGACCGAGTCGACGGAGCACCTGACCGTATTCCAGCAGAATACGGGACTGATAGGCCCGCATCGGGGTATCAGTGATGATATCCACTGCCTCGTCGAAACACCGCACACCGGCATCGACGTCCCCGCGACGCAGCAGGATACTTCCGCGGGGGACGCGCAGCTTCGCAGCAACTGAGGCCAGTCCGCGCGTCCCCGCACGCTGTTCGGCCTCAGTGACGACAGCGTCGGCCGCACGTATCCTCCCGGCGCGTACCAGACATTGGGCGTAGACGTCTTCCCACGGCCAGAATCCGGGCTGTTGGGTGTCCTTTTCAGTGCCGATTCTCGCGAGCGACTCACCCACACGTAGCGCTGCCACCAGATCGCTGCTGGTGGCGGTGGTGATCATGCGACTCATCGCGGCGGGTAGCCGTTGGATGAGGAATGATTCGGGGTCGTCGGGCAGCCGGCTTGTGTACTGGCGTGAGGCGGACTGGTCGCCCTGGAAGGCTGCAACCTGAGCGCCGGTCCACAGCAGTACGGGGTCGAGCAGCGTACTGCCGTGGACATCGCCGGTGGCCAGCCCACGTTCGACAGTGCGGCGGGCCGTTTCGAAATCACCGAGGACATAGTGCGTCCGGGCGAGCCAGGCGTCCCGCCAGATCCGTAGGGAGGGCGACAGTGACGGAAGCGGTGACGAGAGCATCTCGCGTGCGGTGAGGGGATCATCGTTGACGAGGGAGAGCCAGCCGTTGACCAGGCGGTGGGGAACGTCCGGCCGGTCCGTCGAGGTTACGGAGCCATCGATGATGCTGGTGGCGACGGTGATGAGCAGGTTGTCGTCGGCAGAGGTGGCGTGCTCGAGCATGCTGTGAGGATCCCAGTCGGCGAAGGAGAGCAGTGCGCGCTGACGTTCGGTACCGGGTCCGGCGGCATCGTCGGATGCGGCGTCGTCCAGCACGGCATAGGCCCGGCGGCGGTCCCCGGCATGCATGGCCAGGAAGGACACGCACGGTGCCGGTCCGAAGGAACCCCGGGACCAGAGCCGGGCGGCGGGCAGGTCCCCCGACAGAGTCAGTGCCTCGACAGCCTCGACAGCCTCGACAGCCTCGACAGAGCCAGGGACGATGCATGACAGTTCGGCTGCAGACTGCCATTCGCCCCGGTTGCGGTACTTGGTGGTGAGGCTCCGTATCTGCGAGACAACGTTGTCGACCGTCCCCGGCCCGCCGGCCAGGACGGTCTGGAGTTGGTGGTACAGGGCACGCCCGGGGTCGGTGTGCACGTGTGCGGCACGGTTGTGGAGATCAACACACACCGCGGGCGGGGTCTGCTCCAGCACGGCTGCGCGGTGGCGGGGGTCGCGGAACTCGACTGCCGGTCCATGGACGGCGCGAAGCACCAGGGAGAACACCTTGTCGTTGGCTGCGGTGACCTCTCCTGTCAGATCTCGCAGCAGGAGCAGGGGGACGGGATCTGCGGATGGTCCTCCGCCGACTGCGACCGCCCGGAGTAGGTCGACGAGTTGTCGTCGGGCCCCGGGTGAACTGGTGGTGCCCGTATCGGTGCTGTTCAGAACGTTGTTCAGGGCGGCGGACAGGGCGGCTGACCAGGATTCCGGCACAGCGGGCGCCCGCCCTGCCCTGATATCGGCAGGGGCACCATCGAGCAGTTCGGCCAGTAGATCGACGCGGCCACCAGTCATGGTGTGCAGGTCCACCGCGAGGTGTGGGTGCGGGAGCACGCCGGTCGAGGATTCCACCGCCACACCGACATTCTCAACGGTCAGCGGCGGTAACACGACCTCAACATCCCCGAGTCGGAATGTCGCTCTCGGTGCATCTCCGTCGGCACCTTCCGTGCCGGCCGGGCCGACCGTGCTCATGGTGGCGACAACCACCAGGCGCCAGGGACGGTCGCCGCGGTGGACCTCCTCGTACAGACGGCGCAGGGACGCCGTGTCAGCCAGGTCAATGTCCTCAATGAGGAGCAGAGTGTCGGCGGAGTCGTCGGGCAGCGACATGACGCCCGGACGATTCGGCCCGGATAACAGGCGGGTACGGACCACGTTCCACGTCGGAGAGCCGGTGGCGACATCATGAAGCACTCCGGACGCTCCGCCACCGGAGAGGTCACGCACGACAATGACGAGCCCGCTCCCGGGCGTGACAGTCTGCTGATGGGCGAGGATCTCCCTGACCTGGGGATGGTGGAGGCGGGGTAATCTTCCGCGGTGGGCGGTAGGCACACCGACAGTCTACTGGCCGGGCGTGGAACCAGGCCCGGTGCAGCGGAACATCACGTGAGGAACACCAGGCTGAGTGCACCGCATAGCACGGTGGTCAACAGTACTGCCGGGACTATGACCTTCAGCAGGCCGAACCGTGTCGGCACAGGACCGTCCCCACCTGCCCGGCGCTGGTCTCTGCTGATCATCCGGTAAGCGAGCTCGATGCGTGCCGGGCTGGCAGCCACCGCCCAGCCCGCCACCACGTTCTGTGAGGCCATCATCCAGAACGGTGAGACATCCAGGGCATGTGCGGCGGCGATCTGCGTGGTCCCGAACATGGCGTTCGCCCCGGTGCCAGACGCGGTGATGTAGCCCGACAGGGCCGCGACGAAGGGGGAGAGGCCCAGGTATGCGATGCCCAGACTCGTGAGCGCTCCGGCGAGCGCACCGGCCAGACCACCGGCACCCATCACGGTGCCGAACACGACATACAACGTCGTCGGGATACCCACCTGGAGCAGCATGCTTCCGGCTTCGGTGGACAGCGTGATGCGTGTCCCGGCATCCGGTGCGAACAACAGTATGCCCGCCGCCGCCCCGGCCAGAGCCCACAGTGCCGGGGACTCGAGCACCGCGGCGACGGGGGAGATACCGATGTGGGACGCAGCCCATTGGCCGGTAATCGTTCCCAGCATCAGGACCGCGTAGGGCAACAGGGAGGTCCCCGGGGCAGGGAGAAACCGGCCACCGCGGACAACGAGCAACCAGAACGTCGCCGCCACAGCAGACCCGGCCGCGCCGGCGACGGGTGTTCCCAGAGCCCAGTTCGCGGCTGAGATGCTGACCCAGAGCAGAACTGCAGAACCTGTCCCCGCAGCCACCCACCGGAGATAGTGCGATATACGGACGCCGCCGGCATGCGTGTCCGTCGACGAGTCGCGACCGGCGATCACGGCGATGAAGATCCCGGACACCACGAACACCGGAAGAGACAGAACGGCGGATGCAAGCCCCATGTCGCGCAGTGACGACCCGGCGATGTCTGATGCCAGCAGCGTCCCTGGTGCCATGGACCCCCACGGACTGACCGTGAGTCCCAGCAGCACCATCGTGGCGGCAGGCATCGGGGAGAATCCACAGGCCAGCATCAACGGTAATCCGATGAGGATCGTCACGCCGAACCCTGTCACCGATTCGATGAAGGGGACGACACCGTGAGTCATCAGCAGGGCCGCTGCCACGGACGCGCCGCCACGGGACAGCCAGGCAGCGATGCTGTCCTGGGCACCGGTGTGGTGCATCACCCGCGCCAACAGTGCACCAGCTCCGATAATCGCCGCCACTTTCAGTAGCGTGTCCCAGGAGCCCCCTGCGGCAGCGACGAGATCACCGATGCTGCCGTCGAGCACGATGAGACTCACCGCCGTCGCCGCGGCGATACCCGCGACGGGAGGTGACCAGGCCGGCAGTCGCGTGACGAGGAGGATGATCGTCAGTGCGATGGGAGCAGCCGAGAGCGCGACGTCGACCACCTAACGACCTTCGGACGAGGCCATCTCCCGGCCGGCGACGTAACCGAAGGTCAGTGCGGGGCCCAGGTTGATGCCTCCCGCCGGGTAGAACCCACCCATGATCGACGCGCGGTCATTCCCGGCCGTGTACAGTCCTGCGATCGGAGAACCGTCCTCACCGAGCACTCGGGCGCGCCCGTCGGCCGAGATACCGGCGAATGTGCCGAAGCTTCCCGGCAGGACCTTCACCGCGTAGAACGGCCCCTTCTCCACAGGAGCCAGCGACGGATTCGGCACCACCTTCGGGTCACCGCCGTACCGGTTGAACTCCGTTTCGCCCCGGTGGAACTCCGGGTCCTCACCACGACGGGCATTGTCATTGAACTCGGCCACGGTGGTCTCCAACCCGTCCGGATCGATGCCGCACCTCTCCGCCAGCTCCCGGAGCGTCCTGCCCTTGACCAGGTAGCCGTTGCGCACATAAGGGAACAACGGCACCGGGAAGGGTTTCGCCATGCCGAGGGGGTAGCGGCGCACGAACGTGGAGTCGGCGATCTGCCACGACTGCACCGGCTCGCCCTCGGGGGCGGCGTTGATCATGCCGTCGACGTAGTCGTAGTAGCCGTTGGCCTCGTTGACGAAGCGTCGACCGGTCGACACCACACCGATAGACCCGGGCTTGGCGCGGTCCATGATGTGGGGGAACGTGCCGACCTTGCCGTTGAGGTACGGGACTTCGGACACCGGGCACCACGCCGCCGGGGCCTTCAGATCCGTCGTTGCGGCCGCACCGACGGCCTGCGCCATCCGCAGACCGTCACCGGTGGACTCCTTCGGCGCCAACGTCCAGTGCTCCTGGCCGGTGGGGGTACGGGGGAACAGGTCGCGACGCAGCTCGACATCCGAGGGGAAGCCACCGGTGGCCAACACCACACCGCGCGAGGCGATGAGTTCGCGGGTGCCGTCCGGCCCCTGCACGGTCACCCCGGTGACACGCCCGGAGGCGTCGGTGATCAGATCACGGGCTGTCGTGCCGGTCAACAACTCCACACCGAGATCATCGGACGAGGCGGCGAGCCGTCCGATCATCGCGGCACCGTTGACCATCTGCATATTGCGCCGGTGCACCACCATGTCCCAGACGTGCACCAAGACACGTCGGGCCGCGTGGAGCCAACCCCGCACATCCATGCGCGACGCCGACAGGAACTTCTTCAGGTCCGGACCCGCCATGATGCCCATTCCCAGGAAGGACGTCTCGTAGAGCTGGTGGCGCAGTTTCGCCCGCACTTCCGGACGCACCTTGCGTCCGTTGAACGGGGTCGGTCCCACCGAGCGGTGTCCGGTGCCGGCCCCCGGCAGGTCACCGTAGATGTCCTTGATCGCCGTGCCCGGGGTGAACTGCAGCCGGGTCTGGGTGTGGAAGAAGTCCACCATCTCCGGCGCGGCGTCGAGGAAGGCGTCGATGTTGTCGTCCTGGTAGTAGTCACCGATGACAGAGCGCAGGTAGGTGCGGAACTCCTCGGTGTCCTCGACGACACCGTCGCGCCGGGCGAAGCTGGTGCCGGGCGTCCAGGCCCACCCGCCGGACCACGTTGTCGCCCCACCGAGCACGTCCGCTTTCTCGATGACGGCAACGGACAGTCCGTGGTGCGCAGCGGTCACCGCGGCGGAGAGTCCGCCGGCGCCGGAACCGATGACGATTGCGTCATAGGTGGTCTCGGGTGTTTCTGTCATGATGCGTGGCCTCCGGGAGATGTCGGTTCGGGGGTGGACAATGTGTCGAGGAAACGTGTGGTCGTGGCATACAGATGCTGGATCCAGGCGGCGTCGCCGCAACGGGCACGCTCGCTGTCGTGAGGCACCTCGACGCTGACTGGGAGCTCCGGCGGCAACGGACGCAGGAACTGCGTCAGGTCCTGGTCACCGTCGCCCGGGGCCAGCCGCAGTGCGCGGGATTCCTCGACGAGTCCCTCCACGGTGGTCGGCGCGTGCGCCGGGCTGTCACACAACTGGACCATGTCCACAAGGTCGCCGATCTGCGCCAGTTCCGCCGCAGTGGCGTCGAAGCGGGCCAGATGCAGGGTGTCGGGAAGGACCCGGGCGCCGGTGTCCCGGGCGATCTGTGCAGCCACCGGCAGGGAATGCACACTGCGGTAGGAGATCGGCTCCAGTGCGGGAATGACTCCGTATTCGGCGGCGTCCTCGACCAGACGTCCGAGGGTGTCGGTCAGCCGGACCAGATCCTCGTCTCCGGCGGCGACAGTGAGTCGTGTGGCACCGAGGGCCTGTGAGGCCTCGAGCGCCGGTAACCAGGTGGTGCGGTCGGTGTCGGCGTCGATGCGCAGGAATTCGGCGTCAACCACCGACAGGCCGGTATCGCTGAGTGCACGCAGAGTGTCGGCCAGCAGAGGTGACCCGGGGGACAGGTCGTAGGACGGTTCCTCCGCGGTGACTGCGAGGACGCGCAGACCGACGAAGTCGAAGCCGGCGTCTGCGGCTAGCCGTACCAGTTCGTCGGGAGCGACGGACAATGCCGACAGCGGGGCGAGTCCGAGAGACCTCATGCCGTCACCTCCTCGACATCGCCGGAGACGACCATGTCCGTGGTCAGCTGCACTGGGGCGCCGGTGCGCGATGATTCATAGACGGCGAGTAGCACGGCCAGTGAGCGGGTGGCGTCGTGCCCGGTCACCGCCGGCGCACACCCGTTTCGAACGGCGGCGACGAAGTCGGCCACCTGGGCGGTGTGATGGGGGATCAGCGCCCCGTTGATGGTACGAAGATCCGCGTTGGCCACGAGATCGTCCGGGTAGTCCGGGGTGGTGCTCACCGAACCGTTCTCGGCGCGCAGGACGGCCCGGCCGTCGGTGCCCTCGGGGTATTCGAGGATGGTGCGGGTGGCGCCGGAAGACGCAGTGACCTGAACCCGGGCGCCCAGCGCAGTGTCCGCCGCGGTGGTGGCATTGATCGTGGCCAGTGCTCCGGAGGCGAAAGTCACGGTTGCGACGGCCGTGTCCTCGACCTCAATGTCGTGGGTGAACGTGGCGATTTTTCCGGAGACCTCCACCGGGTCTCCCAGCATCCAGATCAACAGGTCGATGTAGTGGATCGCCTGGGTCATCAACACCCCGCCGCCGTCGCTGTCCCACGTGCCGCGCCACGGAGTGGCGGAATAGTAGGTGGGGTCACGGTGCAGCAGAACGGTGCACTGCCCGAGGATCGGCTCGCCGAGTCGGTCTGCGACCAGGTCAGCCTTCATCTCCTGGGCGGCGGGCCAGAAGCGACGCTGGAACAGGACTCCGAGGCGTACACCGGCGGCGTGGCAGGCGGATGTCATGCGTCGTGCCGAAGCGAGGTCTACGGCGATGGGCTTCTCGCACAGGATATGGACTCCGGCGGCGGCTGCCGCGAGAACGACGTCCTCGTGGGTGGGGTGGGGAGTGCACACCGAGATGATGTCGACTCCGGTGGAGAGGAGCTCGTCGACGGTGCCGACCGCATGCGCGATGCCGTACTGCTCCGCCGTCTGGCGGGCGCGGTCGGGGTCAATGTCGCAGACGACGGTGACCTGGGCGCCCGGAGCGGCGGCAAAAGCCTCGAGATGGTTACGGGAGATCGCACCGCAACCGACGATGCCGACTCTGAGGTCGTTGGGGACTGTGGACGATGACATGGTGAATACTCTCTTTCGTTGGCTAGGGGGCGTTACTGGGAAGAGGTTCCCGGGAACCGTCTTCCGGAGCGATGTCTGCGATAGCGCCGGGCTCGCGCGTCCCTGCGGCCGCGATCAGCGCACGCTGATCGGCCCGGGTGTACTTCGGCGTGTTCTTCAGGCCCAGCTGGTCGAGGGGAGTAAAAGCCGTTTCGCGGCAGGTCATGATGACCGCCACACTGACGGCGACGCAGACTGCGATGAAGGTTGCCACCGCCTGCCAGCCGGCCCAGGCGTAGATGGCGGTGTTGATGGCAGGTACGAAGCCCACGATCACCAGACCGAGCTGGTTGCCCATGGCCATTCCGGTGTAGCGCACCGGGGCGGCGAACATCTCCGGGAAGAAGATCGTCCACGTCGCATTCCAGCAGGAGTAGAACATTCCCTGGTTGAGAATGCAGATGGTGAACATCAACGCGATATGCCCGTCGTTGATCGCCATGAAGTACAGGTAGGTGGTGATCACGGAGCCGATCGCGCCGATAAAGAGGACGGGCTTGCGCCCGATCTGGTCGGACACCCAGGCGAGGAACGGGATGAAGGCGATAGAGACCGCCAGGGCGACGGTATTGATCGTCACCATGGTGGGACGCTCGATGCCGGCGTGTTCGGTGGCGTAGCTCAGCGCGTAGACGTTGAAGGTGGTCTGGATCACCGAGTAGAGGGTGATCATGACGATCTTGACGACGTCCACACCCTGGGTCTTGAGGACGGCCATCGCCGGCAGTTCATGCACTGCGCTGGAATCCTCACCGATCTTCTCCTCCGCGGTGGCTACGGCATCAGGCTCTTCCAACCGCGTACGTACGAAGTACGCCACCAGGAGTACCACAGCGGACAGCAGGAACGGGATACGCCAGCCCCAGCTCATCAACTGGTCCTCGGGGAGAGCGAGGAAGGGGAGGAAGACCAGCCCGGCCAGCACGTTACCGATGGAGCAGCCCGCCATCACGGAACTGGTGAAGAACGCTCTGCGGCCCTCGGGGGAGTGCTCCATGGTCATCGTCGAGGCACCTGCGGACTCCGCGCCCGCGGAGAAGCCCTGGGCGATGCGGCAGATCAACAGCAGGACGGTAGCCCAGATGCCGATGGACTCGTATGTCGGCAACAGGCCGATCGACACGGACGCGAGACCCATGATGACCAGCGTGACCATCAAGGCCGTACGGCGACTGATGCGGTCGCCGATGTGCCCCATGATCAGACCTCCGAAGGGACGTGCCACATAGGCCACACCGAAAGAGGCCAAGGAGGCGATCGTGGCGACGACGGGGTCGCCCTGAGGGAAGAACAGCTGGTTGAACAGCAGTGCGGATGCTGTTCCGTAGATGACGAAGTCGTAGTACTCAAGCGTGGAACCGAGCAGGGACGCCATGGCGGCCTTCTTCGGAGTCTTTTCCTGGTGCGGTTGTTCCCGTTCGGCATTCGTGGCAGTTGATGTCACGGTGCTCTCCATTCTGGGTCTGATGTCAGCGGTGCTCTATGATCTGGAACACACTGCGTTGGACACTGTGAACCGTATTTCCATGGAGCGCAGCTGCCGACCCCCTTCCCGTTGAACGGGACAACGGGGGGACGGTCAGGCTGACTTGTCTAGGAGAGCCGGGGGTATATCAGGGGTGGCTGCGTCGGTCAGTGCATCGGAAAGCGTTCTGCCAGCAGAAATAAGTGCGCCGAGTACCTCGTCGTGATCGCATTGGTCGGTCCGTGCCACGAGCCCGAGGGAACACTGCACAGATCCGTCGGTCAGGTTGAAACAGGGGACAGCGAACGACGTGTTTTCGGTGACCATGCCGCCGACGATGTGCCCGTAGCCCTGCTGACGAATCAGGAGCAGGTCTGCACGGATCCGGGCGGGGTCCATCGGTTCGCCTGTCACCCGGTCAGGCAATGAGCCGTTCAAGACACGGTTGACCGCTTTCTCGCCACCGAAAGCGAGCATGGTCAACCCCGCCGAATTGTTGTGGATCGACAACCGGGAGGCGTGTCGGCTCAGGATCCGGAGCGGGTATCCCGCGTCATAATGCTCGAGGTAGAGCACGCTGAGTGCCTCGAAATCCGGAACGGCGAGACAGATGTGGTGGTTGAACCGCGCGTGCAGATCTTCAAGGACAGGTTTAGCCAGGTCCCGAAGCTGTTCGAGAGGGCTGCACCGCACCGAGGTCTCCCAGGAATGGGTGCTCACCGTCAAGTTCCCGTCATCGAGCCGTTGCAGCATGCCCACCGAGGTCATCTCGGTGACGAGCCGGTGGGTCGTCGACCGGGACAGCCCCGTGGCTTCGGCGATCTGTGAGGCCGTCAACCGGGGCCGGTCGGCGTCGAAACACTCCAGGATCTTCATGGCACGTTGTAGTACCGACTCACCGGAGCGGGAATTCGCCACTGTCTCCTCCTTCCGTCGGGCGGTCAGTCCGCCAGAAAGCCGCGGATCAGGCCGTTGACGGTCTCCGGTTGTTCCAGGTTCGGCAGATGTGCCGCAGGCGACAAGACCGCATAGGAGGAACCGTCGATACCGTCCGCGATCACCTTCACCGTCTCCGGAGCAGTGGACGGATCGTGCTCACCGGCGATGACCAGTGTCGGCACGGTGATGTCGCCCAGCCGGGAGGTGAAGTCCCACTGCGAGAGGGCGTCGCAGCACGCCGCGTACCCCTCGTCCGGGGTGGCGGCGATCATGTCGCGGTAGTGGTCGGTGGTCGCCGGGTTCTGCTCCCGGTAGGCGGGGGAGAACCAGCGGGTGATCACCGCGTCGGCCAGGGCACCGACACCGTCGGTGCGGGCGGTGTGTGCCCGCTCGACCCATCCGGAGGGTTCGCCGAACTTCGCGGCGGTGCAGATGAACACGGCAGCGTCCACCCGGTCGCTGGTTGCCGCGAGGTACTGTGCGACCGCCCCGCCGAGGGACAGCCCGACCACGGTGAAACGTCCGACATTCAACCCGTCAAGGGTATGCAGGACATCGGCGGCGAGATCCGGCACCGTCGAGTTTCCGGAGGCGGTCGGTGGCATGGGTGATCTCCCGTGGCCGCGGTGGTCCAGTGCGATGACCCGTCGCCTGGTGCTGAGGCCGTCGAGCTGAGGCAGCCACATCTCGGTCGTAGAACCCAGAGAGCCGAGTAACACCACGGTCTCGGCATCCGCCGGGCCGTAGGCGTCGGCGTGCAGGATGAGGGGAGAGGTTCCAGAATTCGTTGAGGTCATGGTCGGCTCCTTCGTGTGCGTGTGGTGGGTGCTGTGGCGCGGTGCCGGTCAGGCTTGTTCTGCTTCGAGTACGGCGGCCAGTCCCTGTCCTCCACCGATACACATCGTGGCCAGTCCACGCAGACCGTCCGTACCATCACCATCCTTACCGCGACGACGTAGCTCGTGGCAGAGTGTCACCAGCATCCGGGCGCCGGTGGCACCGACAGGGTGGCCCAGGGAGATTCCGGAACCGTGCGGGTTCAGCCGGGGATCGTCGGCAGGAACACCCCACTCCTGCAGCACGGACAGGGCCTGGGCGGCGAAGGCCTCGTTGAGTTCGATGACGTCGAGGTCGTCCAGGGTTATTCCGAGGCGGTCGAGGACCCGCGCGGTCGCCGGGACCGGTCCGATCCCCATGGTCTCCGGGGCGACTCCGGCCACGGCCCAGCCGCTCAGTCGGGCGAAAGGTTCCAACCCGAGTTCTTCGGCGCGAGCCCGGGTGGTGACGACCATGGCGGCGGCCCCGTCATTCTGGCCGGAGGCGTTGCCGGCGGTGACGGTGGCCTCGTCGTCCTGGCGTCCCATCACCGGCCGCAGGCCGGCGAGCTTCTCCGTGGTGGTGCCCGGGCGCGGGTGCTCGTCGCGGTCGACGACGGTCTCCGGATCACGACGGCGCTTGCCCGGAACCGTCACAGGGACGATCTCGTCGGCGAACAGACCGTCATCGATGGCCGCGACGGCTCGTCGGTGGGATTCGGCGGCCAGTGCATCCTGAGCCTCGCGGGTGATGCCGTACTCGCGGCGCAGGTTCTCGGCGGTCTCGATCATTCCGCCGGGGATGGGGTGGTGGCGACCTCCGGCAGAGGCACGTCCTTCGGCCAGACGGTCGTGGAGGACGAGGTCGCCACCTTTGACACCCCAGCGGATGGAGCCGTCGACGGAGTATCCGGTGCGGCTCATCGATTCCGCGCCGCCGGCGATGATCAGGTCGGCGGCACCCGTGGCGACGTGGGCGGCGGCGGTGACCACCGCCTGCAGCCCGGAGCCGCACCGTCGGTCGAGCTGCATGCCCGGCACGCTGTCACCTAGGCCGGAGTCCAGTGCGACGACGCGTCCGAGAGCGGGCGCGGCACCATCCGGGGAGGCCTGGCCGAGGATGATGTCGTCGATGGAGTCAGCTGTCAGGCCGGTGCGCTCGACGATAGCGCTGACGACGGTGGAGGCCAGCTCCTGGACGGGCACGTCGGTGAAAGCTCCTCCGTAGGCGCCGACCGGGGTGCGCAACGGCGAGCACAGCACCACGTCGGTCGGCGCGGGAGCAGTGGTGGGGGTGGAGGTTGGGGTGTCGTTCATGGGTGAGTTCCTCAGCTGTCGTGGACTGTTGTGGTCTGTCGTATGTGGTCGATGGTCACAGATGTTGTGCGGCGAGGTCACCGCTGATCGCCCGTGCTGCCGCCAACAGCTCGGGGATAATGTCACGGTGCAGGTCATTGATGCCGTACACCTCGGTGCGCGTGGAGACGTTCACCGCGGCGACCGCCCGACCGTCCGGCCCATGGACCGGGGCAGCGACGGACCGTAGCCCGACCTCGAGCTCCTGGTCGACCAGGGACCAGCCTTGGTCGCGTACCGTCTGGAGTTCGGCCCGCAGCTGGCCGACGGAGGTGCACGTGCGCGGGGTCAACGGTTCCAGAGCGACCGAGTCGAGATAGGCGTCGAGGTCAACGGGGTTCAGGTCGGCGAGCAGTACCCGTCCCATCGATGTGGCGTAGGCGGGGAAGCGGGTGCCGATGGTGATCGACACGGCCATGATCCGGCGGACCGGGACCCGGCTGACGTAGACGACGTCACGTCCTTCGAGGACGGACATGGAACTCGATTCCCCGATGCGTCGGGAAAGCTCCTCCAGCCGCGGTTGACCGATGTCCGGCAGGGACAACGACGACAGGTAGCTGTGGCCGAGTTCGAGTACCCGGGAGGTCAACCAGAAGTCCGTGCCGTCGGTGTTGGCGTAGTCCATCGAGACCAGGGTGTGCAGGAATCGCCGCGCCGTGGCTCGCGCCAGTCCGGTCCGTTCGGCGACCTGGGCGAGAGTGAGTCGGGGGTGTTCACCGTCGAAGCAGCGGATCACGGCGAGCCCGCGCACGAAGGACTGGACCTGGCCCCCGGGGCCGTCTCCGGATGGTCTGCCGTCTGTGTGTGTCACCGGATTACTCCTGTCATCCGTTCATGCAGCGAACATTTGTCCATTGCGCGAACACCAGTGTACAGTTTTCCATATGCTTGACAAAACATTCAGCACAGCAGACGAGGCGGTGGCGGACCTCTTCGACGGTGCATCTGTCGCTGTCGGTGGATTCGGCCTGGTAGGTATCCCGTCGGTACTCATTGACGCGGTCCGGACGTTGGGAGTCGGGGACCTTACGATCATCTCCAACAACTGCGGGACCGACGGCTTCGGCCTGGGGACGCTTCTGGAGGATCGTCGTGTCGCGCGCACGATCGGGTCCTACATCGGGTCGAACCGCATTTACGCTCAGCAGTACCTCAGTGGGGACCTCTCGGTGGAGTTCACCCCGCAGGGCACACTCGCCGAGCGTATGCGTGCCGGCGGCGCAGGTATCCCGGCGTTTTACACCAAGGCGGGTGTCGGTACCGAGCTGGCCACCGGGGGGCTGCCCGTGCGCTACAACCCGGACGGTTCCGTCGCGGAGTTCTCCGAGCCCAAGGAGACCCGCACTTTCGACGGCGAGGATTACATCCTGGAGGCCGCGATCAAGGCTGATGTCGGACTTGTGCATGCCCACAAGGCTGACCGCCAGGGCAACCTCGTCTTCCGTGAGACCGCACAGAACTTCAATCCGGAGGCCGCCAAGTGTGCCCGCGTGGCCATCGCGCAGGTCGAGCACCTGGTCGACCGTCTGGACCCCGACGAGGTTCACCTGCCCGGTATCTACGTTGACCGCGTGGTGCACGTCGGCCCCCAGGAGACCGGCATCGAGAACCGCACCACCCGTCCCGACAAGAATTCGGAGGCCTGACGATGGCTGAGACAAAAGGTTGGAACCGTGAGCAGATGGCTGCCCGTGTCGCCGCCGAGCTGCAGGACGGCCAGTATGTGAACCTGGGTATCGGCATGCCGACCCTGGTCCCGGGCTACCTGGACGACGATATCGATGTCATCCTGCACTCCGAGAACGGCGTCCTCGGCGTGGGCCCGTACCCGACCGAAGCTGAGGTCGACCCCGAGCTGATCAACGCCGGCAAGGAGACGATTACTGTCAACGAGGGCGCGAGTTTTTTCAGCTCCTCGGAGTCTTTCGGCATGATCCGCTCCCGCTCGGTCGACGTCGCGGTGCTGGGCGCGATGGAGATCTCCTGCTACGGAGATCTCGCCAACTGGATGGTGCCCGGCAAGTTGGTCCGGGGCATGGGTGGCGCGATGGACCTGGTGCACGGTGCGCAGAAAATCATCGTGATGACCGACCACATCACCAAGAACGGCACCCCGAAGATCGTGGAGCAGTGCTCGCTGCCGTTGACCGGGGCGAAGTGTGTTGACCTGATCGTCTCATCCCACGGGGTGTTCGAGGTCGACCCGGAGAACGGGCTGACACTGGTCGAATGCGCCGACGGCGTCACCGTCGACGAGCTGCGGGAGATCACCGCTGCGCCCTTCGCCGTGCGCTGACAGACACGCGGAACACCATGTCCGCGGTCTGTAATGCCAGAACGTCGGACCGCTCCACACTTACTTCTGCGGGCAGAACTCTTCTCCGGGAGGCACGGCCGGGCCTTTCCCACCGCCACCCCCGGAATCCGTAGAGTAGTCAGGCCCACCGTCCCCCCGCCGTCCCGTTGAACGGGAAAGGGCCAGCGTACCGGCACGTCCTTCCTAGGCTGCACAGTGACCACCACGCATCACTATGAAGGGACAGCGACGTTGGCAGTGACGACAAAGTCAGCAGAAGCGAACGGGAAGCACCCGTGGGACCGGGACGTCGACCTGCTCGTCGTCGGCTCGGGCGCAGGCGGGCTCAGCGCAGCGCTGACGGCGGCGGCCCGAGGACTCAGAGTCCTCGTCGTCGAGAAGAGCCAGTACGTCGGCGGAACCACCGCCTATTCGGCGGGCACATGCTGGGCTCCCGACAATGCCTTCCAACGTTCCGACAACAACAACGACGACCGCGCCCGTGCCGAGCGGTACCTGGACCGCCTGGTCGGTGACAAGTCCGATCCTGATCTCCGGCGTGTCTATCTGGACAGCGCGCCTCAGATGCTGAGAGAGATGGAAGAACTCGGAGTCCGGTTTCTGCACTCACCAGCTGTCGTCGACTACCACTCAGAGCTGCCCGAAACGGGTCAGACCGGCCGTGCACTCGAGCCCGAACCTTTCGACGGGCGTGCCCTCGACCGACGGGCATTCCGGGACATTCGCCCGCCCGTACCGGAGTTCGCCCTGATGAACGGGACACTGATGCTGCGGCGTCCTGAGGTCGCGACCCTGCTGGGGTTGTTCTCCAGATCGGTCGTCCCCACCGCAAAGGCAGTGGGACTGGCGCTGAAACTCGGATTCCGGTGGGCCGCTGACCGTGCCTCCGGGTACCGCCGTGGTACCCGCCTGGTGATGGGCAATGCGCTGATCGCATCGATGTACAGCGCCTTGCTCGACCGTGACGGAGAGATCTGGACGAACGCCCGACCAGTGGAGTTGACCACGGAGGAGGGAGCGGTCACCGGTGCTGTCGTGGCGACCGGGGGCAGGATGCTCCGCGTCCGTGTGACCGGAGGCGTGGTGCTTGCGGCAGGAGGTTTCTCACAGTCCGCAGAACTGCGCGAAAAGCTTCTTCCACAACCGGCTCCGCAGTACAGCCGTGCCGCGGACAGCGTCACAGGCGACACATTCTCCCTGGCCGAGGCGGTCGGGGGCTCCCTTGGCTCCGACAATGGTGAGAATGCGCTCTGGTTCCCCAGTTCCGTCGCCACCCGGAGGGACGGCTCACAAGCGGTGTTCCCCCATATCTGGGACCGCGCGAAGCCCGGAATCATCGCCGTCGACTCCACCGGACGCCGGTTCGTCGACGAGTCCTGTTCATACCACCGTTTTGTCCGGGCGATGTACGCCCAGCCGGATCAACGGGCCGTCCCGGCGTGGCTGGTCGTGGATTCCCGGACCCTGTCCAGGTACGGACTCGGCGTGATCACCATGCCGCACCTGCCCGCATTTCTGCTGCGCCGCCACATCAAGGAGGGGTACCTGCGCACCGGCGCGACCGTGGACGAGCTCGCCCGCAACATCGGAGTTGATCCGGAGGGGCTGGCGGAGACGGTACGTCGCTACAACGGCTTCGCCGAGACCGGCGTGGACGAGGACTTCGGCAAGGGGGAGAAGCTCTTCGGCCGTGTCGCTGGAGACCCTGAGCACGCGCCGAACCCGAACATCGGACCGGTGCGGGAGGCGCCCTTCTACGCTATTGCCGTGCACCCCACGCCACTGGCGACGACCTACGGCATCCGGGTCGACACCTCCGCCCGGGTGGTGGACAACGACGGTGTGCCGCTCACCGGTCTGTACGCTGCCGGCGTCGATGCGGCGGGAGCCATGGGGTCGGAGTACCCGGGTGCGGGCGTCCAGGTCGGTTCGGGCCTGACTTTCGGGTGGCTCGCGGGACGGCACGCAGCGGACCGCGTACAGGATCCTGTACGGAACCACGCCTGATCGGCGACCGGTCCTGGATGCCTGTCCAGATGTCGGTTGTCGAACCGAGAGTCCCGAGCAGGACCGCAGTGGGCTCGCCGGGCCGTTCTAGCTTCGTTGGCGTCCTGCGCGGGGGACTAGAACACGATCGTGGTGTTCCCGGTCCGGATCACCTTGTCCTGGGCGTGCCAGAGCACGGCCCGGGACAGGACGGAGCGCTCGACCTCCGCTCCCAGCCGCTTCAGGTCGGGAACGTGGTCCCTGTGACTGACACGCACCACGTCCTGCTCGATGATGGGGCCCTCGTCCAAGTTCTCGGTCACGTAGTGGGCCGTGGCGCCGACGAGTTTCACTCCGCGCTCCTTCGCCTTGCGGTAGGGGGCAGCGCCGATGAACGCCGGCAGGAAAGAGTGGTGGATGTTGATCACGGGCACGCCGACCTGTTCCAGGAAGTCACTGGAGATGATCTGCATGTAGCGGGCCAGGACGATGAAGTCCACGTTTCCCTTCAGCAGGCGCAGGATCTCCGCCTCTGATTCGGACTTGTCCGGCCCCGCCTGCGAGGGGACGTGGAAGAACGGTACCCCGAACGAGCGGACGTCCTCGACGGTCCCGGTGTGGTTGGAGATCACCATGGGGATGGTGACCGGCAGGTCACCGCGGCGCTGGCGCCACAGCAGGTCGAGGAGGCAGTGGTCGTCCTTGGACGCCAGTATCGCCATCCGCTTGGGTTGGGACCGGTCGGACAGCGACCACGCCATGTCGTAGGGGTCGAGGGTCTCCGCCAGGTCAGCCCTGATGTCGTCCATGACGGTGACGAGGTTCTGACGGTGAAAGACGATGCGCTGGAAGAACCCGCCGTCCTCCGGATCAGAGGAGTGCTGGTCAAGTGAGATGATGTTGCCCTTGTTCCGGGTTATCAGTGCGGCGATGACGGAGACCAGACCGGGCTGGTCAGGTCCGTGGACCACCAGACAGGCGTGGTCGGTCAGGGAGGTGATGGACGGGGGCAAGGGGTTCTTCCTGGTCGTTCGGTCGGGCTCGGTCGGACTTTCTTCAGCTGGTTGCTCGTCAGTGGCAGCTGCTCGGGTGGCAGTCTACCCCGACAGCCGCGCGGCACCTCTGCTACCCGATGTGCGCCGAGCAGGACCACGGTGCATCGCCCGCGTCAGGTGGTCCGAGACACTGTGTCGGGACGCCGCGGCGCGAGGCACGGGGGTATGATGGGCCGGACGCGTTACCCACGAATTGCCGACACGTTTCCCGACACGTTTCCCAGGAGAGTTCGTCTCACATGCCATCGATGCAGGAAAGCGCCGAACTGCTCAAGTGTTCGTTCTGCGGAAAGAGCCAGAAGCAGGTCCGCAAGCTGATCGCAGGCTCCGGTGTGTACATCTGCGATGAGTGCATCGAGCTCTGTAACGAGATCATCGAAGAGGAACTCGCCGCCGGCGCGTCCCCGTCCGGTGACTCTGCCGACCTGCCGCATCCCGCGGCGATCACGAGCTTCCTCGACGAGTACGTCATCGGCCAGGATGATGCCAAGCGCACCCTGGCGGTTGCTGTCTACAATCACTACAAGCGCATCCGTGCCGAGACGGACGATGCAGGCGCCCGTCGGAACGACGACGCGGTAGAACTCACCAAGTCCAATATCCTCATGCTGGGCCCCACTGGTTCCGGCAAGACCTATCTGGCACAGTCCTTGGCCAGGATGCTGGATGTGCCTTTCGCCATTGCCGATGCCACCAGCCTCACCGAGGCCGGCTATGTCGGTGAGGACGTGGAGAACATCCTGCTCAAACTGTTGCAGGCCGCAGATTTCGATGTGGCGAAGGCGCAGCAGGGCATCATCTACGTCGATGAGGTCGACAAGATCTCGCGCAAGTCGGAGAGCCCCTCGATCACCCGCGACGTCTCCGGTGAAGGTGTCCAGCAGGCCCTGCTGAAGATTCTCGAGGGCACTGTCGCCGCCGTCCCCCCGCAGGGCGGCCGTAAGCACCCGAACCAGGAGCTCATCCAGTTCGACACGAAGAACGTCCTGTTCATCGTCTCCGGAGCCTTCGCCGGGCTGGAGAAGGTCATCGCCGAGCGTCGCGGGCGCAAGGGCGTGGGCTTCGGTTCAGAGATCCGCGGGAAGTCCGACGAAGACCCGGATCCGTTCCGCTTCGTTGAGCCCGAGGACATGGTCAAGTTCGGCCTGATCCCCGAACTCATCGGCCGGCTCCCTGTGATCACCCACGTAGGGCACCTCGACGAGGATGCGCTGGTGCGTATCCTCACCGAACCGAAGAACTCCCTGGTGCGCCAGTACCAACGGCTCTTCGAGATGGACGGAGTCCAGCTGTCTTTCGAGGACGACGCCCTGCGCGGCATCGCCAGGAAGGCTCTCGAACGGGAGACCGGCGCCCGCGGCCTGCGGTCGATCGTGGAGAACCTCCTGCTGCCGGTGATGTACGCCATCCCTGATGACAAGGACACCGGCGAGGTCATCATCACCGGCGCCAGTGTGAGCGGGGAGGCGGAACCACAGCTGCTCACCCACGAAGAGGTCGCCGAACGCGACCGCCGCAGCGCCTGATCACCTAGTCGTCGTAGAGTGCGGCGATGTGGTCGTCAACGGTTCCGTCGTCATCGTCAGCGCCGTCCCGGTCGTCCAGGCCCTGCTCACCGAGGTCGTCAGCGTATGCGTCGTAGGGCGGGAACGGCTGGGTATCAGGGGCGTCCTCCGGCTCGGTGAAATCAGGTAGATCCTCGGGACGGTAGGTCACGACTTCCTCCACCGAGCCACCGTCACCTGCGGTGTACAACGATGCGGAGACGGACGACGGTGTCGTCGTGGTCGGAGCGGCGTGGGTGTAGGAGCTACCCTGTGTCGTGGGCATCGACGTGGTCAAGAACGCCAGCACAGTGTCACACGCGAGTTTCTCGAGTCCGTCGACGGTTGCGGCATGGTCCATGTCAGTGCCGTAGAGCAACTGGAACATGGTGCCCTGTGAGGCAGGGAAGCAGCACAGTGACGTGATGAGCACGTACACGTCCTCGGCGGAGATACCGGGCCGGAATGCGCCGTAGTCCTGACCGCGCATCAGCACCCGGTCGATCTGCAGGACAACCGGTGAGGACTCCAGGACATCGGACCGCCCTTCCAGGTGGGTCCGTGACAGCACGTTCTCCGAGATGATCAGCCGCACCGCGTCCGGATTGGCCCGGTGGCGACGGTAGGCCGTACGGACCAGCGAGCGGACGGCCTCTGCAGGAACCAGGCGTTCGACGTCCAGGTCCTCCGGGCGGGGCCAGAGACGGCGGAATGCGAAACGGATCGCCTCGTCATAGAGTACGCGCGTATCGCGCAGCAGCGGGTGGGTCGGCGGCACACCGGCGCCTACCGCGATGTCGCGGGTGTCCGCGGACAGTCCGGAACGCACCAGCTCAGGGATCGCGGTATCCAGGATCAGCCGGTACTCGTCCGGCGGGCAGTCGTAACGCCGGTGGCTGCCTGGCAGCTCGACGGGGTCGGTCATCACAAGGGCTCTCCTGGCCTGGTCTCTTGTTCCCTGCCCACAGGATGGATCCCGGGGGTAGGGGGTCGGTACGAGTACACACCCGGTGGGGTTGCCCGAAGGCGCGGCACGCCGGTGTTCTCGTCTGACGTTGCCATGGGGTACCCATGCTAAGCGCTACTAACGAACGAGTTGACCACAATGTTTGCACTCCCCACCAATGAGGGGGCACCGGATCAGGGGGAGGGGGCAGGGATTGTGGAAGACGTTTACATTGGGGAGGGCACCGACCATATGCCGGTCTATCACCGAAACCCAACCAGGAACGAGGTCGAGCACCATGTCGACAGCCGCCACACCCGTCACCGTCACCGTCACCGGCGCCGCCGGTCAGATCGCCTATTCGCTGTTGTTCCGTATCGCCGCCGGTGATGCTTTCGGCGACCGACCGGTGGCGTTCCGGTTGCTGGAGATTCCCGACGCCCGTCGCGCGGCCGAGGGGGTGGCGATGGAACTGTCTGATTCTGCTTTCCCTCTCGTCGACAGCATCACCGTCACCGACGACCCGGATGAGGGCTTCGCAGGAGCCGACGCCGTCTTCCTCGTCGGTGCGAAACCACGGGGCAAGGGGGAGGAACGCTCCGACCTGCTCATCGGTAACGGGAAGATCTTCGGACCGCAGGGGCAGGCCATCGCGCGGAACGCGTCGCCGGACGTGCGTGTGCTGGTCGTGGGTAACCCGGCCAACACCAATGCTGCGATCCTCGATGCCCACGCCGGACTCGCTGCCGGTCAGGTCACCGCGATGACCCGCCTGGATCACAACCGCGCGCTCGCTCAGCTCGCCGAGAAGTTAGGGACGTCGACAACCCGGCTGACGAATATGACGGTGTGGGGAAACCATTCCTCGACCCAGTTCCCGGACGTTGCGGAACTTCGGCTCGACGGTGAGCCCGTGGCCGGTTCCCTCGAGCAGACGTGGGTGGACGAGGATTTCATCCCGCGGGTGGCGCAGCGGGGTGGGGAGATCATCGAGGTCCGCGGTTCCTCGTCGGCGGCTTCGGCGGCGTCGTCGGCCGTGGACCACATGCACGACTGGTTCAACGGCACCCCGCAGGGCGACTGGGTGTCGGTCGCCCTGCGCTCCGACGGTTCCTACGGGATCCCCGAAGGACTGTTCGCCAGCTTCCCGTGCCGGTCAGTCGACGGAAGGTGGGAAATCGTCCAGGGCTTGGAGCTCGATGAGCGCCAACAGGAGCGGATTCGTACCACCGCTGATGAGCTCGCCTCCGAACTCGATACAGTGCGCGAAGCGGGCATGCTGTGACACAGTAGGTGGATGCGTCGACGAAATGATGTGAATCACAGTGCAGGCGTGGTGAATCCCGGAAACGGTGAGTTCCGTCCGGGACTCGTTGATTCGGTCACCGCCGCCGGCGCCCGGCTGCTGGGAGCCGTCACGGGCAGACTTCCCACGTCGGCCTGGCGACAATGGGGACTCCGCCGGAACCGCGACGGTGACGTTCTGGATCCGGATGTGGCGGCAACCCTGTTGTCGCTCAAGGTCGTCAGCTCGCTCGACATCGTCGATGTCCCACCGGTGCACTCCCGCCGGATTGTGGAACGGGAGGCCTACCTGGCTGCGGGCAATGTCCGGGTCGCCGAGGTGACCGACACCGATGTCGCCGGTGTTCCGGTCAGGATCTACCTCGACAAGCCGTCGTCCCCGTCAGCCGGGCCGCCTCGTCCGACCCTCATCTACCTTCACGGCGGTGGATGGGTGACCGGGTCCCTCGACAGTCACGACGCCGCGTGCCGCAGCCTGTGCGCAGGGGGAGGCGTCACCGTTGTCGCCGTGGATTACCGTCTCGCCCCGGAGCACCCTTTCCCCGCGGCCCTGGAGGATGCCACGGCTGTCTTCACCGCACTCCAGGACGGCGCCCCGGTTGCCGGTACGACGGTGGACACCGACCGCCTGGTGATCTCCGGGGACTCCGCCGGCGGCAACCTCGCGGCGTCCTGCTGCCTGTGGTTGCGTGAGCATGGACGTGCGCAACCTGTGCTACAGCAGTTGTTCGTCCCTGTGACCGACCTGTCGTCCCGGACGGCGAGCTACGAGGAATTCGGCCGCGCGGGCCTGTACCTCACGGCCGCGCAGATGGACTGGTACGAGCATCACTACCTCGGCAGAAGTAGTGATCTGACCGTGGCAGAGGATCCGACCAATCCCCTGATCTCCCCGCTCCTGGAACCTGACCTCGCCGGGCTCGCTCCCGCTTATGTCGCGGTCGCCGGTTTCGATCCTCTCCGGGATGAGGGGGAGGCCTACGCCAGGCGGCTGGAATCCGCAGGGGTGACTGTTACCTTGCGTCGACACCGCGGCCTGGTCCACCCCTTCGTCAACTCGGTGGCGTTGTGGAGCGGGGCGCAGCGGGCGATGGCCGACGCGACCACCCACATGAGGACTACCCTCGGGACGCATGGCTGAGAAGAACGGACAGAAGAACCGGAACGACCAGGATGATCCCGGCCCGTCGGTCAAGGACAAGGAGCTCTACGAACGTCTCCGGGACGAGGGGGCGTCGAAGGAGAAATCCGCCCGCATCGCCAACGCCGCGGCAAATACGTCACGATCCGAGATGGGCCGCCGTGGCGGGGACTCGCCCAGCTACGACGAGTGGAACAAGGATGATCTCTACGAGAGGGCCCAGGAGCTGGACATCCCCGGCCGCTCGTCAATGACCAAGGACGAGTTGATCAAGGCACTGCGCGACAACTGAGCCGCGCTGAGTTCTCACTCCAGGTGGTCGAACTTGCTTTCCCACGCGGCTGCGACCGGGTTGGCGTCGGCGATCATGTGGTTGAACCGGTCATTGGCGATTTCCACCACCTCACCGAGCAACTGCACATGCTCCTGGGCCGGAGAATTCTCCAGTCGGCGGATTCCCTCGCTGATGATCTGCGTGCGCGAATCCAGTCGGCCCAGGCAGGTGACGAACGGCATGCCGAACCGTTCGCGGTACCGCTCTGACAGCTCGACGAGTTGCTCCTGCTCGACATCGTCCATCGTGTCCAGGTTCTCCAGCGCAACGGAACCGGCGAAACCGGAGATCCGCTTGGACGCCTCCGGATCCAGAAGCAGCTCCGCCATGGACGGGTAGTCGCGGATGAGAGCCTTCTGATCGCTGCGCTCGGCGGTGAGAACCGCTTCCTGGACGGCGTCCCGCAGGTCCTGGACGGTGGTGAACGGTGCTGCGGCGTGAGCGTTCTCCAGCGGCCACAGCGTGTTGTTGAACAGTGGGGCGAACGTCTCCACGAAGGTGCCACGGTCCATGGCGTTGACGTCCTCGAGCGTGATCGTCCGCCCGCCGGCATCGCGCGTCACATCGGGGGAGGGACGCCGTCCCACATGGAAGAACAACAGGTTCAGCAGGATAGCGGCGATCGAGCCGGTGGTGACTCCGGAAGCGAAGAATACCTGGGCCCAGTCGGGGAAAAGCTGTGCGATGTCCGGTTTGAAGGCCACCAGCATGCCCAGGCCGATGGAGATGGTCATCACCGCGGCATTGCGGTTGTCTGCGAGATCGACCTTGCCGAGTGTCTGGATACCCACCAACGCCACATTGGCGAACAGGGCGAGGCTGGCTGCCCCGAGCACGGGCCCGGGGATGGCGCTGACCACCGCACCGGCCTTGGGGATCAGGCCGATGACGATCATGATCACACCAGCACCGGCGACGACCCAGCGTGAGCGCACGCGGGTCATCCGCACCAGCCCGACATTCTGGGCGAAGCAGGTGTAGGGGAAGGAGTTCAGCACGCCGCCGAGCGTGGTGGACAACCCGTCGGCACGCAGCGCAGCGGAGATGTGGTTCTTCTTGATCCGTTTACCGACGATCTCGCCGGCGGCGAAGACATCGCCGGTGGTCTCCACCATGGTGATGAGCATGACGATGCACATCGAGATGATTCCGGTGAGAACGAACTCCGGGGCACCGAAGTAGAACGGGGTGGTAAAGCCCACCCAGTCGGACGAGCCGACGTCGTTGAAACCGGCGTCGCCGAGGATGACGGCTGCGCCGGTGCCGACGACCAGGCCGATGAGGATGGCGAGGGTACCCAGGAATCCCTTGAAGAATCGCTGGGCGAGCAGGATGACCGCCAGAGTGACGCCCGCATAGGCCATGTCGGAGGCATCCGGCGTGCCCTCGGCGAAGCTGGTGATGTCATTGGCTGCCACGCCCAGCAGGGTGATACCCATCGTGGTCAGTACGGTACCGATAACCACCGGTGGGAAGAACCGGATGAACTTCGCGAAGTACGGCGCAGCGAAGAAGGTGAACAGGCCCGCGACGATGATCGAACCGTAGATGGCGGGGAGTGCCTCGACACCGCCCTCGCCACCGGTGGTCGCCAGACCGATCGCGATGATCGGTGAAATTGCGGTGGTGGTCACACCCTGGATGATCGGCAGACGAACACCGACCTTCCAGAACCCGACCGACTGGATCAGTGTGGCGATGCCACAGGTGAACAGGTCGGCGTTGATCAGGTGGATCGTGGTCTCGGCATCGAGTCCCAGTCCGCTGGCGATCAGCAGTGGAACGACCACCGCGCCGGCGTAAAAGGCCAGCACATGCTGGGTCGACAGGACGGCCAGTTTTCCCTTCGGGGGAACCTGGTCGACGGGATGCTTGGGTGGTGCGGAGGGCGCGTCGGCGCTGGTACTCATGTGCGGGTGTTCTCCGGAAACGTCGGTCTGCGGGGTCAGCGCCCGCAGGAGGATACCGGATCAGCATATGCGGTGCGGCCGTCACAGCAGAACCGCCCCCGGTGGACGGGCCGTACCCCGGGGGCGGCCGGGGCCGTCACGGAAGCACAGAGCAACCCCACAGGCCGGTCTCACCGGCCTGTGGGGTTGCTGTCGCACCAGGGTCAGAGACCCGGTGTCTACTGCGGGGTGACCCGCACGAGATGGTCGTTGACGAATTCGCCGACACCCCATTCGGCGAGTTCACGTCCGTAGCCGGAACGCCCCACGCCGCCGAACGGGAGACCGGCGGCAGTCACCGAGGCCTCGTTGACGAAGGACATGCCGACTTCCAGACGTGCCGCAGCGTCCTCGGCGGTCCTCAGGTCAGTGCCCCAGACTGATCCGGAGAGCCCGTAGTCGGAGTTGTTGGCGATCTCCACTGCCTCGTCGACGTCGTTGGCCTTGTAGACGATGGCGACCGGACCGAAGACCTCGTTGCAGCCCACATCGGCCTTCGGGTCAACGTCGGTGAGCAGAGTCGGCTCCATGTAGGCCCCCGGGCGGTCGATGCTGCCACCGCCGACACGCACGGTGGCGTCGCCGTTGGACTTCGCGTCGGCGAGGCGTTGGACGATCTCATCACGGGCGTCGATGGAGGACAACGGGCCGACATCGGCGTTCTTGTCGTCCCACGGGCCGGGCGTCAGGGCTCCGATACGCTTCTCCAACCCCTCGACGACCCGGTCGTAGAAGCTCTCCAACACGATCAGCCGCTTGGGGGCGTTGCATGCCTGGCCGGTGTTGTACATGCGGATGCCGACGTACTGGTCGAGGACAGCATCGAGATTGTCGTCGTCGATGATGAGGAACGGGTCATTGCCGCCCAGCTCAAGGAGTGACTTCTTGTAGTTCTCCCCAGCCGTCTTCGCCACCGCGGCACCTGCACCCTCGGACCCGGTCAGGGACACCCCTGCGATGCGGGGATCGGCGACGAAAGCGTCCATCTGCGAGCCGGAGGCGTAGATGTTCTGGAAGACATCCTTCGGCAAGCCCGCCTCCTCCAGGATGTCCTGGCACGCCTGGGAGGACAGCGGACAGATGGACGCGTGCTTGAGCACCAGTGAGTTGCCCAGCAGGAGGTTCGGTGCCGCCCACCGGGCGACCTGGTAGTAGGGGAAATTCCAGGGCATGATGCCGAGCAGCGGTCCGATCGGATCCTTGCGGACGTAGGTGTGCTGCGCACCCTGCGCGGCAAGTTCCTTGTCGGCGAGAAGCTCATGGGCGTGTTCGGCGTAGTAGCGGTAGATGTCGACGACAATGCCGAGCTCCGCCTTGGCCCATTTGTCGAGCTTGCCCATCTCGCGACCGATGTAGGAGGCGAGGTCGTCCGTCTTCTCTTCGTAGATGTCTGCGGCACGGTTCAGGATCGCGGCGCGTTCGTCGATGGTGGTCGTGCGCCAGGACCGGTAGGCAGCGGTGGAGCGGTCGAGGATATCGTCTCGTTCAGAGTCCTCGATCCTCGTGAACGTGTCTTCGGTCTGGCCGGTGGACGGGTTGTTCACACTGAAATTGCTCATGGCTCCCGTTGTACCCCTGGCGCACGTGACTGTCGACGCCCCTTGGGGTGGCCCCGGGTATATGGGCCAGGAGCTGGTTGGAGACGATGGGCGGAGTGCGAGTCTGAAGCCGTGGAGTCGCGTAACTCGGTGCCGTGAGACTCGGATTCCGCCCTGGTGTGACCCTGTCTACGGTGTGTGCGCCAACTATCGTTGACTTTCATGAGCACACACCGTGACGACATCTGGCTGGTGTCGGATCTGCATCTCGGGCACCGGAAAGTGTCGGAACTGCGCGGATTCGATGAGACGGCCGAGCACGACCAGGTCATCCTCGACAATCTCCGGGCCGTACCGGACGGTGCCACGCTGATCTGCCTCGGTGACATATCGGTGCGTCGTGACGCCGAGGCCCTGGATCTGCTCGGCGGACTGAAGGTGGAGAAAGACCTCCGCATGGTCCTGCTACCAGGCAACCATGACAGGGTGCATCCGATGTTCGGTCTGGAGTCGGTCATGGAATGGACACCGGCCTACCGTGACGTCTTCGATGCTGTGTCGCTGGAACTGCAGATCCGCGTGGGACGGTGGTTGGTGCTGTTGACACACATCCCGGCGCCGGACAAGGTCGAGGACCCGTACATGACTCCGGCACTGGCACGATGGGCGGCCCGCGGAGGGACGACCACTCGAGGCGGCTTCGACTGCACGGTGCACGGGCACACCCATTCCGCGGTGCCGGTGCGTCCGAAGAACGTGAACGTCAGCCTGGAGGCCACGGACCTGAAGCCGGTGTCGTCGGAGCAGTTGGAGGAGCTCGTGACTCGGGCAGTGACGTGCCCGACCGTCTGCCAGGGCTAGGCGATGAGCAGTCGATGTCGTTTCGATCGACGTTCATGCAAGCTCCGGTGCGGTCAAAGACCGAGATGGAATCCCCTGGGAAGCAGTTCAGGCACAGTGTAATGTGCTGACACGGCTCTGCTGTGCGGGCACATTCTTTTGTATGCAATCCCCGCCGCCAGACCTCGACTGGAAGACCTACGGGTCAGCTCTGGCGCACCGCATCCGTCTGCTTCGCGTCGATGCTGACATGACGCAGGAGGAACTCGGCCAGCGTGCGGGGATGAGTCGGAACCAGGTGCAGAATTTTGAACGCGGTCACGGCACGGGTAAGAACGGACGTGTCCTGAACCCGACGATGGAGAAGATCTATCAGCTGGCTTATGCGCTGAACGTGCCCCCGGCTGTGCTGTTACCTGATGTGGGCCGGAAGGTGCAGCCGCGCAGCAGCTCCGCAGAGGACCCTCCGACGCTGGAAGAGATCCAGAATGTCGACATCGTATGGTCGCACGCCGTGGTCAGAGACAGTGAGAGCGAGGACGCCCAGGCGTGATGAAAGCCGGTCTCAACCGTGGCCGTCCTCTGCACTAGACTGTGCAACCGTGACTGATCAGACCAGCTCCAGCGCAGCCAGCAGTAATTCCGGGACCGGTAACCGGGCGGACCAGCTCCCGAAGCAGTGGACCCCCGCCGACGTCGAATCCTCCCTCTACCAGGGGTGGGTCGATGCCGGGTACTTCCATGCGGATGCCACGAGTGACCGTCCGCCGTTCTCCATTGTCCTGCCGCCACCGAACGTTACCGGCCAGCTGCACATGGGTCATGCGCTGGACCACACGCTGATGGACGCGATGGCGCGGCGTAAGCGCATGCAGGGCCATGAGGTGCTGTGGTTGCCGGGCTCCGACCACGCAGGCATTGCCACCCAGACCAAGGTCGAAGGAATGCTCAAGGAGACCGAAGGCAAGGACCGCTTTGACTACGGTCGTGAGGAATTCACCTCCAGGGTGTGGGAGTGGAAGGAACAGTACGGTGGTGTCATCCAGTCGCAGATGCGCGCCATCGGTGACTCTGTGGACTGGGACCGTGAGCGGTTCACCCTGGATGACGGGCTGTCCCGCGCGGTGCAGACCATTTTCAAGGAACTGTTCGACCGTGGTCTGATCTACCGCGCCAAGCGCATGGTCAACTGGTCTCCGGTGTTGCGCACGGCGATCTCGGACATCGAGGTCGTCTACTCCGATGACGAGGGTGAGCTGGTCACCCTGCGTTACGGTGACGCCTCCGGTCAGGGCCCGCATGTGGATGTCGCCACCACCCGTGTCGAGACGATGCTCGGCGACGTCGCTGTCGCCGTGCACCCCGAGGATGAGCGGTACACGGACCTGATCGGGTCTCGTCTGCCGCACCCGTTCATCGAGGGACACAGCATGGTCGTCATCGCCGACGATTACGTCGATCCGGAGTTCGGCACCGGTGCAGTGAAGATCACACCTGCGCATGATCCGAATGACTTCGAGATGGGGTGCCGTCACGACCTCGACATGCCCGAGGTCATCGACGAGGCCGGGCACATCGCGAACACCGGGACCCGGTTCGACGGCATGGACAGGTTCGAGGCCCGCGAGGAGATCCGCCTGGCACTGGAGGAGCAGGGCCGTGTGGTCAAGCGCATCAGTCCGTACGTCCACTCGGTCGGGCACTCGGAGCGCTCCAAGGAAGCGATCGAGCCGCGTCTCTCGGAGCAGTGGTGGGTCAAGGTCGAGGAACTGGCGAAGATGGCCGGCGATGCGGTGCGTGAAGGCGACACCGTCATTCACCCCGCCTCCCAGGAGCCACGGTGGTTCGACTGGGTCGACGATATGCACGACTGGTGCATCTCCCGTCAGCTGTGGTGGGGTCACCGGATCCCGATCTGGTACGGGCCGGACGGTGAGATCGTCTGCTGCGGCCCCGACGAGGACGCCCCGGCAGGCGAGGGCTGGCACCGCGAAGAGGACGTACTCGACACGTGGTTCAGCTCTGCGCTGTGGCCGTTCTCCACGATGGGGTGGCCGGAGAACACTGATGAACTGGCGAAGTTCTACCCGACGTCCGTACTGGTCACCGGCTACGACATCCTGTTCTTCTGGGTTGCTCGCATGATGATGTTCGCGACCTTCGCCGACACCGTCGCCGGCTCCGCACTGGGCACGGGCGAGGCTGGCACCAGTGCGGAGCAGCGTGGGGGACGCCCGCAGGTGCCTTTCACCGATGTCTTCCTCCACGGCCTGGTGCGTGACGAGCACGGCCGCAAGATGTCGAAGTCCCTGGGCAACGGTATCGACCCGATGGACTGGGTCCGCGATTACGGTGCGGACGCCCTGCGGTTCACCCTCGCCCGCGGTGCGAACCCCGGCACTGACCTGCCGATCGGCGAGGATTCCGCCCAGTCCTCCCGCAACTTCGCCACCAAGCTGTTCAATGCGACCAAGTTCGCGCTGATGAACGGTGCCCGGGTCCTTCCCGTCGCTGAACAGGACGCCTTCCCGTCCCGTGACGAGCTCACCGATCCGGATCGTTGGATCCTCGACAAACTGGAGGAACTGCGCGTCCACGTCGACGCCCACCTGGACCGTTATGAGTTCGCCGTCGCGAACGAGGCACTGTACCGCTTCACGTGGGGTGAGTTCTGTGACTGGTACCTGGAGATCGCCAAGGTCCAGATCCCGCGCGACTGGGATGCCGCCACGGAGGAAGAGCGCGCCCGCGGGGAGAACACCCGCCTGGTGCTGGGGCGGGTACTCGACACGGTCTTCCGCCTGCTGCATCCCTCGATGCCTTTCGTCACGGAGACGTTGTGGACAGTTCTGACCGACGGGGTGGACGGTTACGCCGACAGCCTCGTCGTCACCGACTGGCCGACCGCTGCCAACACCAACGGCGGTGCGGCCACCGATGCTGATGCCGTGCGTCGTCTCGACGATGTGGAGAAGCTCGTCACCGAGGTCCGTCGTTTCCGCGCCGACCAGGGAGTAAAACCCTCGCAGAAGGTTCCGGGTCGATTTGACGCTGCCGGGGCCGACCTCGCCGACCTCGAAGACGCCGTACGGTCGATCGTGAAGCTCACCGCCCCGGACGGCGATTTCACCCCGACCGCGTCGGTGGAGCTGCGCCTGTCGAACGCGACGATCACGGTGGAGCTGGACACCTCCGGCACCGTGGACGTCGCCGCAGAGCGCAAGCGACTGGAGAAGGATCTCGCGGAGGCCAACAGGGAACTTGAACGTGCGGACAAGAAGCTCGGCAACGACAACTTCCTGGCTAAGGCCCCGGAGAAGGTTGTCGCCGAGATCAAGGAACGTCGCGGTATCGCCGTGGACGAGGTCGCACGCATTACAGCACGACTCTCCGACCTGACAGGGAAGTGACCCCCGACTGTGACTGACAAGAACGAGGACTTCGGTGAAGCAACACTGAACGCCACCGGGCTCGATCTGCCGATCGACCTCACTGAGCCGGCGAACAGCGACGAGGATGCAGCCAAGCTCGCCCGCCCGGTGACTGCCGAGGACCTTGCCGCACTGGCGGAGGTGGAGGCCGAACTCAACGAGCGGTGGCCGGAGACCAAGATCGACCCGACTCTGGACCGCATCCGTCAGCTCATGGATCTGCTCGGTAACCCGCAACGGAACTATCAGGCCGTCCACGTCGCCGGAACCAACGGGAAGACGTCGGTGGTCCGCATGGTGGAGGCGCTGCTGCGGGCATTCCACCGACGTACCGGGCGCACCACCAGCCCTCACCTGCAGCTGGCCACCGAACGTATCGCGATCGACGGCGTCCCACTGCACCCGGCGGATTACGTCCGTACCTGGAGGGAGATCGAACCCTTCGTGGACATGGTCGACACCCAGTCCGAGGCCGCCGGTGGACCGCGGATGAGCAAGTTCGAGATCCTCGTGGCCATGGCCTACGCCGCGTTCGCCGACGCACCCGTCGACGTCGCCGTGGTCGAGGTCGGTATGGGAGGCCGCTGGGACGCCACCAATGTCATCGACGCCGATGTCGCCGTGGTCACTCCGGTCGGTCTCGACCACACCGACTACCTCGGCGACACACTCGCCGAGATCGCCGGCGAGAAGGCCGGCATCATCAAGCAGCGCTGGGACGCGGACGACCTGCTCACCCCGCCGGACAACGTGGCCGTCATCGCCGAGCAGGAGCCGGAGGCCCTGGAGGTGCTCCTGCGTCAGGCCGTCGAGTCCGATTCCTCGGTCGCGCGCGCCGGCAGCGAATTCGCCGTCGTCGAATCCACCGTCGCCGTCGGCGGCCAGACACTCACCCTGAAAGGACTCGGCGGGGTCTACACCGACATCTTCCTGCCGCTCTCCGGTGCCCATCAGGCTCGGAACGCCGCCACCGCTTTGGCCGCGGTTGAAGCGTTCTTCGGTGCCGGTGCCGGGCGCATGCTTGACGAAGAGACCGTCCGGCGCGGTTTCGCACAGGTGAGCTCACCTGGGCGCCTGGAACGGGTGCGGGCGACCCCGAGCGTATTCATCGACGCCTCCCACAACCCCCACGGAGCACGCGCACTGGCCCAGGCCATTGACCGGGATTTCTCCTTCCGTCGCCTCATCGGCGTCGTCGGTGTACTCGGAGACAAGGATGCCCGCGGCATTCTCGCTGCACTGGAGCCTGTGCTCGATGAAATCGTGGTTACCCAGAACACCTCGCCACGTGCGGTCGATGTCGAGGACCTCGCAGAGTATGCGCGGGACGCCTTCGGCGAGGAGCGTGTCCACGTCGCGCCGAACCTCCCCGGTGCCGTCGAACTCGCCGTGGAACTCGCTGAGGACGACGGCGGCTTCGGCGACAGCCAGGTATCCGGAGCAGGAGTCCTGGTGACCGGTTCGGTCGTCACCGCCGGTGACGCGAGAACCTTGTTCGGGAAGGATCCGGCGTGACCGTCACAGCGACAGCGAGCCGGGTCGCACCGAAACGTGTCGCCCTCTACCTCGGCTCCGCCAGTGGGGACAGTCCTGGCTACCGGGACATGACCGTCGCTGTCGTCCGACACTTGGCAGCGAATGGGCATTCACTGGTTTACGGCGGCGGATCCGTCGGGCTGATGGGTGTCGCCGCAGACACCGCACTGGACGAGGGCATGGACGTCCACGGTGTGATCACCCGGCATCTGTACGACGGGGAGACCGGCCATACCGGGCTGACCAGCCTGGAGATCGTCGAGACCATGAATGAACGCAAGAACAGGATGGCGGAGACGGCGGACGCCATGGTCACCCTGCCCGGTGGCATCGGCACACTCGAGGAGTTCTTCGAGGTGTGGACCGCCCAGGTTCTCGGGATCCACCACAAGCCGGTGGCGTTGATGGACGTGGAGTGGTACTGGGCTCCGCTTCTCGGAATGATCGACCAGATGGTCTCCCGTGGTTTCTTCAACGCCGAGCACCGCGACGGGCTCATCCACCTCACCGAGGTCTCCGGGTTGAGTGCCGCGTTGGACTCCTGGACCCCGGCTGCGGCAAAGTGGTCGCAGAAGAAGATTCATACGACCACCGGTGCGATGACCGGCGAAACGAGGATGCCGTGAGTGACAACACCACCCCTCTGGGGCCTGCCCATGAGATGCAGGTCGACCCGTTCAAGGGGTTGAAGGGCATGATGGCCGGCATCATGCTCATGGAGGCGATCACGGTGCTGCTGGTGCTCGCGGTCGTCGGTGTCGTCGACGACGGGGCACACGCCACCGTATTCAACATGACCTACGTCGCCGTGCTTGGCGTGGCGATGGTGGTGGCGTCGTTCATGCAGTTCCGCCCGTGGGCGGACAAGATGAACATCGGCCTGCAGGTCTTCGCTGCGCTGGGTGTGATCGTGCACCCGACGATGCTTTTTGTAGCGGTCCTGTTTATCCTCGCGTGGTGGTACACCTACCACCTCCGTGCGAATGTGAAGAGCAGAATGGACAAGGGTCTGCTCCCCGCCCAGCATTACTACGTCGCGGAAGACCGCGACTGACGGTGAACCGACCGGAGTTCACCGAAACCGGTCGGTGACCGTCACGGTCAGGATTCGCCAGCGTGCTCGAGCACGTACTCGTCGGTTTCCGGGGTGGGGGAGGAGACCGGGCCGTCGTACCCGTTGCGCTCGATCCATGACGCGACGAACTGGCAGGACGGAACGACCGTGAGGTCATGGGACTTCGTGTCCGCCAGTGCTTCGCGCACCAGGATGCTGCCCAGACCACGGCCGGCGAAGTCGTCGCCCACGATCGTGTGGTGGAAGATGCGCTCTGACCCGTGGTCGACGAAATATGCCGCGCCAGCGCGGGTGTCGTCCGCGAGGTAGATCGCATACGCGTTCCCCTTCGACGTCAACCGGACGGTGACGGCGTCGCCGTTCCTATCGGTCAGTTCACCCATGATGTCTCTCCTTCTCCCGTGTGCACGCCATGGCACCGTACTGTGGTCATGTCATTCCAGGGTCAAACCTATCAGGGAAATGCCGGCGCTGCGGGTACGATTTTCACCGATGAATACCTACCGCCGCGGGGAACGGGCCCTCGCCATGTGTCTCGCCGCCGTCGCCGGGTACGCCGACTCCATCGGATTCATGTTCTACGGTGGAGTCTTCCTGTCGTTCATGTCAGGGAACAGCACCCGACTGGCGGTGTCTATCGTGGAAGATGACAGTGAACTGATGTGGCTGGCGGGCCGCTGCATCGTATTGTTCATGGTCGGGGTGATGTGCGGTGCGCTGGTCCATCGGCTCGTGACCCGCCGGTGGGGAAGGTACCGTGCCCGGGAAGCGGTTCTGGTCGCTGTGTCCCTGGTCTTCCTCGCCTCGTCGGTGTCGCTGGCCTCAGGCTCCGAGACGCTGGCGGTGATGTTGTTGTCTGTGGGCATCGGTGCCATGAACTCGGTCTTCGAACGGGACGGAGAGGTCAGTATCGCGCTGACCTATGTGACCGGCACGCTGGTGAAGGCGGGGCAACGTTTCGTGGACTCCTTCTTTGGCGGACGGGTGTCGGCCTGGGTGTACCCGTTGCTCATGGCGGTGTGTCTCTCCGTCGGCGCGATCGTCGGTGCCGTGGTCTTCTTCAACCTCGGTCTGGTGGCCGTCTACCCGTTGACGGGGTTCCTGATAGTCGTGACGGTGACCAATCAAGTGGTCCGCGACCGGCGCCGGCGCCGGGGGTTGCCTCTTTAACTTCCGTTCAACCGGGTTCTGTAGGCTGACACGCATGACTGAACGCACTCTCATCCTCATCAAGCCGGACGGCGTCTCCCGTGGCCTCGTCGGCGAGATCATCGCCCGTATCGAGCGTAAGGGCCTGACCCTCTCTGCCCTGGACCTGCGTGTCGCCGACCGCGAGACCGCCGAGAAGCACTACGCCGAGCACTCCGACAAGCCGTTCTTCGGTGACCTGGTCGACTTCGTCACCTCTGCACCGATGATCGCCGGCATCGTCGAAGGTGAGCGCGCGATTGACGCATGGCGTCAGCTCGCCGGCGGCACCGATCCGGTCTCGAAAGCTACTCCGGGTTCGATCCGCGGCGACTTCGCGACCTCGGTCGGCGAGAACGTCGTCCACGGATCCGACTCGCCGGAGTCGGCAGAGCGCGAGATCGGCATCTGGTTCCCGAACCTCTGACCCGCTCTGCGATACCGTCACCTCCCCGCCATCGGCGGGGAGGTTTCGTAATGGTCGCGTCCGTCCGTGGTCAGTGTCACCCATTCCACAACGGTGGTCGCGTCCTTCCGTTCCCGGAGTACAGCGCTGCGCCCCTGTGCGGTCAGGGCCTGCAGCCCCCTATCGACACCGGACGCGTCCTGCGGTGAGGACGTGAGCGGACGCGCCAGTCCGGTGAGAACGTCCCGGCGTACCTGGCGCCCGCCGGGCACGGCCTGAACGGCGTGGAGGACGGCGGCCACCGCGTCGGCGTCGTCGTGGGGAGACCAGTCCGGCTCTGCGGCGAAGACGTGGGACGGGGGAAGGTATCCGTCAGGCACCGCGCCCTCCAGGACAAAGGCACGCCAGAAGGCGACCAGTGTGAGGGCGGTGACGATGCCCGCGTACGTCCATTGTGCCGTGGCTGAGTTGATGTACTGGCCGGCCCAGATCAACAGGTAGATCGCCGGACCGGCGACATAGGTGAAGACCTGCAGTCTCCGGTTCGGACTGCGTGGTTCCTCCATTGTCCCTCCCAGCGAGGAGGGGGTTTCGTCGTCGGCCCGCATGGGGGCGTAGTTGTTGGCACGCAGCCCCGTGGCGCGTAGTGAGATGCTCACGTAGAACATTCCGACGAGCAGTACCGGGGCAAGGATAAAGAGGATCCACGGCCCAGCCAAAGGGGAGACCGTGGCACCGAAGAAAACGGAGAGCAGAACCGCCGCGATGATCCGTCCCGGAAGTGCAGGTGAGAAGGACGCGTGTATTTCCTGAAGAGTGCGGACGCTGTCGCTCATATAAGCCACCGTAGTCGGCTCCGGTCGGGTGAGGCGTGGCGGGGACGGCGTCGGCGGCGCAGTGTGCAACAATGAGGGGGGACACGTGCAGCACCCGCATGAGGCGGAGAGCGTGTGACGAACGATGTGAGACGGAAGACGATGTCTCACTGCTTCTCACCGCCTTTGGCAGCGTCAGTATCGCTGGTTCGTCGCGGTGTGCTCCGAATGTCCGAAAGTTTTTAAGGCACAACTTGTGCACACAACATCGAATATCTATGCCACGGCGAGAGTAGCGCCGGGTCATGGTGGACAGAGTAAACACTGCGGACATTGTGTGGCTGCGACCTGATCGGATCGATCACAGCGCCCGTTGTCCTCCGGGAGATCTGTCACTGTGTCGGCGATGCGTCCGTGAGAGGGGCGATCACATCCGCATCCTGCCCGTGGCACCATGGAGGAGACAGTATGGCGAATACCAGCCAGGAACTTGCCGCAGCAGCGGCAGGAGTGAAGAGTGATGAGCTGGGGGAGAAGGTCCGGGTCCATGCGCTCGCAAAGGCGTTGGAGATTCCCAGCGCACAGATGATCATCGTGTTGGGGGAGCACGGTGTGGAGAACAAGCGCGCAGCCTCCACCCTGCCGAAGGCGGAGGTGGAGCGTGTGCTCGGCGAGATCGTCGCGGCCGGGAAGCCGGCGAAGAAGGCTCCCGCGAAGAAGCGAGCCCCGAGGAAGACGGCCACGAAGACGGCCACGAAGAAGGCGACCGGGACAGCGACGACGCCTGCCGAGCCGGAGCCCGAGGCTGAACCCCAGGCAGTCAGTGAGCCCGAGACCGTCAATGAGTCCGAGGCTGCACAGCAGTCGGCCCCGACGCGTCGTCGTGGAGGGCGCTCCGGCAAGGTCACCCGCAAGGCCGCGGCTCCGGTTTCTCCTGTGGAGCCTGTCGAGCCCGAGGCGGAGCCGACACGGCAGTCAGCCACCGCCACACCGGTGGCGGAGACCGTCGAGTCGTCCGAGCCGGTTGAGCCGTCTGAGTCGGTCGAGACGCCGCAGGAGAAGAGTGCGGGGTCGGCGTCCCGTCGCCGCCGCCGTCGGCGGGTGAGCCGTCCGGCCGCCCAGGAGACCCCGGCGGAGAACGCGGTGCAGGAGCCGGCGCCGAAGAAGCAGACACCGAAGGACCAGGAGCCGGAGGTCCAGCAACCGCAGCCGGAACCCGAGCAAGAGCCGGTGGTTGAGACACCCCGTCCAGTGGTGCGGCGTCGCGTCGTCCGCCGCGTGGGATCCCGGAGTGCCGCGGCAGGTGCGGAGGAACTTCGCCGGGAACGCCAGCGGGATGCAGCTGTCACGTCACATTCAACCGAGGGTGACCAGGGTGAAGCTTCCGGGGAGGACAACAGCGAGACCAACGGAGACGGCACAGCGTCCTCGCGCCGTCGTCGCGGGAGCAGAGGCCGTGGCCGTGGACGCGGTGACCAGGGTGACCAGGGTGACCAGAATGACGGCGGTCAAACCGCGGTCAATGACGCGCCACATTCTCACAGCGAGGAACAGGTGCCGAACGAACCTAACAAGACTGCGGAAGAACAGACGCCCGTCGTCGATGAACCGGTGAAGCTCAAGGGGTCCACCCGCTTGGAGTCCAAGCGCCGGTGGCGTCAGGAGCAGGGAAACGAGAAGCACCGGGCAGTCACGCGTGCCGAGTTCATCGCCCGCCGCGAGAACATCTTCCGCTCCATGGTCGTGCGTGATGCGCGGCGGCAAGACGGCGACGGGTGGACCACCCAGGTCGGTGTCGTCGAGGACGGTCTGCTCGTCGAGCATTTCGTGACCAGCGACGACCAGCAGTCCACCATCGGCAATATCTACCTCGGTCGCGTCCAGAATGTGCTGGCCAGCATGGAAGCCGCGTTCATCGACATCGGGACCGGACGTAATGCCGTGCTGTACGCCAGCGAGGTCGACTGGCGCTCCGAGCATGTGCGGGGACGTTCCCGCCGGATCGAATCGGCGCTCAAACAGGGCGACCAGGTTCTTGTCCAGGTCATCAAGGAACCCCTGGGGCACAAGGGTGCACGGTTGACCAACCGCGTGAGCTTCGCGGGGCGGTACCTGGTCTACGTTCCCGGTGGCCGGACCCAGGGAATTTCCCGGAAGCTGCCGGAGGCGGAGCGTAAGCGGCTGAAGTCGATCCTGCAGCGCGTGGTCCCCGAAGACGGCGGCACGATCATCCGTACCGCCGCCGAAGGCGTCAGCGAGGATAAGATCGCCGAGGACGTCGATCGGCTCCACCGCCGCTGGCTCGATATCACCGAGAAAGAGAACACGGAACGCGCCCGGAAGGGCGCGACCCCGGTGACCATGTACGAGGAACCGAACCTTCTTGTGAAGGTCGTCCGGGACATGTTCAACGAGGACTTCAACGAGCTGGTCGTCGACGGCCGCAGGTCGTGGCAGCGGGTCCGTGACTACGTGCACCGCATGGCGCCTGATCTCGAGAACCGCGTGGTCAAGTGGAGTCCGGAGGAGCACGATGGCGATGACGTCTTCGCCGCCTATGAGCTCGACGCCCAGCTCGCCAACGCGCTGAGCCGGAAGATCTGGCTGCCCTCCGGCGGGTACCTGATCATCGACAAGACCGAGGCGATGACGGTCATTGACGTCAACACAGGAAGCTTCGTGGGTTCCGGCGGCAACCTGGAGGAGACCGTCACCAAGAACAACCTCGAAGCTGCCGAGGAGATCGTCCGGCAGATGCGGCTGCGCGACATCGGCGGAATGATTGTCGTCGATTTCGTGGACATGGTTCTGGAGGAGAACCGTGACCTGCTGCTCCGCCGGCTGACGGAGTTCCTCGCCGCCGACCGGACCCGTCACAAGGTGTCGGAGGTGACGAGCCTCGGACTGGTGCAGATGACGCGGAAGCGGCTTGGCGCCGGGCTGGTGGAGACCTATTCCACCGAGTGTGAAGCGTGCCAGGGACGTGGCATCATCCTCCACGATGATCCGGTGCAGCATGATGACGCCGACGATCAACCGGAGCGTCGCGATCACGGAGGACGTGAGGGACTTAAACAGGCCCGACATGAGCAGGAGATCCGTAAGCGCTACGAAGACAGCGCGATCGAGGATGCGCCGGCACCTGCGCAGGAGGACGTGCAGTCCACGGCCACGGTGGCCACGACGGTCCATGCCGCGGCACAGGACCACACGGGACACCGTTCGGATGATGTCCATGACATTGTCGCCCATGCGCTGAGCCGCGCCGGTGAGGAAGATCCTGACGAACCGACGGGCGCCGACTATGTCGCGGACGAGATCGATGGCGCAGGCGATGCTGCCGGCACCGACGACGCGACCGAGGCGTTGCTTCGCGACATCGTCCAGCAGGAACCCGCTGAGACGACGGGGGCACGGCCGACAGGGCAGACGACGCCTGAGGTCAGCTCCGATGTCGAGGCGGAGACCACCAGGCGCAAGGACCGTCGTGGGCGCCGGGTCGTCCGACGCGTCACACCTGCGGCCGAGCGACCGGAGATGGCGGAGCAGGCACAGCAGCCTGACGTGTCGGAGGCACGGGAAGCTCCGGATGCCGCCGAGTCACCAGCTGCAGACTTTGCGACGGCGAAGGCTGAATTCGAGCGTTCGCCCCGTCGTCGGCGCCGGGTCCGTGGAAACTCCCGGTCGGACCGTGAACCACGACCCGAGGACTACGGCCTCGGGAAGCAAGCCCCGCGGCGGCAGGACGAACCCCGGCAAGGCGAGGCGGTGACCGACGGTGCTGATCAGGCCGAGACCGCACCGGTGCCGCAGGTACGGTCCGATCGTCGCGGACGGCGACGGGTCGTCCGCAGCGCACGGTAAATCACCGGCGTGTCGTTCCCGCCCCGGGAGAAGCTGTGGAGATTTTGTTTTCCTGGGGTGGGAAGGTAGCCTTGCAACGTCGCTGTTCGTCCGTTGGTCGATCGTGACCGTTGGTCTCTGTCTGAAACCACGGTCGCGCCGCATGTCCGGCGCAGGGTCGTCGACGTCGAACGCAGTGAAATAAGCAATGAAGTCCAGTCAGATTGCCTTTTCAGGCCGTGCCCCGCATTTCGCCGGGGCAGACGGTGGAGGGGCGGCCTGAGCCGAGTAGAGAAACAAAGGGGTAGCCCTTCCATGTACGCGATCGTCAAGACCGGCGGAAAGCAGTACAAGGTTGCCGAAGGTGACCTCGTCAAGGTCGAGAAGATCGAGGGAGAGCCGGGTTCGTCCGTGGCTCTCACCCCGGTTCTCCTCGTCGATGGCGCTGACGTCACTTCCGGTGACAAGCTCGCCGACAAGTCCGTTGCAGCCGAGATCGTCGACCAGACCAAGGGTAAGAAGATCAACGGCATGCACTACCGGAACAAGACCGGTTACAAGCGTCGTTACGGTCACCGCCAGCAGCTGACCGTCCTTAAGGTCACCGGCATCAAGTAAACCCAGCGATCGCTGCGTCCCGCGCAGCGGTACCACCTTTTCCGAGGAGGGAAAAGACCATGGCACACAAGAAGGGTGCTTCCAGCTCCAGCAACGGTCGCGATTCCGAGTCCAAGCGTCTCGGTGTCAAGCGTTTCGGTGGTCAGCAGGTCAAGGCCGGCGAGATCCTGATCCGTCAGCGCGGTACCTCGTTCCACCCCGGTGAGAACGTCGGACGCGGCGGCGACGACACCCTGTTCGCCCTCAAGGGCGGCGCCGTGCAGTTCAGCACCCGCCGTAACCGTCGACTGGTGAACATCGTCGAGAACGAGACCGTCGAGGCCTAGTACTCGACGTCCTCAGCGTTCTTCTGAGGCCGGCCCCGGGATGTCATGGACGTCCCGGGGCTTTCTCGTGCCCGTCCGGCCACTCTGACCTGCGGCACTGCGACCGCTGTCTGTCCCAGGTGATAGGATCGGCGGGATTCTTCAACCACCCCTTTTAACCGCCTGAACTGGAGGGCGTCCAATCATGTCACGCTTCGTGGACCGAGTCGTCCTGCACCTGCAGGCCGGCGACGGCGGCAACGGCTGTGCCTCGGTACGCCGTGAGAAATTCGTGCCGCTCGGCGGCCCGGACGGCGGCAACGGCGGGCACGGCGGCGATGTCGTCCTGGAGGTCGACCCGCAGGTGCACACCCTGCTCGACTTCCATTTCCACCCGCACATCAAGGCGGAACGTGGTGCCGCAGGCGCCGGTGACCACCGTCACGGCGCGCGGGGTAAGGACCTGGTCGTCCAGGTTCCCGCCGGCACCGTCGTGCTCGATGGCAAGGGCGAGGTGCTCGCCGACCTGACCACCAAGGGACAGCGCTTCGTGGCGGCCGCGGGCGGACACGGCGGACTGGGTAACGCTTCGCTGGTCTCCAAGGCACGCAAGGCTCCGGGTTTCGCGTTGCTCGGAGAACCTGGCGAGGCTCAGGACATCACCCTCGAGCTGAAGTCCATGGCGGACGTGGGACTGGTCGGCTTTCCGTCTGCGGGTAAATCCTCCCTGGTCAGTGTGCTCAGTGCCGCGAAGCCGAAGATCGCGGACTACCCGTTCACCACCTTGCAGCCCAACCTCGGGGTGGTCAACGTCGCCCACGATGTCTTCACCATCGCAGACGTCCCCGGTCTGATTCCTGGCGCGAGCCAGGGCAAGGGGCTCGGCCTGGACTTCCTTCGCCACATCGAGCGCACTGCCGTGCTCGTCCACGTGGTGGACTGTGCCGCCCTGGAGTCTGACCGTAACCCCGTCGATGACATCCGGGCGCTGGAGACTGAGCTGAAGGACTACGAATCCGAACTCTCCGCAGACGCGGGTCTCGGGGACCTCAGTGATCGTCCACGGGTGATCGTACTGAACAAGATCGACGTTCCCGACGCTCGGGAGATGGCCGAGTTGATGCGACCCGAGCTCGCGGAAGCGTTCGGATGGCCGATCTTCGAGATTTCCACAGCCAGCCACGAAGGCCTGGATCCGCTGCGGTATGCGCTGATGGAGATCGTCGGTGAGCACCGTCGGCAACACCCGGTCGAGGAGGTTGCGCCACAGGTGGTTACACCGAAGCATCTGCGTGGCAAGGGCCGTGGCCGGTTCGCCGACTTCGAGGTCTCCAAGGATCCGGAGTTCGAGGGAGCCTTCATCGTCGCGGGCTCGAAGCTGGAACGGTGGATCATCCAGACGGACTTCGAGAATGACGAAGCTGTCGGCTACCTGGCTGACCGCCTGGCCAAGGCCGGTGTCGAGGAGGCACTGTACAAGGCAGGTGCCGTGGCCGGCGACGAGGTCACCATCGGCGCCATCACCTTCGAGTGGGAGCCGCAGACCGCGGCAGGCGTCGACCTGCTGCCGTCCGGCCGCGGCACCGACCGTCGTCTGGACCGCACCGGTCGTTCGACCTCCGAGGAGCGAAAGCGTGCCTCTCAGGCGCGACGCGGCCTGATCGACGAGTACGATTTCGGCGACGGAGAAGAGGCCGACCGGGAGCGCTGGCAGGGCTGACCGGCCCCCGCATTCGGGGGAGCGGCATGGGGGTGGCTCACACGGGACGATCCTGGATACTTCTCTGCAACGTGGTCGGTTGACCGGCCAGTCGGGCGTCTCGTGGCGAGGACCGGTGCGGCTGGGACATAATGAGGGGCATGTCTGACACCACTGATGCCTCCGACATGTCCGATGAGCCGACGGTATTCGAGTACCCGGCGTCCCTGGAGTTCGGGACGGACGCTGTGCATCAGCCCGGCCCCGTCATTCCCGCCACCTCCAAGGAATTCCCAGATCCTGAGGTCGGTGAGGATTCCCCTGCGTACGGCCACCGCTCCGATGTTCGGCAGACGATCCGTAACGCCAAGCGTGTCGTGGTCAAGATCGGTTCGTCCAGCCTGACCGATGAGACAGGGCTGGTCAGTCCCGACCGGATCGACGTCATCGCCGACGCGCTCGAGGCCAGGATGGACCGAGACACCGATGTGATCGTGGTGTCCTCCGGCGCTGTGGCCTGTGGAATGGGCCCGTTGGGTCTGGCACAGAAGCCGACGGACCTGGCTACCAAGCAGGCTGCTGCCGCGGCCGGGCAGGTGCTGCTGGCCCAGGAGTGGGCGCGCAGCTTCGCACGTTACGGTCGCTCGATCGGTCAGGTGCTGTTGACCGCGTCGGACGCTGCCCGGCGTGACCGTGCCCGTAACGCCCAGCGCACGATCGACCGTCTGCGGCAGTTGCGCGCCGTGCCGATCGTCAACGAGAACGACACGGTGGCGACGTCCGAGATGCGCTTCGGTGACAATGACCGGCTGGCCTCTCTGGTGTCCCATCTGACGTACGCGGATGCGCTCGTCCTGCTGTCGGACGTGGCTGGTCTCTACGACCGCAACCCGGCCGAGCCGGACGCCCGGTTCATTGCAGAAGTGAAGAGCAGCAAAGATCTGCGTGGTGTCGTCGCCGGCGACGGGGGGCGCCTGGGTACCGGAGGCATGGCAGCAAAGGTATCTGCGGCCCGTCTGGCCTCCCGTGCGGGGATTCCGGTGCTGCTGACCTCCACGGAGAACATCGGTGCAGCTTTGGACCAGGCAATGGTCGGCACCTGTTTCTGGCCGCGGGAGGACCGTCTGTCCGCCTGGAAGTTCTGGGTCCTCTATGCCGCGGATTCCGCGGGCACCCTGCACCTGGATGCGGGGGCGGCCGCTGCGATGGAACGCCACAACTCCCTGCTCGCTGTCGGGCTGGTGCAGGTGGATGGTGCCTTCACCTCGGGTGAGGTGCTCGACATCGTGGGCCCGGACGGTGAACTGATCGGTCGTGGTGAGGTCAACTACGATTCGGCCACTCTGGAAGGGATGGTCGGCAAGTCCACGACGGACCTCCCGGACTTCGCCCAGCGTCCGGTGATTCACGCTGACTACATGGCGACGTACTCGAACCGGCAGTCCCGGGTGTACGGCGCGACCAGCTGATATCAGCCCCTCACCCAGATTGTTCAACAATCTGGGTGATTTTCACGCTGGCCTCACGTACGCTGGGGTGTCATGAACGACGTGAACACCGCCAAGAACTCGTCCGCCGCCCCCACCACCTCCGGTGACACCGCCGGTCTGACTCCCGTACGCGCCGCCGAGCGTGAGGACGTGCTCGCCAAGGCGCAGAAAGCCCGGGAGGTCTCCCAGCGCCCCGCGCTGACTACCACCCAGAAGAACGACCTGCTCACCGCTGCCGCGGACCGGCTTGTCGCTGAGACGGAATCGATCCTCGAAGCCAATGAGCGCGACATCGCCGCCGGGCGTGAGCGGGGCATGCCGGAGTCGCTCATTGACCGGCTCAGCCTCGACGCTGCCCGCGTCGAAGGTATCGCCGGCGGCTTGCGTCAGGTCGCGGACCTGGCTGACCCGGTCGGCGACGTCGTCCGCGGCTCCCGCCGTCCCAACGGCCTGGAGATGCGCCAGGTCCGCGTTCCCCTCGGCGTGATGGGCATGGTCTACGAGGCACGCCCGAACGTGACGGTGGACGCTTTCGGTCTTGCCGTGAAGTCCGGCAACGTCCCGCTGCTGCGTGGTTCGAAATCGGCCCAGAACTCGAATACGCGTCTCGTGGAGATTCTGCAGGACGTCTGTGAAGAGCACGGACTGCCCCGGGAAACCGTCCAACTGCTTCCCTGCGAGACCCACGACTCGGTCCAGGACTTGATCACTGCCCGTGGCCTGGTCGATATCGTCATCCCCCGTGGTGGCGCCGGTCTGATCAACGCCGTGGTCACCGGGGCCACGGTGCCGGCCATCGAGACCGGCACCGGCAACTGCCACTTCTACGTTGACGGGTCCGCTGATGTCGACGAGGCAATTGAGCTGGTCATCAACGGTAAGACCCGGCGTTGCTCGGTGTGCAATGCCACTGAGGTTGTTCTGCTCGACGCCGCGCTGTCCGACGAGGACAAGAAGCGCGTGCTGACCTCCTTGCAGGACGCCGGGGTCACCATCCACGGTGAGGTGGACGAGCTGTCCACCCTCGGTGTCAGCGACGTGGTCCAGGCAGAGCAGAAGGACTGGGAGGAGGAGTACGGTTCCTTCGACATCGCCGCCGCCGTGGTGGATGGTGTCGAGGCCGCAGTCGCCCACATCACCCGGTACTCCACCGGCCACACCGAGGCGATCAGCGCCACCGACTACAAGGCCACCAAGTTCTTCGAGCAGAATGTCGACGCTGCCGCGGTGATGATCAACACCTCCACCGCCTGGACCGACGGCGAGATGTACGGCTTCGGCGCCGAGATCGGCATCTCGACCCAGAAACTGCATGCCCGCGGCCCCATGGGGCTGCCGGAGCTGACGAGCACCAAGTGGATCGTCAACGGTGAAGGACAGGTCCGTCCCTAGCACTGCCGGTGGGCTGCGGTGCCTGGGGCCCGTGCCCGCAAAGTGTTACCACTTTCCGGGGAGATAATGTCGGAAAACGCCAGGTCGTGGATTCTTATACCGCGGCAGAGCGGTAATACTTCGGACGGCTCCGGTGTGCAAGGTGCGGTGTGTACCGCAGCCCTGTCCCCTGAACGGGGACGCCGGTCAGTAAAGTTGTATCCGTGAGGAAAATTCATGGAGTCGTCAGCTTCGCCGTGTTCGTGGTGGCTGTCTCCGCAGCCACGGTCGGTACCTCTGCCGCGGGCGTAGCCCGTGATGCGGATGCGGGAGAGAGCTGTCCCTCGGTTGTGACCCTGGCAGCCCGCGGCAGCGAGGAGAACGAGACCTACGCACCCGGGGCATCCAACGGATACTCGAACGGCTACGAGGGGGAGACCCTCCACCGGTTTTTGGATTACGCCTCCACCGTGCATCCGGATCTCTTCGACCCGGACGACCGCACGGTGTTGGCTATTGATGCCGACCACTACCCTGCACGCTTTCCTGTCGGTGAGGCGGGGGAGAACCCGGACCCGGCAACGGTGGTCAACGGGGTGGGCCTGTTCATGGACTCGATGGCCAGAGGCCTGCCTGGGGGTTTCGAGATGGTCGAGGATTATGAGCAGTCCACCGGCTGCCGTCCGGACTATGTCGGTCTGGGGTACTCGCAGGGGGTTGCTGCCTTGACGCCTGCGCAGCACGCACTCGCCGCAGAGGGACGGTTGCGCGGCGCGGTGTACTTCGGCAATCCCTTCCACCGTGCCCCGGGACTCATCGGTGGCGGAGCGATGTCCGGGGTCCCGGTCCACAGTTACTGTCTCGCCGACGACTTCGCCTGCGACACCGGACCGCGGTCCGTCGCTCTCGCGTTGCAGGACGATGAGGGTGCCGGGGCACACGAAACCTATTTCCGCGATGCGGTGGTTGACCCCTCGGATGCGAGCCCTGCTGAGCGTGCCGCGGCCGATGCCTTCGCCCGTCTTATCCGATGAACAGGATCAGCGGACCGTCGTAGAACAGGGCGGCCATGACGGCGGCGACAGCGACACCGGCGTGCAGCGGCATCTCGCGGACCCCGACCTTCTTCGGCGGCCACGGTGTGCCCTTCGCAGCTGATGCGGGTACCGCGCGGGACCGCCACAGGGCCACCGCGAACACGGCCACCGCCACAATCCACGCCGCCCAATGGACGTACCGCACACCGACGGTGGCCACCACGATAATCAGCGCGGCCAGGTGGAATACCTGGGACGCGGCCAGCCAGCCAGGGTCACCCTTCTTACGGATCATGGTCTTGACGTAGAAGATCGTCCCGACCGTGTAGAGCAGCAGCCACAGGAAGCTCACCCACACCGCGGAGGGCAGGGCCTCGACCACTTTCGGGGTGAACAGGTTCGACGTCCATGTCACCCCGCCGCTGACCGGATTGCTCGCTCCCAGGCCGATTGTCGCGGCGACCGGGACGATGAATACAGACGCGGCCGTGGTGGCGACCCCGGAGGCCAGCGACCGTGGCGTCCCCCGCCACGTCTCATAGACCGCGATCGCGATCAGCGGCAGGAACACGAACGCCCACCACAGCAGGTGCGGCTGCAGTATCAGGGCCAGTACCGCCGCCAGGCCGGCGACTGCGCCGTAGAGCAGCGTCGGCGCGACAGCGCGTCCGCGCATCGCGGCGTTACGGGCACGCATCAGAATTCCTCCGGCGAAGAACGCGAGGTAGCCGACCACCCATGCGACGGTGACCGCGAGAAAGGTCAGCACCATGCCGGCAGTGCCGTGCATGCCTTCGCCCCGGTCGGCGGGGGAGACAGCGTCCCAGATCTTCAGGCACCAGAAGAGCCCGACAAGGGGCGGTATCGCGACCATCGGCCACGCGCCGTGCTGATTCGGTACCCACGGGTTCATTCTCATCGCCATAGTGGAAAGCGTATCGCGGGGAAACGTCGACCGTGGTTCCTTTCGGGCGGTACTTACCCGTAGCATGGGCGGACGTGAGCCAGAACCGCCGACCGGACCAGCGTGCCGCACGATTCCCGGACAAACCCCCGGAGCGTATCGGCGTGATGGGGGGCACCTTCGACCCGATCCACAACGGGCACCTTGTGGCGGGCAGCGAGGTCGCCGACCGGTTCGGGCTGGACGTGGTCATCTATGTCCCGACCGGACATCCTTGGCAGAAGCGGGACAAGGTCGTCACCGCAGCGGAGGACCGCTACCTGATGACGGTCATCGCCACGGCGGCGAATCCCCAGTTTCTGGTCTCACGTGTCGACATCGATCGTCCGGGGGACACCTACACCGTCGACACGCTCAAGGACATCCAGCGCCGGTATCCGGACGCGGAACTGTACTTCATCACCGGTGCGGATGCACTGGAACGCATAGTGACCTGGCGGCACTGGGAGGATGTGTTCAACCTCGCGCACTGTGTCGGCGTCACCCGCCCCGGTTATGATCTCGCCGACGCTGGTGAGGCACTGCGTAGCCAGGTCGATTCTGACCGGTTGAGTCTGGTCAACATTCCCGCGATGGCGATCTCGTCGACCGATATTCGGGAGCGGGCAGCCGACGGGCGGTCGGTCTGGTATCTGGTACCCGACGGAGTCGTCCAGTACATCGGGAAAACCGCCCTGTACCGTCGGCGTAACCAGGACAGTCACGGTGGGTTGCCGTGGGCGGTCTCGGACACCGAGGAGAGCGTCAGCCCCTACGGGGCCAGTGCCGGGCAGGGGATGCCGGAGGACGGTCGCGACCCGACCTCTGATCCGTCTGACTCGGCCGAGCCGGACGTCGACTGGAACCCGGATGAGGAGAGCGACCGCTTCCCCGACGGATGGTTCTGACGGAACTGCCCACCTGATGCTGTAAATCGACGTCCGGCTTGTAGAATCACTGGCGGAAAACATCTGTCCTCTACTTTCATGAAGGATCCGGCACCACGTGACCGCTAGTTCCGACGCCATCAACCATGCGGGAATCGCCGCCCGCGCCGCCTCCGAGCGTCTCGCCGAGGATATCGTTGTCCTCGACGTGACCTCCCGTCTGCCACTGGCGGACTGTTTTGTGCTGGCCACCGGCGACAACGAGCGCATGGTCAACTCCATCGTCGACGAGGTCGAGGAAAAGCTCGCCGAGGTGGGTGTGAAGGCTCGCCTGCGCGAGGGGCACCGGGACAACCGGTGGGTCCTGCTGGACTACGGCACCATCGTCGTGCACGTCCAGCGTCGCGACGAGCGCGAGTTCTACGCCCTGGACCGCCTCTACCGTGACTGCCCGACCGTGGAGGTCGAGGGCGTCGAACAGGCCGACCGCGGGTTCTGGGCCAGCGACGTGAGCGCCGAGGATATCGACGCCGACGATCCCTTCGCGGCACAGAGTGCAGCCGACCTGCCGCTGGCGGGTCCGGCTCCCGACGAGGACGAGCTCTAGGAGCTGGTGACGGTGCGCCCGGGAGAGTCCGGCTCGTCCGGCCCGTCTGGGGGGAGACGTCTGCCCGAACGTCGGTTGATTCTGATCCGGCACGGTCAGACTGAGTTCAACCTTGTCGGGCGTATGCAGGGCCAGCTCGACACCCCTCTCACTGAAGCGGGGCGCGCCGAGGCGGAGGCCGCTGCCGCAGAGCTGGGGACCTGGCCGATCGGCACGGTCGTCAGCTCGGATCTGCAGCGTGCGCAGGACACGGCGGCCCTGCTCGCCGAAGCCCTGAACCTGGAGTACACCACCGATTCCCGGTTGCGGGAGACCGACCTGGGGGACTGGTCGGGCAAAGCCCACGAGGATGTGGACGCGGTGTTCCCCGGTCAGCGTTCACACTGGCGGCTGAACCCCACCTGGGCCCCTCCGAACGGGGAGACCCGTCTGGAGGTCTCCGACCGCGCGGTGGGCCTCGTCGAGGAACTCATGGCCACCGATGCGTGGGACGCCGGTACGGTGATGCTCGTCGCCCACGGTGGCACGATCGCGGCACTGACGTCCCGTCTCCTGGGGATCCCGACCGAGCACTACCCGATGTTCGGTGGGCTGGGGAACGCCCGCTGGTCCCAGCTTGTGGCTCGCCCGACCGGTGATGTCACTGATCCGGGCTCCGGCGGCACAGTGTGGCGCGCACCCCGCTGGTTCCTGGAAGGATGGAATGTGGGAGTCGCGGCACCCATGCCGGTTGCCGTGGTGAATGCGGATGAAGGTGAGGTGACCGGACGATGAGTGTACTGGTGGTCACCGATTCCTCGGCATGCCTGCCCCCGGCCTTGGCCACGGAGTACGGCATCACCGTCCTGGACTTCCACGCCGAAGGCGAGGGGGACGACGAGACGACGGCGGGCCTGGGGGCCCTTGAACTTACCGCCTGCTATGCGCGGCTGCTGGAACGCAGCGGTGACGACGGTGTGGTGGCACTGCACATCTCCAAGGAGCTGTCAGGCACCTGGTCATCGGCATCGCAGGCCGCGGCGGTTCTCGACGGACGCGTTGAGGTCATTGACACCATGTCCGGAGGCATGGTCATCGGGCAGGCGGCCATCGCCGCGGCTCGCTGCGCTGATGAGGGTGGTTCACTCGACGAGTGTCGTGGCGCGGCCCAGCACGTCATAGACACCGGCCAGCTCTGGCTGTTCGTCAACCGCCTGGACACGCTGGCGCGCGGTGGGCGGTTGACCGCAGGCCAGCGACTGCTGTCGACCGCGTTGGCGATCAAGCCGATCATGCACCTGGCGGGCGGGCGGCTTGAACTTGCTGCGAAGACCCGGACCCGGTCGAAGGCGATGGAGCGGATGGTGACCCTCGCCGCGAATGCATACCGTGATGTCGCTGAGGCGTTGTTGCCGTCAGAATCGTCGTCGGAGGACGGCGACACAGGTGAGGACGCTGGTACGGCGGACGAGGGTGCGGATACGACTGCGGAGCACGCGAAGTCGTCCGAGGAGACGGTCGCCCGGATAACAGAGTCGGACGTTGTCGTTCGGGCGGACGGGAACGGGCACGATACGGACGACGCGGACGACGCGGACGACGACGATGTCCCCGATGACGGGGATGAGCAGAACGCTTCCGCGGTTTCGGATAAGCCCGAACCCGAATCACTCGATGCTGACGACGTTCCTGAATCCCCGGACCGGCCGCGGATCTTCAACTTCGGTGGCCGCGACAGGTCCGACAAGGCAGACAAATCCGAGAAGTCAGACAAAACGGACAAAGCCGAGAAGTCGGAGAAAACCGAGCATGAGCGGCTGCGGTTGCGTCGCCGTGCCGAGGAGCAGGTCCCGTTGCGGGATTTGCCGAGGGTGCCGATGCATCTGGCCGTTCACCACCGGGAGGCGGAGGACGCTGCCGAGGAGCTCCGCGCCAACCTGCGTGGGCAGTTGCCGGAGTGTGTGGTCATCTCGGTCGTGGATATTTCACACGCGATGGCTGTGCACACCGGGCCAGGGGCGCTGGCAGTGTCGTTGGTGCAGGACTGACGTTTTCCACAGGTCGGTTGTTGTCCACAACGTCCTGCGCCGACAACGTCTTCGGGGAGGGACCAGGTCCACCCGTGCAGTTACATGGTGACGCATGGGCGGAGACGCAGAACACAGGGCACCGGCACAGCGCCGGGGCAGCGGCACACGGCGGGCGGTGGCTGACAGGGTGGAGGCCCTGACCCAGCCGCTGCCCGGCCATGAGTTGGCGGATGTCCGGTTCGAGCGTCGGACCGCGATCGGTCCCCGGTCCGCCCGGATCATGACGGCAACAGTCGCGGCCCTGGTGGTCGTGGTGGGAGGGGTGATGCTATTCAACGACACAGGTGGTGACAGCGGCGGCGGTGACCAGGGGGAGGTCGCGTCCGGACTGTCACCAGTGGTGTCCGGGAAACCCGGGGTAGAACTGGCGGGGGACGCCGGGACGGATGACCGCGGGCGTAGTGAGTCTGACCAGGCAGGCGGGGAAGATGACACCGCAGGTGTGGGGCCTGTGGTGGTGTCGGTGCAGGGGATGGTGCAGAACCCCGGCCTGGTCACCGTCGATGCGGGGACGCGGGCAGGCGAGGTGATCGACCGGTCGGGAGGGGTCCGGGGGGACGGTCGTGTGGAGGGGATCAACCTCGCCGAGCCGGTCGTGGACGGCATGCAGATCGTGGTTGATCCGGAGGGGTCGCGGGTGCTCTACCCGGGGCAGGCTCAGGAGAACGGGGCTCCTGCGTCAGCGGGCCCGGCTTCATCGCAACCGGGACAAGGAGCGGAGGACGGGGCCGACTCCGGTGCGTCGGCGTCCGGCATGGTGAACATCAACTCCGCCGATGCCGTGGCGTTGACGTCCTTGTCCGGGGTTGGCCCGGCCACGGCGGAGGCGATCATTGCCTGGAGGGAGAACCATGGTGGGTTCGCTGCAGTGGAGCAGCTCATGGAGGTCAAGGGGATCGGTCCGGCGAAGTTCGAGGCATTGCGTGACAGCGTCACCGTCTGACCGGTCCGTGGATTCTAGAGCATTGCGGTCGCGTCCCAACCCAGATCTAGTGCCGCCGCCGGGCACAGGGGCACCGTGGACGGTTCCGGACCGAGATCCGGGCAGCCCTGAGGTGATGCGACGCCGCCGGGGCCCGGACCTGCGGCTGGTGCCGGTGGCGGTGGCGGTGTGGCTGGCCGTGGTGTTGACGATCATGGTGCGCAGCCCGTGGGTGGCTGCAGGACTGCTGGGCGTGAGCACGGTCGCGGGAGTAGGGGTGCTGCGTCTGGGGCCGTTCCGCGCGGGCACGACGGTGGCGGAAGGGCCGCTACGTGTCGTAGTGCGGACCAGCGCCCTCGTCGCACTGGTGGCGGCTGCGTGGTCCGCCCGGGCGGCATGGCTGGTGGCACGGGTGGATCAGCATGCGCTGAGGGGGACAACGACACGGCTGACGGAAACGGTGGAACTCGCCACGGCGCCGAAACAGCTGACCGGCGGGAGCGTCCTGTTGACGGTGCAGGTGGACCGCCTGGGCACAGTGCCGCTGTTCCTTGACGCCCGGGATGTCGAGGCCGGAATGCTGGCATGGCAGCCGGGGACGTCACTGGCGGTGGAAGCGACTGCGGCGGAGACAGACCGGCTGGCCATGGTCCCGCTACAGTTGTCTGCGTCGGGAGTTCCGGACGTGGTGTCTGCACCGGACGGGCTCGCCGGAGCAACTGCTCATCTGCGCGCCGGGTTGCGGGATGCGGCACAGAACCTGCCGGGCGGAACCGGTGAACTGGTGCCGGGCATGGTGGTCGGGGACGTCAGCATGCAGGATCCGGTGGCCCGGGAACAGTTCCTGGCGACAGGACTGACCCACCTGACGGCGGTGAGTGGAGCGAACCTGGCGATCGTCACGGGTAGTGTGCTGGTGCTGGTGACGGCGTGGGGGTGGCCGTTGTGGTCGCGGTATCTGGTGGCCTTCCTGTGCCTGGTGGCGTTCGTACTGTTGGTCGGCCCGGAACCGAGTGTGTTGCGGGCGGCGGTGATGGGCGTGGTCGGCTTGGTCGCGGCGTTGTCGGCTCGGCGGGCCCACGGTTACGCCGCCTTGTCTGCTGCCGTGATCGTACTGCTGGGAGTGGACCCGGGGCTGGCGGTCGAGTACGCGTTCATCCTGTCGGTGGCGGCGACGGCGGGCATCGTGGCGCTCGCGCCGCTGATCACCCGTCGAATTCTGCAGGGCTGGACGGACCGTAGGACGGCGCGGCAGGGGCGGCATCATCCTCCCGCCCGGTGGCAGGCGATGGTGGTGGGGCTGGTGTCGGTGAGTCTGGCAGCTGACCTGGTGACCGCACCGGTGATCGTGCAGATGACGGGTGTGGTTTCGCCGACGGCGGTGCTGGCGAATGTGCTGGTGGGCGCAGCGGTTCCGCCGGTGACGGTGATCGGCATGCTGGGCGCGCTGGTCGCAGGTGTGCACACCGGTGCTGCAACGGCTGTGCTGTGGGTGGCGGCGGTACCGGCGTGGTGGATCCTCAGCGTCGCAGCGGTCCTGTCCCGCGTACCGGTGCTGCACACCCCGGGCGGTGCGACGGCAGCAGGGGTGGTGGTTGTCGTCGCGGTGGGGGTAGTTCTGGTGGTGGTGTCGGGGCGATGGCGTCGGTGTGCCGCCGCGGGGTTGCTGGTGGCAGCTGTGTGGACGGTGGTGGCTGTGCAGCGTGGGGTGCTGGTGACCGGTCCCTATGCCGTGGCGACCGGCGAGGGTGCGGCGCTGGTGCGGGTGTGGGCCGATGACCTGGATGAGGTCGACTGGTATCTGGGCGTGCGTCCGACGACGTCGGGCGGGCCGGAGATACTCCGCGGACCTGCAGGAGAGGACGCTGAGGTCATCGTCGTCACTGATGAAGCGGCAGTCATGCTGCACGAGTACCGGTTGAATGCGTCGTCCGAGGAGGAATCGTCTGAGCGTGCAGAGCGTCCGGAGCTGTATGTGGTGACCGCGTGTGGTCGGAGCCGGGGGATGCCGAGCCGTACACCGGGCGGGGTGCCGGTGGCGTTTCCTTTCCGGGACGGCACGGTGGTGCTCGGCGCGGAAGGGGCGGCCGAGGGGTTGTACGCCGACGGGATCGTGGACGGGGGTCTGTTCTGCGGATCGCGGAGGTGACTGAACCTATCTCAGTCGCCCGGCGGTGTGTGCATGCCGATGTTGATGACGGTGCCCTGCGAATCACGGTAGAAGAAGCGGGTCACACCCCACGGCTCCTCGGTGAGCGGGTGGATGATCTCGAGGCCCGCACGACGGACGCGCTCCAGGGCGGTGGACACATCGTCGACGAAGACCGAGACGGCCGGGCAGACCGGGGCGGTCGCATCTGCGGTCATGAGACTGAGCTGGTGACCGGCGTCATCACCGAGAGTGACGATCCAGCCGTGGTCCATGAGGACCTCGAACCCCAGGATCTCTGTGTGCTCCTCGACAGCCCGCGGCAGATCGCCGACCACGACATTCGGCACCACGCGTTCAACCTGCATGGCATCAGCATAGATGGTCGCCCGCTCGCTCGGGCCGCTGACCGATAGACTGGCACGCATGGCAACCAGTTCCCGTCCACCGGCTCCGGTGAACCTTATCGTCGGCGCCGACAGCTTTCTGGCGGAGCGGGCCCGGCACCGCATCGTCGCAGCGACCCGCGCTCACGCCGGGATCGATGATCTACCGGTCGACATGCGCAAGACCTCCGAACTCAACGCTGGTGAACTGGCCGAACTGCTCAGCCCGTCGCTGTTCGCCGAGGATCGCATCGTGGTCGTCACCGGAGTGGAGGAGGCCGCGAAGGACTCCGTCGCGATGATCGAGATGGCTGTTACTGATCCCGCCCCCGGCGTGGTGCTGATTCTCCAGCACACCGGCAAAGGACGGCAGAAGTCCCTGGTCACCAGTCTGCCGAAGAAGGGGCCGAAAGGCGCGGTCGAGGTACATTCGGCTGCGGAACTCAAAGGCAGGGAACGCCAGAGTTTCGTGGAACAGGAGTTCCGGGACCATAAGGTACGCGTGACTCCGGATGTCACTGCCGCACTCCTTGATTCCGTCGGCACCGACCTGCGGGAGTTAGCCAGTGCAATCAGCCAGCTTGTCGCCGACACCGACGGTCATGTCACCGAGGAGACCGTGCACCGGTACTACCAGGGATCTGCGGAGGTCTCCGGCTTCGACGTCGCGGATCTCGCTATCGCCGGACGGGCTGACCAGGCTCTGGGGTCGGCGCGCCGGGCGCTGCAGCTCGGCGTGCATCCCGTGCTGCTGGCCTCGGCGCTGTCCGGAATGGTCGGCGACATTGCCCGGGTGCACGGCGCCCGGGTAAACCCCCGCCAGCAGGCAGGGGAGTACGGGATGGCGCCGTGGAAACTGGAGAAGACGGTACGTTCGGCGCGGTCCTGGACGGCGTCATCCGTTGCGGCGGCGGTCCAGATTGTTGCTGAGCTGGATGCCGGGGTCAAGGGTCACGCAGCAGACGCCGAGTGGGCGGTGGAGGACGCCGTCCGCCGCATCGCAACGCTCGCCCGGGGGTGAGGTGCGGCCACCCCCGTGGTGACCGGTGGTGCAGGGGTGGTGGACGCATGACCGGGATCATTTCGATGGTGAACTTTATGTCTGCACAATGATGTTTCCAGTGCGGTCGTCAGGGGGCGGAGGTGCTCCTACCGTAGTCGGGGTCGGCCAGATGTGACCCACTGCACATCGGGTCGGCACGTTTTCTCGCTCTCCAGCTTCCGCGAACGAAAGGACACCGGTCCATGACCGCCGCCACCGACACCGCCGCCACCAGTCTCGACCAGCAGGTCGCTGACTGGCTCACCACTTTCGCCGCTGCACTGAACACCAGTGACCCGGATGCTGCCGCCGACGCTGTGGCAGACCTGTTCGAGCCGGACGGGTTCTGGCGCGACCTCGTCGTCTTCACCTGGAACCTGCACACCGCGGAAGGCCCGGATGCCATCGCCGACCTGGTCCGGGCCAACCACGACCGCATCGGTGCCACCGACCTCGTCGTCGAGGACGCCACCGACGAAGGAGACGGCGTCACCCGCGGTACCGTCACCTTCACCACCCCGGTGTTCAAGGCCCGCGCCATTGTCCGCCTGCGCAACGGAAAGATCTGGACGCTGTTGACCTCGGCCAGGGAACTCGTCACCCGTCCCGAGCCCAAGGGTCGCAACCGTCCGAAGGGGGTCGAACACGGCCCGGACGCTGAAAAGCTCAACTGGGCGGACAAACGAGCTCAGCGGAAGGAACGCCTCGGCTACGAGGACCAGCCCTACGTCCTGATCATCGGAGGTGGACAAGGTGGTATCGCACTGGCCGCGCGTTTGAAGCACCAGGGGGTGCCCACACTCGTCGTCGAGAAGTCCGACCGCCCCGGTGACCAGTGGCGTGGGCGCTACCATTCCCTGTGCCTGCATGACCCGGTCTGGTATGACCACCTTCCGTACCTGCCGTTCCCATCGACCTGGCCGGTGTTCACCCCCAAAGACAAGATGGGGGACTGGCTGGAGCACTACACCGGCATCATGGACCTGGACTACTGGACGAAAACCACCTGTGAGCGAGCGTCCTATGATGAGGCGACCGGTACGTGGGAGGTCGTCGTCTCCCGCGACGGTGAACAGGTCGTCCTCAATCCCACCCAACTGGTCCTGGCCACCGGCATGTCCGGCGTGCCGAACAAGCCGTCCCTCCCGGGGGAGGAGGACTTCCGCGGCGAGATCCGGCACTCCTCGGAACATCCGGGCGGCGAGACGGACAAGGGGCGCCGGGTCGTGGTGCTCGGGGCGAACAATTCCGCCCACGACATCTGCAAGGACCTGCACGACAACGGTGCACACCCGATCATGATCCAGCGGTCCTCCACCCACATCGTCAATTCCGACGCATTCATCAAACACGTCACCTCGCCACTGTTCTCCGAGGAAGCCGTCGAATCTGGTATCGACACCGATACCGCAGACATGCTCTTCGCCTCCTGGCCGTACAAACTGCTGCCCGCCGGGCAGAAGGAGGCCTTCGACAAGGTGCGCGAGGAGGACGCCGACTTCTACCGCCAGCTCGACGACGCCGGATTCATGCTCGACTTCGGTGAGGACGAGTCCGGCCTCTTCCTGAAGTACCTGCGCCGCGGTTCCGGCTACTACATCAACGTCGGCGCATCCGAACTCGTCGCCGACGGCACGATCGAACTCCACAGTGGCGTGGGCATCGACCACTACACCGCCGACGGCGTGGTGCTCACCGACGGCACCGAACTACAGGCCGATGTCGTGGTGCTGGCCACCGGATACGGGTCGATGAACGGCTGGGCCGAGATGCTGATCAGCCCGGAGGTCGCCGACAAGGTCGGCAAGTGCTGGGGACTGGGCTCTGACACCGCCAAGGACCCCGGCCCGTGGGAGGGCGAACTGCGCAATATGTGGAAGCCGACCCAGCAGGACAACCTCTGGTTCATGGGCGGCAACCTGCACCAGGGACGCCACTACTCGCGCTACCTCGCGCTGCAACTCGCCGCCCGGCATGAGGGGCTGGACACTCCGGTGTACAAGCTCGCGCCGGTGCACCACACCTCCTGAGGGTGCAGGCGGTTCCTAGGGTTTCTCCTCAGCCAACTCCGTCGTCCCGCCGTCGAGCCGGGTGCCGAGCTCCTCGTGGGACAGAGTGGTCACGCGGTGAATGATCTCCAGCACCTGGTTGTAGTGTCTCGATGAGTTCTTCAGGAACGACGTGTGGTCCTCGTCGCGCAGCATGACCAGCTTCGCGTTGCCTCCGTCGTGGGTGACCGCGTCGACGTAGTGCTGCGAGTTCTCCGGTGGGACGAGGGTGTCCGCCGTCCCGTGTACCGCGACGACCGGAATATGCCGGTTGATGTTCTGGATCGGGTCGATGCTGTCGTAGCGCTCCGGTAACTGGGCGGGAGTGCCCTTCATGGCCTTGATGATATTGTCGTCGCCGTGCTCGGCGGCCCACACCAGGTCCAGCGGGCCGGACAGGGATACCACGCGGTTCGGTGTGAACTTCGGGTCCGCCCCGAGCGTGCCAGTCTCCAGGTCGCCACGGGTGCCGGCCCAGGCGGCGAGCTGAGCGCCGGCACTGTGCCCGACGACGGTCTCATCGTCGATGGTGATCTCCGGGTGCCGCTTGTCGATGGACGGGATGTAGTCCAGCGCATCGGCGACATCGGTGAAGGTCTGCGGCCAGCCGCCACCTTCGTTGACGTCGCGGTACTCCACGTTGAGCACCGCCAGTCCACGCGAGGCCAGGTCGGCGGCGATGTGTCGTGACCCGGGCGCGCCGCCGTGCCACGCTCCGCCGTGGATGAACACGACCAGGGGGACGGTGTCCTCGTCGTGTTCGCCCTCAGGCAGGTAGAAGTCGGCCCAGTTCTGCGTGGGATCCGGTGTGCCCTCGCGGACCGGGTAGACGAACCGCTCCACGAAGCCGTCGGCCACCTCGTCGTTCGGCACGTCAGGGACGACCGTCGCACCGTCCAGTTCGATGGTGTCGGACGGAGGGGACGAGTGCCCGCCGTCGGCGTTCCGTCCGGAACTGCTGTCGTCGCTGCAGGACACCAGGGTCACGGTGAGCGCGGTGGCGGCCAGCATGGACGCAACGCGACCGGCGGGGTACGAGTGATACGGGCGATATGAGCGATACGGACGGTACCAGCGGCACGAGGGCAGACTCACAGCGGACAGGCTCCTCTCGGGGGCGGGGCAGGCAGGTGACTCTGAGCTTAGCGAGAAGGTGTCAGGTGCGAATATCGATCGGCGGGTCAGTCGAACTGGTCGCCGTCCAAGACATCGTGGGGCAGCGTGGCGGTCTGGCGGATGATGTCCAGCACCCGCGTGTAGTGCGGTGAGTCCTGTTTCAGGAACGACAGGTGGTCCTCGTCTTTGAGCAGGACGAGCTCGGCGCTGCCGCCGGCGTCGACGGCAGCATCCACGAACCGTTCGGAGTTTCCCTGCGGTACCACCGTGTCGTCGGTGCCGTGGACAGCGACGACGGCGACGTCGGGGTTGATGTTCCGGATGGGGTCGATGCTGTCGTACTCCTCCGGACGTTCGTCCGGGGTGGCCTGCATGGCTTTGACGATATTGTCATCGCCGGTGTTGGCGGCACGGATCAGATCGAGCGGTCCGGCCAGGGACACCACCCGGGTCGGGGTGAACGTCGGTTGCGCGCCGACTTCATCGTCGTCCAGGTCGCCGCGGGAGCCGGCCCACGCGGCGAGCTGTCCGCCGGCGCTGTGCCCGACGACGGTCGCGTCCCCGACACGGAGTTGCGGATAGTGCTCGCCGATGGTCGGGACGTAGTCCAGGGCCGCGGCGACATCCTCGAACGTCTTCGGCCACCCGGCGCCTTCCTTGACACCCCGGTACTCGATGTTGATCACCGCGACTCCGCGGGACGCCAGGTCGGAGGCGACATGGCTGGCCCCGTGGGCGCCACCGTTCCACCCGGTGCCCTGGATGTACACGACCAGTGGCACAGTGGCCTCGGCCAGCTCTGTGTCCCCTGCGCCCGCCGGTTCTTCTGCGCCAGTCGGCAGATAGAGATCCGCCCAGTTCTCCTCCGGATTCGGCTTGCCACTGCCGTCCGGTCCGACGGGATAGACGATGCGCTCGACGAAGTGCTCGTCGGTCTCGTCATCCGGGGCGTCCTCGACAATCGTCAGACCGTCCGCGGCGGTGATCGGTGTGTGCCGGCCGCCGTCATTGCCGTCGTTGCCTCCGCTGCCTTCACTGTCCCCGCCACAGGCAGCGAGTACTGCGGTGCCGAGGATCGACGTGGTCAGGACGGCGACGGTCCGGATCGTGCCCTGCGTCCGCGATGTCACCGGTGGCCCTCCTGTGGCTGTCTCCTGAGTCCGTCAGTTTCCACCGGAGTCTACTGATTCCGCCAACCGACGGACGGTCTCGGTGAGCACCTCCACCCCTGCCAGCATGTCGTCGTCCCGGGTGAGCTCCGCCTCATTGTGCGAAATGCCCTCGACGCTGGGGACAAAGAGCATCACCGTCGGGACCTTCTCCTTCATGTTCGTCGAGTCGTGGCCGGCCACCGTATAGACCTCGCGGTGGCTGAAACCCAGGTCGCGGGCCACACCACCTGCCAAGGAGACACCCTCCGCAGGGTACGGGTTTAACGACCACTGGTGCGTCAACTGTCGGTCCACCCGGACATGTGCCTCGGCTTCCGCCGCCGCGACGACCTCTGCCACCCGGGCCTCCGCCCACTGCAGGATGTCGGTGTCGGGGGAGCGCAGATCAAGGTTCATCGTCACCTCCCGGGCGATGGTGACAGGGGAGTTGGGTTCCACCACCATCTGCGACACCGAGGCCTGCAGTGAACCCGCGGGAACCTCGTCGGTCATCCGGCGCACCGCGGCGATGATCAGCGCGGCGCCGAAGAGCGCATCCCGACGGTCGGACATCAGCGTGGACCCGGTGTGCCCCTGGTCACCGTGTACGGTGACCCGGAACTTCCTGGCACCCCAGGTGGCCGACACCAACCCGATGGTGGCGCCGGTGTCCTCCAGCACCCGTCCCTGCTCTACGTGGATCTCGGCGTACGCTGCGATCTCCGGGGTCGGGACGATCGGGGTCCAGTCAGCCTCCGTCAGTGCTTCCGCGACGGTGACCCCGGCATGGTCGGTGGCGGCCAGCGCCTCCTCCAACTCCAACGACCCCGTGTACACCGAACTCCCCATCATCGACGGGGCGAACCGGGAGCCTTCCTCGTTGAACCAGTTGACCACCGCGAGATTGACGCCGCTGCTCCGTGAGGGATGTGTTTCAGCGGCGAGTGTCGACACAGCGTGCAGGCCGGCGAGGACCCCGTAGGAGCCGTCGAATCGACCGGCCAGCGGCTGGGAATCCATGTGCGAACCGACCAGGACATACGGCGCGCCGGGGGTGCGCTCGAAGAGTCCGAACTGGTTGCCGATCTCGTCGAACTGCACCCGCCCGCCGCGCCCGATGACCTGGTCGGAGAACCAGGACCGGACGGCACGGTCGTCCGGGGTGCCCGCCTGCCGGTCGATGCCACCACCGGGTGTGGCGCCGAAGGCCGACATGGCGGCGAAGTCCTCGAGAAAACCTGCGGTGGACGGGGAAACAGTGGTGTCATACGTACTCATAAGAGTGTCTCCTTGTGTGCGGGTGACAGGGTGGTCCAGTGCTCGTCGCCGAAGACGGTTTCGCCACCCACGACCGTGGCCAGGACCGGGATGTCGGCGATCTCTGAGGGGTCGGTGCCGGGATCGGTCGGGTCCTGGCCGAGCACCACTAGGTCGGCCAGCTGGCCGGGGATGATCTGGCCTTTGCGGCCGGCCCAACCGGTGGCCTGCGCCGACCCCACGGTGTAGGCGTGCACGGCCTGGGCGGCGGTGATCCGGTCGGCGGGGCCGTAGTCCTGGCCGGATTCGGTGCACCGCTCGACAAAAGCCTGGATCACGGACAGCGGCGCTCCGCCGGCGACGGGGCGGTCTGAACTGCCGGGCAGGACGACTCCGGCGTCGAGCACCCGCTGGCCCGGGTAGGACAGCAGGCTGCGGTCAGGCCCGAGTTTGTCGATCATGGCATCGCCGAATTCGGCGATGAACCTGGGCTGCGGGACCAGGACCGCGTCGACCCCGGCGATCGCCGCCAGTTGGTCGTCGCGTACCACACCGCCGTGTTCGATGCGGTGCGGCATGCGGGGGACGCCGAAGCGACGTCGTGCCTCACCGATGACGTCGACGGCGTAGTCCACGGCAGCGTCCCCGATCGCGTGCATGGCCAGCGACCACCCCCCGGCGGCGGCCTCGAGCGCATGATCCCGCATCAACTCGGGGTCGCCCTGGAAGTACCCGCGGTGGTGGGTGCAGTGGTGGTAGTCCTGCGACATGGCCGCGGTGGAGCCGATCAGGGAACCGTCGGTGAAGATCTTCGCCGGGCCGATCTGGAGCCACTCGTCGCCGACACCGGTGCGCACCCCGGCAGACAGTGACCGCACCGTCGCATCCTCCGGAGCACCGGCCACGTCGTGCAGGGCGTCGATGGTGATCATCGTCTGCATTCTCGTGCTCAGCAGTCGCTTGTCGCGCGCTGTCTGGTAGGCACCGAACTCCCGGGGGCTGTGTCCGATCCACCCGCCGGCGATGCCCGCGTCGGTCACCGAGGTCAACCCTTCTGACACATACCGGGAGGTGGCAAGATCGAGGGCGCGGGTGATGAGGGTCTCTGACTCCGGCTGCAGCAGCGCCTGTACCGGTCGCATCGCGTTCTCGTCGAGGAGTCCGGTAGGACGGCCATGTTCGTCGACACGGATTTCGCCGCCGTCCGGCTGGTCCGGGTGATCCAGGGCGATACCCGCACGACGCAGCGCCTCGGAGCTCACCGTGAGGGCGTGGCCGGAGTTGTGCTTGATGACGACTGGACGTCCGTCGCCGATGTCGTCGAGACGGTCGATGCGCAACGGACCGTCCTGCAGCGCAAGGGGGTGGAAGTTGGATGCGATGACCCACTCGGCGCCGGCGTCTTTCACCCGTTCTCCGAGCGCCCGGTAGACCTCCTCGGACGTCCTGCAGGCCCCCAGGTCGGCCTCCATCAGTGTCTGTCCGAACCACACGCTGTGGGCGTGGACATCATTGAATCCCGGCAGCAGTGTCGCGCCGGCCGCGTCGATCACGTGGGCGGGCTCGTCGAGGGTGTCGAGGTCGTCGTCGACGCCGAGGATCACCCCGTTCCACAGTCCGACGCGGCTGGCGTAGGGCCGGTTCGGATCGCCGGTGATGATGGTGGCGTTCTCGATGACGGTGTCGGGACGCAGTGGCATAAGGGAAGTCACCTCGCGGTGTCTCAGGCGGGAGGACCCGCCGGGCGGTTGATGTGGTCCACAGCACCGTAAGTCCGCGCTCCCGCGGTGGGGGGCATCCCGGTACGGTCCCTGTGATTCTGTCGGTGTCACGCGGCGTAGGGTTGTGCACATGCACTCCGAACCATCCGGCTACTCCAATACTCCAGCAGGCACCGGAGAGGACACTGGAGAGGACACTGGAGAGGACCATGAGTGGCTCGCCCTGGTAGACGAACTGGAAAAAGAGGTGCCCCTTCTCGTCGAGGAGTTCCTGTCGGAACTGCTGTCCTCCGGGCTCTATTCCGGGGATCTGGTGAGCAGAAAGGACCTTGCGGATTCGGCGGCGGAGACTTTCGTCTTCCTCATCGACCGTCTGCGGTCACCCCTGGGCGCCCCCGACCGTCACCTGATCGCCCGTCGACTCGGACGTCTCCGTGCCCGGCAGGGAGTGGCGATGCAGGACCTGGTGGACGCCGTGCAGTTGGACTTTCCGGTGCTCTGGCGGCGGCTTCGCCTGCATGCCGGTGAAGAACGTATGGGTGTGCTCATCGACCACGTTGAACGTGTGCACGTCGTGGTCGACCGGTACTCGTTCTCGGTGCGGGAGGAGTTCATCCGTGAGTCGGCCAGGATCGCCCAGAACGTCAGTATCGCCAACCAACGTCACCTGGCGCGGTTGTTCGCCGAAGGCCCCGTCAGCGCCGACGTGCTCGGAGACGTCGCCACCGGCCTGGGTGTGCACGTCGACGCGTCCTATGAACTGGCCGTGATCTCACCCGAGCACGTCAGTGCCGTGCGGCCGGCAATCGGGGACGACCTCGCCGACGGGACGCTGTTCGCACATGAGATCGGTCCGACGTTAGCCGTCCTGCGTCCTCCGGATAAAGCACGTCCGCTGGACGCCATGATCGGCGACTGTGCCGGCGTGCTGTTCAGCGATGTTCAGGGACTGGCGGCGGTTCGGGTGACGGCCCGGGGAGCGGTGGAGATGTTGCGCTCCCACCCCGAAGTCTCGCGACTGCACCCGTACGCTGACCTACTTCCCGGCGCCGTGCTGCGGCACATCCGTGGCCGCATGGTCCCCGGTTTTCTCCGGGACGAGAGCGACGCGATCGGGGCACTGGTGCAGGACGAGTCCGATCAACTCGTGTCGACGGTACGGACATTTCTGGGCACCGGGACGGTGAAGGCCACGGCGTCGGCGATGTACTGCCACCGCAACACCGTGGTCAACCGGCTGAACAGTTTCGCCAGGATCACCGGTCTGGACGTCACCCGACCGGCAGACGCGGGCATCGTCCACCTACTCCTGCCCGTCGCCTCCTGAGCAGTTCGACGGTCACGAAGCGCATTGGTTGGGCATCTGCACAATAGTAGCCGGGTGGTGGCCACCGCTTTGACAACGTTATGTGACAGCCCTCACTGGCGACACCAGGTGCTGTTTACGCTCGCACCCGTCCCCCGAGAAGAGGAGAAGTTCTGTGGCCCATGACGACAGCCCGGGTTCAGCCGGGCCCACCACGACAACCGCACACACGCCCGACGGTGCGGTCAGCGCCGCCGGCGGCCCTGGTCCCGACGGAACCGCCGACGTCGTAGAAGTCAGCCCGAAAGACGTGTCGCGTATCGCCCGCGCGGCCTTCGTCGGTACGGCACTGGAGTGGTACGACTACTTCCTGTTCGGCACCGCCGCAGCACTGGTGTTCAATCACCTGTTCTTCACGGATCTCAACGCGCTCGCAGCCACGATGGCGTCCTTCGCGACCTTCGGCGTGGGCTTCGTCGCCCGGCCCATCGGTGCATTCCTGTTCGGCCTGCTCGGTGACCGGGTGGGGCGTCGTCCCACGTTGATCATCAGCATCATCGCCATCGGTACTGCAACCGGTGTGATCGGTGTGTTGCCGACGTTCGCCGACATCGGACTCGCCGCGCCGATCCTGCTTGCCCTGCTGCGGCTGTTGCAGGGTGTCGCTGTCGGCGGTGAGTGGGGCGGTGCGACCACGATCGCCATCGAGCACGCCCCGCCAGAGAAGCGCGGACGGTATGCGGCGATGGTGCAGCTCGGCTCACCGGTCGGTACCTTGCTGTCGTCGGCGGCGTTCACTCTGGTGCTGTTGCTGCCGTCCGACTCCGTTGACGCGTGGGGTTGGCGACTGCCGTTCCTGGCTGCTTTCCCGCTGCTGGGCATCGCCCTGCTGATCCGGCTGCAGGTCGAGGAGTCGCCGGTGTTCGCCCAGCTCATGGAGAATGACGACCAACCGAAGACCTCCGCCTTCGAGGTGTTCCGCTCAGGTTGGAAGCAGTTGTGTGTCGCTATCTGCGTCGCTCTCCTCGGAGTGGGCGGGTTCTATGTGATGAACACGTTCGTCGTCAGTTACGCCACCGGCACACTGGGTGTGGAACGCCAGCCGGTGGTCAATGCGACGCTTGTCGCCGCGTTGGTGCAGATCGTCGTGGTCCTGATTTTCGGACGGGTTGCCGAGAAGTTCGGCCCCGGTAAGGTCGTCGCGTTCGGCGGCATCGTGACCGCGCTGGCGGCCTGGCCGTTGTTCCTGCTGATCGACACCGGCAACATCGCCGCGATCACCGTCGCGATTTCCCTGGGTATCGGCGTGCTGACCATCTCCTATTCTGTCACGGGGGCGCTGCTCAGCGAACTGTTCCCTGCACGGCTGCGCTACACCGGCGTCTCGTTGGGGTACAACCTCGCCGGGGCGATCACGGGCTTCCTGCCGTTCATCGCCACCGCACTGATGGGGCTTCAGGACGAACCTTCCTCGACTCCGGCCATCGTCATCCTCGCCGTGATCTCGTTGATCACCGCAGCAGGTGGCTTCATCGGTGAACGGTGGCGTGTCACGGATGATGTCGTCGTGACCTCGGCGCACGGCCACTGACCTGATACGGCACCGCGGCCACCCCTGGGGCACACCCCCGCAGCCGGCGGCCCCGTGGGTGGAGCGCAGGTAGTTGACTGTCCGGGTATGTGGTCCGCGAGTTAACCAGCAAGAAATGTGTGCTGGGTCATAACCGGTGGTCTAGGGTGGTTTCTCGATAAAGTCCCTACGACGACAGATCCGGCGGACCCTATGCGCGACACTGACGACCCAGCCACCTCGATCACTGACATCGACGTCACCACCGCAGACCCTGCGCTGTTCAACGCGGATCTCGCCCCGATCGCGAAGAAACACCGCAAATGGGGTGCCTTCGAGATCTTCAACGTCTGGACCAACGACGTCCAGTCACTCGCCGGATACACCCTGGCAGCATCCCTGTTCATCGGAGCGGGTATCAGCGGCTGGTATGTCTTTGCCGCGATCATCCTCGCCGGAATCATCGTCAACTGGCTGGTGAACCTGTCGGGCGCGCCGAGTGTGAAGCTTGGCGTGCCCTACGCGGTGATGGCCCGAATGTCGATGGGTGTGCTCGGGGCACGGTTCCCCGCACTGGTCCGCGGCATCGTCGCGATCTTCTGGTACGGCGCACAGACCTACTTCGCGTCCACTGCCGTGGCCCTGGCGATCAACGCCGCCTTCAATTCGCCGCAGTCGGGCGAGTTCCTGGGCATGAATGCGGTGTCGTGGATCTCCTACGTGATTGTCGCGGTGTTGCAGGTTGCCCTGTTCAGCAGGGGTATCGACGCGATCACCCGCTTCCTGAACTTCGCCGGCCCCGCGGTGTACGTGGTGATGGTCGTGCTGCTCGTGGTGATCTGGGTGCGGGCGGGCTCCGAGATGCTGCCTGCGGTCGGGTCGATCTTCAACAGCGACGATGTGACCGGGTGGGCCGCGGTGTCGGCCTTCGTGGGGGTGATCGGCACGATGGTGGCGTACTTCTCTGCAGTGATCATCAACTTCGGTGACTTCTCCAGGTTCTCGAAGTCAGAGAAGTCGATGAAGTTGGGTAACTTCACCGGTCTACCGTTGTCGCTGGCGTTCTTCACGTTCCTGGCGTTGTTCATCACCGCCGGTGCGTACGTGGTGTTCCAGGACGGTCAGGGCACTCCGATGGATAACCCGTCCGACATCGTGGGCCAGGCGGATTCGGTGGTGTTGTCGATCATCGCGGCGGTCACGTTCCTGGTCGCCACGGTGGGGGTCAACCTGGTGGCGAACTTCATTCCGCCGGCCTATGACATGGCGAACATGGCGCCCTCGAAGATCAGCTTCCGGATGGGCGGGATCATCACCGCCGCGCTGGGGTTCATTATCGGTGCACTGTGGGTGGCGGTGATCGACGACATCGGTCTGCCGACATTCGTGGACACACTGGGTGCCGTACTGGCCCCGCTCTATGGCGTACTGGTCGTGGACTACTACCTAATCCGCCGCAAGCAGGTGAACCTGCGGGACACGTTCACGCTGGACCAGGACGGCCCCTACTATTACCGCAAGGGCTGGAACCTCAAGGGACTGGCGGCGGTGGGCATCGCGGCGGTGTTCGCCGTGCTCACAGTGTGGGTGCCGGCATTGCAGGATTTGTCCGGGTTCGCCTGGATCATCGGGGCCGCTCTGGGAGGTGTGCTGTACTACGTGGTGATGCTGGGGGATGGGTCCCGGACGAAGACCGCGCAGTCGACGGCCACCGCCACGGCGCCGGTCAGCTCCGGTTCCTGAACGCCTGCTCGCCGGTGAGCGCCTGACCGATGGTCAGCTGGTGCATCTCGGCGGTGCCCTCGTAGGTCAGCACCGACTCGAGGTTGTTGGCGTGGCGCAGGGGCGAGTACTCCAGGGTGATGCCGGACGCGCCCAGCAGGGTGCGGCATTCGCGGGTGATCTCCAGGGCGACGCGGGTGGAGTTCAGTTTGCCGACGCTGATCTGGTGGGGTGCGAGTTCACCTGCGTCCTTCAACCGACCGAGCTGCAGGGCGAGCAGGTAGGACTTGTCGAGTTCCACGGCCATGTCCGCCAGTTTGGCCTGGGTCAGCTGGAACGAACTCAGCGGGCTGTCGAAGACCTGACGGGTAGACACGTAGCCCAGGGCGGTGGACAGCGCATCGCGGGCGGCACCGAGGGCGCCGAAGATGATGCCGTACCTGGCCTCGTTGAGACACGTCAACGGGCCACGGAGTGAGTGAACGTGGGGGAGTCGCCGCGCATCGGGCACACGGCAGCCGTCCAGCACGATCTCACCGGTGACCGAGGCGCGTAGCGACAGTTTGCGCGTGATCTCCGGGGCACTGAACCCCTCGGTGTCGGTGTCGACGATGAAGCCGGCGTACCCATCCTCGGTCCGGGCCCAGACGACGGCCACATCGGCGACGGGGGCGTTGGTGATCCACATCTTGGTGCCGGTGAGGACCCAGTCGTCCCCGTCCCGCGTGGCGCGGGTGCGCATGTTGGCAGGGTCGGAACCGGCATCGGGCTCGGTCAACCCGAAACAGCCGACGGTGCTGCCTGCGGCCATGCCGGGAAGGTAGTGTTCCTTCTGCTCCTCGGAGCCCCAGTGGTGGATGGCGAACATCGCCAGGGAGCCCTGTACCGACACCAGAGACCGCAGTCCCGAGTCCACCGCCTCGATCTCCATGCAGGCCAGCCCGTATTCGGTGGCGGAGGCACCGGCGCATCCGTAACCCTCCAGGTGCATACCGAGGACGCCCAGGTCACCGAGTTTCGGGGCGAGGTCACTGACCGGCAGGGTGCCGTCCTCGTACCAGCCGGCGATGTTCGGGGCGAGTTCGCGGGTGGCGAAGTCGGCGACGGTGTCGCGCAGCAGTCGTTCGTCGTCGGTGAGCAGCGAGTCGACGACAATGAGGTCGAACGGGGCGGTGGGTGCGGTGCTCATGGTGCTCCAGTCATACCAGACGGGACGTCTCCGACACGGTGGAAAACGATACTGTGAGGTTAGTGTAACGAAAGCAACCTGGTGAAGGAGTGGACCATGCCGGCTCGCCGGATTCTTGACGACCCGGAGCACCATGACATCCTCGAGGCGGTACGCGACGTTGTCGCGACACAACTCGCGCCCCTTGTCGACCGTGCAGAGAGCGACGGGATTTTCCCTGCCGAGGCCTACCGGATCCTCGGCGAGGTCGGTGTCCTCGGCATGGCGTATCCGGGGAATCTCGGCGGGCTCGGGCTCCCGTCGGAGCTCCACCTGCAGATTCTCGAGGAGATCGGGACGGTGTGGGCGTCGGTCGCGGTGGGGGTGTCCGTCCACGCACTGAGCTGTTTCGCGCTGGCGAACTACGGCACGCCGGAACAGCAGCAGAGGTGGCTCCCGGAGATGCTCAGCGGGACACAGGTCGGTGCCTACAGCCTGTCCGAACCGCAGGCCGGGTCCGACCCCGCGGCGACGGCGGCGACCGCGCGTCGGGACGGGGATGAGTACGTGCTCAACGGGACGAAGGCTTGGGTGACGAACGCCGGCTACGCTGATTTCTACACGGTTATGCTCCGCACCGGAGGGGCGCCCGGGGACCGCAGGGGGATCAGCTGTTTCCTGGTTCCGGCGGATACACCCGGGCTCACCGTGGATCCCCCTGAGCAGAAGATGGGGCTCACGGGTTCCCCGACCGCCTCGCTGGTCTTCGAGGACGCCCGGATTCCCGCCGATCGGCTGATCGGCACGGAGGGGGAGGGGCTCGCGATTGCCTTGGCAGCGTTGGACTCGGGCCGGTTGGGAATCTCGGCCTGTGCAACGGGTTTGGCCCAGGGGGCCCTGGATGCCGCCGTCGGTTATGCCAAGGTACGGGAGACGTTCGACCGGCCGATCATCGACCACCAGGGGGTGGCGTTCCTGCTCGCCGACATGGAGGCCGCGGTCAGCTCGTCACGGGCAACGTACCTGGCCGCCGCACGCATCAGGGACCGGGGTGAACCGTTCAGCAAGGAGGCGTCGGTGGCCAAGCTCGTCGCCACCGACAACGCGATGCGGGTCACCACCGACGCGGTGCAGGTGCTGGGTGGCGCGGGCTACACCCGGGATTTCCCGGTCGAGCGGTACATGCGGGAGGCGAAGGTGATGCAGATTTTCGAGGGAACCAACCAGATCCAGCGGATGGTGATCTCCAGCCATCTGGCGCGTGACCCGCGACTGTGATGTGCGGGGCGGGGTCGTCAACGAACCTCCACCACCTTTCCTGCCAGCGGAAGGTGGATCAGGATCGCGGCAGGTTCTGCTCCGTCGATGTCGGTCAGGGCCTGCCGGTAGGTGTCCATCTGGCCGATGTAGTTGTCCCGGATGTGCGTGATCGGATCGGCGCCGGGGAAAGTCTTGTGGTCGACGATCACGCGTCGTCCGTCGGGGAGGGTCACGAGTTCATCGAGCCACCCTTCGGCACGTTGGTGTTTTCCGTTGGTCCAGGTAAACGGCACTTCGGATTCCACGGTCGCGCCGGGGTACTGCTCATGCAGCCACGTGATCCACCGTTCGCCGGCCTCCACGACATCGTCTGCGCTGACCCGGTCACCGACATTCCATGACTCCACTAGTCGGGCCACCAACGCGTGTTTTCGGTCGTCGGTGAGGTCATCCAGCGGTGCGGCCAGGTAGGAGTGCACGCAGTCGCCGACCTTGTTCCAGTCTTTTCCACCGCCCTCAACCAGGGCATCGCCGAGATCCGCGAGCAGTGTGATGGTCGCAGCACCGGCACGTTCCGGGGTCGCCTCGACCGCGCTCGCGGTGAAGGTGGCCGACAGCATGTCGGTCTCAGTCGATTCCGCGGCCCGCGGCGCAGGTTGGCGTTCATCATCGATCAGGGCCGACGGGTGGGGTGGACGTTCGCCGCGTGCCATGAGGATGTCGAGGAATGCGTACTTGTCATGGGAGATGGCGCGCACCTCGCAGTCGACGAAGTCGGAGTCCTGTTCATCACCATCCGAGCCATGCGACGGCCACAGTACCTGCACCCCGGTCCGGGTCCCGTCGCCGTCCGCGTCAGCATCGCCGGCGGCGTCCTCGACCATCGACACCTCGTTGAGCCCGAACCCGGTGTCCTTGAATGCGGCGAGGTCACCGAGTGTCCGGTGTGGAGCAAGCACGGTGCGGCGCCGGGAGCGGGTCATCGCCACGTACAGCAACCGCATTTCTTCGAGTTGTTCGGCCTCCCGGCGTTCCTCCTGTACCGGGGTCTCGGAGAGGGCTGTTTTCAACACGTCACTGTTCAGGAGGGTTTCGGGCCAGAAGCGGAGTTCGCGTCCTGCCAGTGGTGCACTCAGTGACAATTGCGTCGGCGAATCGACCCACACCCCGGCCGCGCGGAAACGGTCGGAGTACAGTGGCGGTGCCACGACCACGGTGTCCCACTCCAGGCCCTTGGCCTGGTGAATCGTACTGACCACGATGGCAGCGGGATTCCGTGCCGAGGACGTGGTGGGCACGGTGTTGTCCCGCTCGTGGGAATCCGGGTCCAGGGAGGTCAGGAAACCGCTGAGGGTGACCGGGAGACCGGCGCCCGCGGCATCCGATTCATAATCGGTGACCGCGTTGAGGATCCCGTTGATCGCCGCGGTGCGGTCGACCGGATTCTTCCAGGATGCCACCCTGTAGCGCAGGTCCAGGGCATCAATGACGGCAACGACGGTCTGCATGACCGTGAGCTGTGGCAATGCCGGACGGAGGGCAGCCAGGCCCGCCAACGATTCGTCCTGCGACCACGCCGCCAGATGTGCGCGCCGGGCGTCGAGGTCAGGGGATTCCGTCGCCGAGGTCAGCGTGGTGAACCAGTCCATGTGGGCCGGGTGCTCGTTGAGGACGGCGATCAGTTCCACCAGTGCCTGCGTGTCCGCCGGATCCCGCAGCCAGGCGCACGCCGCCCGGACGGTGGCACCCTCGCGGGTCTCCAGCAGCGGGGTTCCCCCGCCTTCGGTCGGAATGCCCCATGCCCGCAGTGCAACGCGCAGGTCATCGGCCTGCCGGTTGGACCGTGTCAGGACGGCGCGGCCCTTGTCGGGGACGCCCTCCGCCTGCTCGAGTTCCTGTAGTCCCCGGGCGATGCGGGTGAACCAGGGGGCTTTTGCGTTCCACACGGCACCCTGGGCAGGGGTCCATACCTGGACGTCCCCGGGATCGTCGCCAGCATGCTTGTCGGCGAGTGGCTCGGGCACGTCCAACCACACCTCGGTGTTGAGGAGCCCCGGGTTGGCGGCGTCTGGTTCGCCGGGGAAGACCCGGGAGAACAGGCGGTTGCTGAGGTCGAGCGGGGTTGCATGGGTGCGCCAGGAGTGGTGCAGGATATCGGTGCGTCCCCCCTCGGCGGTGATGGCCTCGAGGGCGGAGGTCATCAGGGACGGATCGGCGCCGCGGAAACCGTAGATGGACTGTTTGGGATCCCCGACCCAGATGACCTCGTCCACCAGGTTGCCGAGTTCGGTGAACAGGGCGAGTTGGAGGGGACTGGTGTCCTGGAACTCGTCGACGACGAGGATGCGGAAACGGGCGGCAATGGTCTCGCGCACGGCCCGGCCGATGTCGGAGTCATCGCGCAGCAGGTGCAGGGTGAGTTGCTCCTGGTCGGCGAAGTCGATCAGCCCGAGGGAACTCTTGTAGTCGTCGTAGGCACCCATGCAGGTGGCGGCGGTGGTGAAGACGAGCCGGGTCAGCTCCGCCAGGTCGCTGCGCAGCGCAGGATCGGTGGCGAACACGGAGGCGGGAACGGCGTCAGCAAAGGCCTTCCCCCATGGTTTCGTCGCTTTCCTCGTCGCCCTGGGGACGTCCCCTTTTGCTGCGGCGAACCATTCCTTCCATGTCAGGCGTTCGCGTGCACCCGGGATAGTTGTCTGGGTGAGGATAAAGTTTTCCGCTGGACCGATGAGTTCCTCCACCGGGCCAACGGACTTTCCCTTGATAGTTCCCTCGGACAGGTCGGAACGCAGCTGAGTCACCGCGTCACGGACGGCGGCGAGTACAGCTCCGCGGGCATCGGAGGTGGATCCGGCGGCCGTACCATCGGCAGCAGCGTCGTCGAGGGCGGTGAACAGTCCGTCCAGACTGGTCTCCGCCAGCGCCCCGAAATCGTCGGGGGAGATGTCGTTGGCGCGGGCGAGCTCAATGACGTCCCGCACGGTCTTCCCCCAGTTCATCCGCCCGGGGTTGTACATCGGATCATCGGTGGGACCCAGGTCGTAACCCATGCGGACAAGCAGCTCACGGTGGGCGTCCTCGGCCTCAGCGATGTCGTTGTCGACGGCGAGGGAGAAGGCGCGGGCCTGACTGGTTTCCGAGAGCACCGCCAGCTCGGGAGAGCGTCCGGCATCGACGGCGAACTCCTGCAGGATGCGCCCGGTGATCGAGTTCACCGTGCCGATCAGTGCGGTGGGCATCGCCGCCGCCTGCGACAGTTGGCCCTCGTCAACGAGCCGTTCGCGGATGCGTCCGGACAGTTCGGCGGCGGCCTTGCGGGTGAAGGTGGTGGCGATGATATCCGACGGTCGGATCTCCGGGGTGCCGTCGGCATTCACCCGGGCGAGACGCTCGGTGAGTTCCTCGGTCAGCCGGTAGGTCTTCCCGGAGCCCGCGGAAGCCTTGATGACGGTGTATTTACTGGTCAAGGTAGTCTCCCGTCAGGCCCGTCAGCAGGCCGAAGCTGTGGTACTTCGTGATATCGGTGGGCAGGAAATCCCGGTGCACGGCGATGTCGATCAAGTCGTTGTAGCGGGCGACCTGCTCCGGGCTGTACGGCGATTCGGAGATGCGGTCGTCCGGGGCGGGTGACTTTTTCTTCGCCTCCTTCCGTAGTTCCTTGGCCAGCTCATCCCAGCTGCCCTGGGCGAGGATGTTGCCGACGTCGGCGATTCGTCCGTCCCGCAGGTCGTCGAAGATCCGGTTGATGCCGGAGACCGCACGGAACCACAGGTCGTCGGCGGTGCGAGAACCGATGTCTCCGGGGCTGACCTCCAGGATCTCCGGGGATCCGAAGTCGGGGAAGGAGGTATCCATCCGGTCGTGTTTCAGCATGTAGTAGGCCACGGGGGTGTTGGTGAGTTTCGTGGTGTCTTCGGCCACCGAGTAGGCGTAGACGGCAAGCTGCAGCGCGGCGCCCTCCTCCACCAACTCCCGGTACTTCTTCTTCGAGTTGGTGTACTTCAGGTCGATGACCCCGTCCCGCCCGTCGGCCAGGATGACGTCCAGGTCGCGGTAGCCGCCGAGCTGGACGGGCTGCCCACCTGCCCCCCGGCTGTTCGGGATGGCGGTGCGGTATTTCGCCTCGGCCCCGGAAATGCGGATACCGGTTGCATTCAGCGTGGTAAACAGGCCCATAATCGAGGCCAGCCCGGTGACCAGGACGGTGCCACGTTCGCGTCCGTGCCCGGGAAGTAGCAGTTCGGAGGCATACTGCGGCATCAGTTCTTCGAGTTCCCTGCGTACCTCATCCTCGGTGGGGGTGACCGTACCCGGGTCGTCCTGATCGGTGAGATGGCGTTCCACGATGGACTCGACCACGGCGTGGAGGTAGGTGCCGATCATCTGGTTACCGTCCGGCAGGGAGGTCAGCCCGGCCGCGGCAATGCCGAGTTGACGCTCCAGGACCCATTCCAGCGGGTGTGCCAGTAACGATGTCCACTGTGAGTAGCTGAGGTAGTCCGGGACCAGGTGCTCACCCGGATCAATGCTGCGCTCCACGGGGTCAGGACGCAGCGGGTCGGTGGGTGCGGGTGTGTGGGTGGATGCCGGGATGAGCTCGGCGGCCGGCACATCGACACCGTCGGCTGCGGCATCTTTGCCCTGAACATCATTGGTGAGGAAGGTCAGGACGGGATGCGGTGCGGCCGTCTCCCCGTTCACCTCCGCGGGGAGGACGGCCGTGACCGAGCGACGGCGTCGGATCGCGCGCAGGTGCGAGTCCAGCACCAGGCTCGACAGTGCTTCCCGGTCGGGGAGTTCAATTCCGGCATCGCGCAGTGCCGCGATCTCGGTGGGTCGGAAGGTCTGCGGGGGAGCGGACTGGTCGTCGACGGGGAGCCACCACAGCACCGGGGAGGTGCCGACACCCAGCGCGGACGGGGAAGCGACCACGTCCTGGCGTTCCGATGCCGCGGCCCCGGAACCACTGGTCGCCGAGGTCGCGGCGGAGGCGGTGCAGTCCGTGGTGATGCTGGTCAGCTCGTGCGAGGACACGGTGGTGCCGTCGAGCCCGGCGATGATGCCGGCGGCGGCTTTCGTCCCCTGGGCCATGCCCTTGAGGTCCTGGTCGGTGTTCCCCGCGAGTGTGGTCAGCCTGTCGGCCAACCATTCCAGGTGGTCGGCGACCCGGGCGGTGTCGTAGCCGGGGGCGTCCGAGTCGTCCTGCTCCGTCAGCGGATCGACGCGGATGAGTTGGTCGAGGTCCCGCGCCAAAGAGGCCTTGTGGGCTTCGGGCTCGTCCTTGCCCTCGTAGTGGGCGATGGTGGTGGTGATGGCGTCGTTCCACAGGGGTCCGCCTACGCCCGGCTGATTGCTGAGCGCACGGATGAGCTCGGTGCGGAGTTTCGCGGGGACCAGGCGCACCGGGACGAGTGTCCCGTCGTCTGTGCGGGTGGTGGTCACCGTGTGTTCCAGCAGGGTGCCGATGGCGTGCACGTCCGGCGGTGAGGACACCGCCGCGAGGAACACCGGGACGATCTGGGCGAAAGCCCGTTCCGTGGAGCGGTCACGCACACCGACCTGGGGGAGGCCGCGCCGGGCGAGTTCGCGGTCGAGCACGTCGGTCGCCGAGGATGCCACGACACTCACCGGTTCTTGGTGGGTGAGTAGCGTGTCCGCCAGCAGGCGGACAGTGGTGGAGGCTGCGTCCCATTCCGTGTCCGTGGTGACAATTCGCAGATCCTGCACGGGCCCGGGTGCCGCAGCTTCGACGACCTGCACGCCGAGGGCGGCGAGGTTGTCCAGGATGGACCGCCAGATCGGGGGGAGGTCGGCGAAAGCGTTGTCCACGGTCAACGTGCCGATGCCCACGGGCCATGTGGCACCGGAGCTCGCGAGGTCCGTGAGGGTGGCGGCAACCTGCCCGGTGAGGTCGGCAGCACCCGGCATCCATTCCGGATGAACACGTGCCAGGGCATCGACTTCGGCAATGAGCGCGATCCGCGGGGAGGCATCCCGGGCCTTCACACCGTCCCACCCGGCAGCGACGAGCTCATCACGCCAGGCCAGGACGGTCCGCGACAATGACCACGGGTCGGCACGGAAGCTGCGGGCGAAGGGATCATCGTCGGCGCGTGCGGGAACGAGGCTCGACAGGGCGGCACGGACAGCGGCGATGCGTAACGGCTGATCGGCCTCCGGTGCGGTGCAGGCCAGTCGGGTGGACAGCAGATCAATGAGCCGGGTGGGGCCAACAACCACCGAGCCCACCGTGGCGGGAGAGTCGGGTGTGGTCCACCTGGCACCGTCGTAACCCCAGCCGAAGGTGATGTTCATGTGGCTCCTCGTGGTTCCGTGTGGTGGTGTCGCGTGTCTCAGTTTAGGGTAGCGGGTCGGTCGGACACGGTGTCGCCGTCGGTGTTTGAAAATAGGTTTCGCTACCCTCAGTCATCCTCCCTGTGCGATGATTCTCGACAGTTACCTTTCACAAGACATTCAGGAGAGTTTCATGTCCCTCAACCGTCGTTCCATAGTCGGCGCCATCGCGGTGTCCCTCGCACTCGTGTTGGCAGGTTGCTCCTCCGACGATTCGGACGGATCGTCCGACGCAACCGGGGCCGCGTCCGGCGCGTCCGATTCCGGTGAGATGCGCACCGTCACCGACTACGAGGACAACGAGGTCGAGATTGTCGACACCCCGGAGACCGTCGTCCCGCTGCACTTCGCCGGCGTGCAGGCGCTCCTGGACCTCGGGCTGACCCCTGCCGCGATGCCCAGCAACTGGGAACGTGGCCTTCTGACCGACGAACAGTACGAGAAGGTCAAGGACCTGCCCGAGATCGGTGGTGGTGGAGGCGTGGACGTCGAGCAGATCGCCCAGCTCGATCCGGATCTCATTCTCGTGCCCAACATGATCGAGGCGGACGTCGTCGACCAGCTCCGCGAGGTCGCACCGTCCTACATCTACATGCATGGCGGCGAGGACCGCGGCGACTGGGACGGACGCGTCGGTCAGATCGCCGATGCACTCAACCGCACCGACGAGGCCGAGGAGAAAGCCCGGGAACTCGAGGAGCGGCAGGCCGAACTCGCCGAGAAGCACGCCGACATCGTGTCCGACATCCGTGTCTCGATGTTCGGTGCGTGGGACGCCGGCGAGTTCAGCGCCAACGGCTCCGGCAGCATGATCGGCAAGATCATCACCCCGGTGGGCGTGCAGTTCGCCGACGGGGTGGAGGACGCCACCCGCGACGCCGACGGTTACGAGCAGACCCTGTCCACCGAGCGGATCGGCAGCACCTTCGGGGATTCGGACGTCATCTTCTACAGCGTCCTGCTGGACGGATCCGTGGACGGGGACACCGACGGAATCATGGAGATGGACGCGTTCAAGGCGCTGGACGCCGCCCGGGACGACCACGTCTTCGGCCTGGGCAAGTCGACGATCGCCGGCTACACGGACGCCAACTATGCTCTCGACAGCCTCGACGAGGTGCTCACCCAGCTCGCCGGGGAGGATTAACTACCCGGCGACTACCCGGCCGCGTCGACAACGATGTCGATGAGGCGCTCGAAATCAGGGGTTCCCTTCCTGAGGAACGACACATGATCGCCGCCGTCGAGAAGCACCAGCTCGGCGGTGCCGCCCAGCACCTCGTAGGTGTTGTCGGCGCCATTCCTCACGTCCCACTCGAGGTCGGGTGGCCCGGCCAGCGATACCACGCGGGATGGGGTGAACGTCGGGTCGGCGCCGACCTCGTCCGGGTCAAGGTTGTCGCGGGTCGCCGCCCACGTGGCGAGTTGTGCACCGGAGCTGTGGCCCACCACGGTGGCACCCTCGGTGATGATCTCCGGGCCCTGTTCATCCACCTCGGGGATGTGGTCGAGGCCATCGGCGGCATCGGTGTAGGTCTCCGGCCAGCCGCCATTTTCGCTGTCACGGTCGCGGTACTCCACGTTGTAGACGGCCATGCCGCGTGCGGTGAGGCTGCGGGCGATGTCGCGGACGTCATCGGCACCGTTGGCCCGCTCATTCAACGCCCCGCCGCGCAGCAGGACGACCAGGGGCAGGGTATCCTCATCATGGTCGCCCTCGGGCAGGGACAGCTCGGCCCAGTTCTGCACCGGGTCGGCGTTGCCCTCGCTCACCGGGGGAGTTGTCGCTGCCGGTGGTGTCGCTCCCGCAGGCACTCAGCGTTCCCCCGACCAACGCACTGACGGTTCCGACGGTGGCCAGGCGTCTCAGCGGCATGCGGTGCACGTGGGCGACGGTCACCCCCATATGTTACGCGAACACAAATCCCAGACAGAAAACCCCACCGCCCGGTGCAAACCGGAGGTGGGGTCGGGTGCGTCAGCAGGGCACTGAGGGACGAGGTGATTAGCCCTCGAGCTTGTTCAGCTGAGCAGCCAGGCCGGACTTCTTGTTGGCCGCGTTGTTCTTGTGGATGACACCCTTGGTGGCAGCCTTGTCGTACAGGCGGTTGGTGATGCGCAGCTGTGCGGTAGCGGCATCCTTGTCGCCGGCGGCGACGGCAGCCTCGAACTTGCGGGTCTCGGTGCGCAGGCGGGAGCGGACAGCCTGGTTGCGCTTGCGGGCGGCCTCGTTGGTGAGGACGCGCTTCTTCTGCTGCTTGATGTTAGCCATGGGGCTTACCTCTTTCTGAACGGTGAATCGGTGATCGTTCGCCACTTCCACCCGGGTGAGCCGTGCGCACGGTCTCTGACAACCGGCCCAAGGTCCTGCCGGTTGCGGTGCACACGCCGCGAGTGGTCGCGGGTCAACCTGACGAACATTACCAGTTCAGCGGGGAGGGCAGAAATCTGTCTGCGTCAGGAGCTCGTCACGGCTCGTTCAGGTCACGGGTCCGCCGGTCATCCGCCGGCGGGTACACCATGCGCTGCGGCATGGCGCCGGTGAGCATCGCCTCGATTTCCGCGGCGGCGTTCATCACCGCGCGCCACCGGAACTCCTTCGGCAACCGATCTACGGCGCCCAGGGAACCCGAATCCGGCAGGTGGGGGATTAGGCCGGCCCGTGCGAACGCCACCATGCCCGCCGTCATTGCCTCTTGTGCCTGTACCTCGGTGAAGTGGCGGCTGGTCAGCAGGTCCGGGTCCACCAGACGCGACGGCAGCCACCAGTGACTCGTGGTGGGCACGTCCGGCGGCCACGGCATCGCACTGTCCGACCATGTGCGCGGATCCGACCAGACCTGCGGCGCGTGCGCCAGGAAGATATGGCCCAACACCTCCGCGATGACAGCGAGGGCGTCGGCCGCGCCTGGGCCGCCGAGCTCCGGGGCGATGCGCAGCACGTACCACGCCGAGGACGTGTCCACGTCCACCGGCGGGACGGTGCCCGGCAGCGCGGTGTGCACGTTGAGGGTGAAGGGGCCGGTACGTTCGACCTGTGCCGGGTCGTCCTGCATCTCCACGACCATGCCGATGCTGTGCAGACGGTTGACGAGGGTGGGCCAGACGTCCTCGGTGGCGAGCATCGGAGTCTCGTTCTGCCGGTAGCCGGAGTCCTCGATATCAGCGATGAGGTCGATGTCGAGTACGTAGGTCTCCGACAGTGAGACCCGCGCGGCACCGTCGGCGGCGCGGTAACCGTTGGAGTAGGCCTCGATCTCCGGGACGAGGCGGGCGGTGCGTGCGGTGGTGGGGGCGTTGTGGCGGTAGCGGGCGCGGTACCGGCGGAAGATCTGCATCGTCGCCTCGACGGCGTCGGTCAACGGCAGGTCGCGTTGTCGCGCGGCGAAGTCCAGCAGGACGGGGACGGTGGCGTTGCGTTCCCGGGCGTTGCGGAGGCTCCACATCTCGATCTCGAGGGCCTCGAAGGGGGTCATGCTTTTCGTCATCGTGTGTTCGCCTGCCTTCCTGTTTTGCAGACGATATTACACGTGTCTACCAGGGATCTCCGGCACTTTCGCCCTCGGCGTCCCACAGTCCGGAGCATCCGCGCCGGTGCGAGCCGGTCAGGTGCGTGTCGACCAGACCGGCGGCCTCCATGAGGGCGAACATCGTTGTCGGGCCGACGAAGACGAACCCTTCCTTCTTCAGCGCTTTCGACAGTGCGACAGACTCCGGTGAGGTGGTCGGGACGTCCTCGATGCGCTCAGGGAGCGGCGTGCGCTCCGGACGAAAGGACCACACGAACTCGGCCAACCCGGTGCCCGAGCCGTAACGTCCCCGCAGCGCGACGGTGGCCTGCGCATTGGTGATCGTCGCCCGGATCTTGCGGGCGTTGCGCACGATGCCAGCGTCCTGCATCAGTGTGTCGTACTCCGCCTCACCGAAGTCGGCGACCACGTCCGGGTCGAACCCGCGGAAGGCGGCGCGGAAGGCGGGACGTTTGCGCAGGATCGTCGCCCAGCTCAACCCGGACTGGAACGCCTCCAGGCTGATGCGTTCGAACATCCCACGCTCGTCGGTGACCGGTACGCCCCACTCGGTGTCGTAGTACCCGCGCAGCAGTCCGGACGACTCCGCCCACGCAGGACGCGCCAACCCGTCCGGTCCGGTCACCAGGGCGCTCATCCCTTCATCCCCGTCTGACGCAGCGTGATGTTCAACCGGCCGTGGATCTCCAGCTCGTAGGGGGCGGTGTTGGGGTACACCTTCGTCACGCCGTGGTAGTTCTGCCGGGCGGGCCCGCCGAAGACGAACAGGTCGCCGGAGGCCAACCACAGGTCGGTGTAGGGGCGGTTGCGGGTTTCGGCGTTGCCGAAGCGGAACCGGCAGGTGTCACCGATGGACAGGGAGACCACCGGGGCATTGGAGCGTTCGTCGGCGTCGCGGTGCATGCCCATCTTCGCCGCGTCAAGGTAGTGGTTCACCAGGGCGACGTCCGGGGTGTAGGACGCGGCAAGGGCAGCGTCGCCGGTGGTCTCCGCCACCGCGCGACGCCCCAGCTCTACCAGCCAATCCGGAACGGGCAGGACGGGGGCGTTGTTAACGTCGACGGCGCGCCGGGTGTAGCGGCCGGGCGCCCAGTGCCACCCGAGGCAGAGCATGGAGACGCTCATCGGGTGCCCGTGGATCACCGGGGAGTGTGGCGGGACGGGGCCTTTGGCCCAGGCGGCGTACTGGGCGAGGATCCAGCGTTGTTGGGCGCTGTCGAGCCAGGCGGAGCGGTGGTGGGCGCCGTCGGGTAGGTCGGAGGCGGGGGCGTGCAGGTCGAACAGTGTGGGTTGGTCAGTCATTCTGTCTCTGGTGGTAGCTGGAGGGGCGTGGGGTCAGGACCAGCCGTAGTTGCGGCGCAGGGCGTTGGCGAGGCGGTCGTAACGACGTTCCGGCATGGACACGCCGCGGCGTTGGATGGAGGCCTCGGGGATCTCGATGATGCGGTCGGCGCGGGCCCAGCACTCGTTGCCGCGCGGGTCCCACAGGCCAGCACCGATGGCGACCCAATTGTCGTCCTCGGCGTGCTCCGGGTTGGAGCTGATGAGCATGCCGAGCAGGGTGTGGCGGTTACGCCCGACGACCACGCAGGCGCGCAGTTCGGGGGTGGACTCGCGGTTGGGTAGGACGTGGTACCAGACGACCTCACCGGGGTCGGCCTGCCCGTCCATGTCGGGGGCGTAGATGACCGGTCGGGCGTGGTCTTCGGTGGGGGTGGTGACGGTGACGGCGCGGACGGCGGTCTCGGTGTGGGAGGACTGGTCGAGACCGAGATTGGCGTGGAGTTCGGCCAGGCCGTCGTCCATATTGCCGCGGTGGTGGAAGTAGCGCTCGAGCATCCGGCGCAGGGGATTCCGTACGGAATTCATGGTGACCACTGTAGCGCGGGGGTCGGATTACTCCACGAGCTCCCAGGTCCCGCAGAACGATGAGTTGAAGGCGATGTCGGTCGGCGCGATGGTCACATAGCTCTGTCCCTCGGAGAATCCGTTGGTGATGATGTCCTCGAAGTCGCCGCTGGTGCCGGACAGTCGCTCCCAGTAACAGCCGTCTGTTGCCGTGTTCCGGTAGGTCCCTGGCTGGACGTCGCTGCCCACCAGCTGCGTCCCCGCCCCGAACGTTGTCGACGACGATCCTGATGCTCTGGTGTTCGTTGGAGCCGGTTCCGGAATCTCCCTCGATGCCTGGGTTGGTTCTGGCTCGTCTTCCGGGGTCTCCGTGACTGTCGTGGTGTGGTCGACCGTGGTGGTGACGGTGAGGGTGATTGTCGAGGGGGCCGCGACCTCCGCTTCAGTCTCTCCTCCGCAGGCGGTGAGGGCTACGGCGCCGCCGATGACGACGGCGAAACAAGTTAGTTTCCTGAATGTCATGAGTAGAGAATAGGGTGTGACCTCGGGTCGTGGTGGCCTTTTACCCCCAGGGGTACGTCCTGGAGTGTTGTCGGGTTGTCGCCGCGGCGGTCGATTCTCGTCTGCGCATCGGAATGGAGAGGGGTCCGCGGCAGGATTGTGTATAGAACTATAGACAGGATGGCCTTGCCCGTGTATTGATGGTCACGTCAACTACCTGCGCCCCTCACCGGAAGGCCGTCATGACCACTCCGAGCACCCCGAAATCTCCTGTCGTCCCCCGCATCGCCGGACTCCTCGTCGCCGTCATCGGGATCGTGTTCCTCATAGGTGGCATCTTCGGTTGGTTCACCGTTCGTGCCGAGCTCATCGACGAGAACATCACGGTGTCTGACGACGCTGACCGCTTCGCCGGCGACCGGGTGGACGGTCCGCTGAGCGCGTACTCGCAGGCTGAAACCGTGAAGAGGCACGTTCTCGAGGCCACCGACGGCAAGACCTACGCGCAGCTCGACATGGATGACTCCAACCGCGATCTTGCGCTCCAGGGGTCGACGGTTCGCTCGGCGTTGATGACCTCGACGTTGTCCTTCGGGGTGTCCGCACTGGCAGGGACGAGCGGTGTGGCGTTCACCCTTATTGGCGGGGTGCTGGCCGTCCGACGGCGGTGACGCGATGGGCTCTTACCGTGCGCTCATTGGGTAGCGGGATGAGTCGGATGAGTGGTGGCCCCTACAGGAAGACACCGATACGACACCAACGCACATACCACGGCACGGTAGACTCGGCCTGATATCTTCCTGCCGCGGCGATCCGTGGCGGGACCATGCACCACCAGGAGGACGACACCCATGGCCCCCAAGCAGAAGAACTACGCCCGCGAGACGTTCACTGACCCCTCGCGGATCCGGAACTTCTGCATCATCGCGCACATCGACCACGGCAAGTCCACGCTGGCGGACCGCATCCTGCAGATGTCCGGGGTCATCGAGGAGCGCGACATGCGCGACCAGTACCTCGACAACATGGACATCGAGCGCGAGCGCGGCATCACCATCAAGGCGCAGAACGTGCGTCTGCCGTGGGTGCCGAAGACCTGCGCCCACAAGGACGAGGAGCTGGTGCTGCACCTCATCGACACCCCCGGGCACGTGGACTTCACCTACGAGGTCTCCCGCGCACTGGAGGCGTGTGAGGGTGCGATCCTGCTGGTGGACGCCGCCCAGGGAATCGAGGCGCAGACGCTGGCGAACCTGTACCTGGCGATGGAGAAGGACCTGGAGATCATCCCGGTCCTCAACAAGATCGACCTGCCGGCCGCGGACCCGGACAAGTACGCCCTGGAGATCGCGAACATCATCGGTTGCGAGCCGGAGGAGGTGATGCGCATCTCGGCGAAGACCGGCGAGGGCATCCCGGACATGATCGACAAGGTCTGCGAGCTCGTCCCCGCCCCGCAGGGCGATCAGGACGCCCCGGCCCGCGCGTTGATCTTCGACTCCGTCTACGACATCTTCCGCGGCGTGGTCACCTACATCCGCATGATGGACGGCACGCTGGAGCCGCGCCAGAAGATCCAGATGATGTCCACTGGCGCCACTCACGAGGCGCAGGAGGTCGGCATCATCTCCCCGCAGCCGGAGAAGTCCAAGGGCCTTGGTGTCGGCGAGGTGGGCTACATCATCACCGGCGCGAAGGACGTCCGCCAGTCGAAGGTGGGTGACACGGTCACCTGGGCCGTGAACGGCGCGACGGAGCCGCTGACCGGCTATCGCGAGCCCACGCCGATGGTGTACTCGGGGCTGTTCCCGATCTCGGCGAACCAGTACCCGGAGTTGCGTGAGGCGATCGAGAAGCTGCAGCTGAACGATGCGTCGCTGACGTTCGAGCCGGAGACCTCCACCGCGCTGGGCTTCGGCTTCCGTTGTGGTTTCCTGGGGCTGCTACATATGGAGATCACGCGTGACCGTTTGGAGCGCGAGTTCGACCTGGACCTGATCTCCACCGCACCGTCGGTGGTGTACCGCGTGGTGGGGGAGGACGGAACGGAGATGCATGTCCAGAACCCGTCGGACTGGCCGGAGGGCAAACTGCGGGAGATCTACGAGCCGATGGTCGATCTTACGGTGATCGTGCCGGAGGAGTTCCTCGGCGGGACGATGGAGCTGTGCCAGTCGAAGCGTGGGCAGATGAAGAACATGGACTTCTTGTCGACGGACCGGGTGGAGCTGCGCTACCGGATGCCGTTGGGTGAGATCGTCTTCGACTTCTTCGACATGCTGAAGTCCCGGACGAAGGGCTATGCATCGTTGAATTACGAGGAGAACGGCGAGCAGGAGGCAGACCTCGTGAAGGTGGACATCCTGCTGCAGGGGGAGCCAGTCGATGCGTTCAGTGCCATTGTGCACCGCGACCATGCACTGCATTACGGCAACAAGATGACGAAGAAGCTCAAGGAGCTGATTCCCCGTCAGCAGTTCGAGGTGCCGGTGCAGGCGGCGATCGGCGCGAAGGTGATTTCTCGGACGAATATTCGCGCTTTGCGTAAGGACGTCCTGAGCAAATGTTATGGCGGCGACATCTCTCGCAAGAAGAAGCTGCTGGAGAAGCAGAAGGAGGGCAAGAAGCGCATGAAGTCCATCGGGTCGGTGTCCGTCCCGCAGGAGGCGTTTGTTGCTGCGCTGAGTACTGACGAGGGATAGCAGGATGATCTACAAACAATCAACATGGTCCATGCAGATTGAAGACACAACCGTGGGTGGAAAATTTTGGGGGGCCTCCCAATATGTCAAAGTTGTGGGTGGAAAATCTGTTGACGTGCCCAGGCTAATGATCGATATCTTATCTAAGGGGGTAGATACACCAATTGGCCCGTTGGTTTCCCCTTATCCTGGGGCCCAAAAAGTCGCTGAGTATCTGCTGAAAGCGGGCGGTATTCCTTCTATTCCGCTAGGTACTATGGGGCCGAACGCTGTGCCGAAATCAAGTCTTCCGAGTAGCGGAAGAAATTCGTCTGCCGTCTACATAGATTTCGAAATCGAGCAAGGTAAGAATAATAATTTTAGCAGATCGGCGCACCTAAAAAGTGGAGGTGCAACATCGTCTAGTTCTCAAAGAGATTCTTATCAAATGAGGCCGCAGATGGGCGCTATTATCTATACTCAGCGAGCAAATGAATTTTTTCTTGCTATTGAGTCTGCCTCGAATACGGCGCCGGTGACTGCTTTGAAGCACTATCTGAAATCGGAAATCGAACGGCGGACCAATTCAAAGGTAAAAATTAATCTCGACCGCGTATCGAGTTTAGATTTTATTGCGGCAAGGCTGAATGATTATGAACCGCAGGAGTATGAATTAATGGTGCCAAAAACTGGGGCCAAACAAAGGGGCAAGGAATATCGAGATGTGATATCTACGGGGATCGCCTCTTCTCAGAAGGCTCCCGTAATGAAGGAGATTGCGAACCTCGTAGCGAGAAGGCAAAACTCTACCGAAAATCTCGCGCAGAGGCTCGACTCGATGTTTCAGGTAGCTATACCAAATTCTTCAAAAACGGCCCAACATCGTAGGAAAGTAATCCTCAAAAAGAAGGACGGTAAGTCGAACTTCGGTATCGATATTGATGCTATAGAAGGGATATTGGACTACATATGGGAGGATCGTCGCCCTGTTCGATCCGAGTTTAATGATCAGGCCTTTGATTTATTGAATTATGTATAGTTCTACCAAGGGTAAAGCGTGAATTTAAAGTATGTTTTCATTTCGCAGTTCAGGTCGCAATACGATTTCCGCTACGATGAAACCGGATATTTTAGCGGTGCGCGTTGGCGGGGGATAATAAAGTACCTCGGTTTGGTATGGAATGAAGACGGGGAGAAGCCAAACGATCATGTGTGTGGAGTGTTTGAACGCGGATGGTGTTACGGGCTTCCCGCGACTTTTACTCTGGGGCTAATTTTATCATTGATATTCGGATCGGATCGTTACGGAGTTGGCGCTATCGACATCTCGGCGTCGATCCCCGCACTTGTTTCCATTATAGCTACAGTTCTCGCGGTAGTTGCCATACCTACGATCTATGCTCTTGGCGGACTGGACTCGGCATCAAAAGCTAGATTTAGGGCCTTCCGGGGTCATCATGGAGGATCGAACGGGGAGCCTCTTTACTGGGATGAAGGAGCTCACCAAAGGGAGCTTCTTCTACTCCATTCTTCATACTCTAACCTGGCGGCTTCATTCGCTTGGGTACTTATATCAGTATCAATTGGATCGGTAGCAATACTGGTACGAATTGTTCTTGATATGTTTTTCAGTCTTACTGGTGGGGGCCTCTCGTCGTGGATTGAAGTCTACGATACGATTGCGGCGATTTTCTTTATGGCATCGATTTTATTCTCGTTTTGTTCAGCTTCATTGGGGTCCGTTCAGCTTTTTTCCGCGCGTGGCAGGTATTCCGATCCCAGCCTGTAGGTATGCATTCCTGGTTTAATTTACTGTCGCTCGCATTTTTTTGAATCCTGTCGACAAAAGTGATCAGAACCATCGTTAGTGGACTTGTATTCTTAGGTATGGGTTGGCTATCTCAATTGAACTATGCCGGTTCCGTTCCCCTCGAAGTCTTTGGATTTTGTGGTGGAAGTCCTTACGTCGAGGACCAAAAGATACTAAGAACCACACGGTTATAGACAGTGAAATGTGCCGCCATCCGCATGTACTGGATTATCCGGGGCATCGTATTTATAAGTGGCTTTTAGTGGCGACAATGAACGCCATCGCCAGCGCGGATGAAACGGGCTCTTCGCGATTCACAGTGCGTTGATCCGGTCGCGGAGTTGCCCGGAGTGGATCAGCGACCTCAAGATGTAGTGGTCTAGATTGGAAGAACCCCAATGCAACCTGACTTGGCTCAAATTAGTACGGTTTCCCAACGGCCCGCCGCTTGATCTCGTACACAAGTTCGGATAACTCCGGTGGCAACGGTACCGACGCCACCGCCTCGTGCCCACCCACATTGATCCGCATCTCCCGGTACCCACGCAGCTGTTGCACCAATCTCTTCAACGAACACCCCGTGGCGGATTCCAGCCAGCGGCCCACGGCCAACGGGGACATCACTACCTGAGTCGTCCCGGGAATGATGGAGGGTGGCAAGCAACAGAAAGGAACCCCTGCCATGCCAGCACCCCGCCGATACCCCGACGAGCTGCGAAAGAGAGCCATCCACATGGTCCTCGATGCCAAGAAGGACCCCACCACCACCGCCCGCGGCGCGGTCGGCCGCGTCGCCGAACAGCTCTCCATCTCCAAAGAAACCCTGCGCAACTGGGTACGCACCACCGAGATCGACAACGGTGACCGCCCCGGCGTCGACACCGACACCGCCGCACGACTGACCGAACTCGAAAAGGAAAACCGCGAGCTGCGCCGAGCCAACGAGATCCTGAAGTCTGCATCGGCTTTTTTCGCGGCGGATGCTCGCTCTACCCGTACCACTGATCTGCGACTACATCGACTCCCATAAGGCTGACTACGGTATCGAGCCGATCTGCCGGGTCCTGCCCACCGCCGGGGTGAACATCGCCGCCTCGACGTACTACGCCCGCCAGCATCGCCCCAGCTCCGCCGGGGACATCCGTGATGAACAACTCACCCACGAGATCCGCCAGGTGTACAAGGCCAACTACGCTGTTCTCGGTGCCAGGAAGATGCAGACGATGCTCAACCGCCATGATCCGCACCAGCGCGGACATGTCGCCCGTTGCACGGTCGGACGCCTCATGGGCGCCGAGGGCATCAGCGGACTACGACGGACCAACGCGCCGAACACGACCCACTCAGCACCCCGGGAGAAATGCCCCGCCGACCTGGTCGACCGGCACTTCGCCAGCTTCTGGCCCGACAGGTTGTGGGTCGCTGACATCACCTACGTGCGGACGTTTTCCGGGTGGGTGTACGTCGCCTTTGTCATCGACGTGTTCTCCCGAATGATCGTCGGGTGGCAATGCTCGACCTCGTTGTACACCGGGTTGGCCGAGGATGCCTTGAAGATGGGTATATACCTGCGCAAACGTCAAGGTGTCGAGAATCTTTGCGGGCTTATCCACCACAGTGACCGTGGAGTGCAGTACCGCTCGATCCGCTACGGCAACGCCCTGGATGACGAGAAGGCTGTCGCGTCTGTCGGGTCCAAGGGCGACTCGTTCGACAACGCCCTCGCAGAAGCGACAAACTCGCTGTACAAGGACGAGCTGATCCGGAACAAGGGCCCCTGGACCGGTATCGACGACCTCGAAATCGCCACCGCTGAGTGGGTGCACTGGTTCAACACGGTGCGTCCGCACGGCTCGCTGTCGCAGATGACGCCGACGGAGTTTGAGGCTGTTCACCCCAACGGTCGGGCCCCGAGGGCCCCGGTGATCGATGGGGCTGATGCCCCGGTCGGGCACGCGGATCGACGACGAGTCCGACGGGTCGCCTGACCCAACTACTTCACACTACTAAAGTATGGCTTCACGCCCTCTACAAAACCCGGGGCTTGACAAAGACGCGAACCTGCTGGCCGCCGCACTGGCGCGGATACGGTCGCTGAACATCGCGGTGTAGCCTCCACCGCTGATCCTGGTTCGCTGTCTGGTCGCTGTCGTCCCTTGCCCCACCATCGAAGAAAACACTGTGGAAACCAGCTTCACGCCGGTCCTAGTCCAGACCGGTAAGCAGGCATGCCTACGGTAGTATTAATCGCGTGTCAGCGGTACTGGGCCCGCTGAACGGGGTTCATCGCCACCTCATGAAAAATTCGGGCTAGTACGGCTTTTCAGCCATTCTGCGCCCTCCTGCGCAGGTCACAGCGCCGGCGTCGTCGCGAGGACAGATCTTGAGCCAAGTCAGGTCGGATCTGCTGGCTCGTCCGGTGTTCCATACGCGTAAAGATTCGATTGATACGCATCTGGTGGTGGTGGTGTTGACGATGGCTGTGGGGCGGTGGTTGGAGTCGGTGTCGGGGTGGTCGTTGAAGAGATTGGTGCAACAGCTGCGTGGTTATCGGGAGATGCGGATCAATGTGGGTGGGCATGAGGCGGTGGCGGCAGTGCCGTTGCCGCCGGAGTTATCCGAACTTGTGAACGGAATCCAGCGACGGGGTTCGGGGACTGTACACTAAATTGAGCCAAGTTAGGTAGTCATCCACCGGTGGGCTTCACATCTGCTACGCACTCTAAAATCGGAAGAACCAATGATGCTCGAAGTCAGTTTCTATTTTCCTGAAAGGTTTGGTACTAATGCTTCCATTCGTTTTGGAGTACATAGCGCGACGTTTGGGTCAAGCGTTCACGATTGCTATGGAGACGACAATGGGCTGTGTGGCTGTTGCACCTTGGACTGACTATCGACGGATGATGGATATTATGTACTTCTTGGTTCCCCCATTTGTATTGGTTCAGTCAGCTCTTCTCGCTTACTTCGTACGCGTGATGTTTCGCCGGAATCTTCGTAATGGATTTCGAGGAAGAAGGGACGCTGAAGTCTTTGTGGAACGAGTTCGCTTGGCAGTGGTCCCCCTCTTGGGTTCAGTATTTTTCCTCACGGCAGTCATGATATTCACTTTGTTCAGGGTTTCCGACACGTTTGATAACTATCTCCGCGACCCATTATTTCAGGTTGTTTCCGCGGTGGTATTTTCTCTTGCTTTGGGGTGTATTTCTCCAAATATGGCGAATAGTATACTTGAAAAAATATTCCATCGCTTACGGTAGGTTTGCTCCGTTCTGTCGAGCGGGCGTAGAGTCTGGAATCGTGCGAACTGTGGATGCGGGGAATTGAGCATAGTTGCTCATCGGGGGAAGTGGAGGTGTTTGGCTGGTGCTGCCAGTGTAGATGCCGGCCCTGAGGCGGTGCCGGTGGTCGTCTTCGGCGCGCACCTGCGTGGCCAGCCGCTCAACCGGGAGTTGCGCGCACTGGGGGCGTCCTTCGTCGGTGACGTGGAAGCCACGGCCGACTACCGTCTGTACGCGTTGGGCACCGTACCGCCGAAACCGGGGCTGACCGGGCCGGTGGAGGACGGGCGCGCGGATCGCGGGGGAGGCGTGGCTGATCTCTCCGGCGGGGTTGGGTCGTTTCCTTGCGGGCCTCCCCGCTCCGATGGCGTTGGGTCAGGTGACGTTGTCCGATGGTCGCCAGGTCGCCGGATTCACCTGCCAGCCAGTGGCAGTGGAGGGGGCGGAGGACATCTCCGCGTTCGGTGGGGGCGGGCGTATGTGTCACAAGGTGAGTGACGTTTGGTGAACGGACCTCCGGTCCGCAGACGTGAAAGCTCACGTCACGGTCTGAATCGCTGAACGATTGCTTAACATGTTCGACGAGTGGAAGTATTCCGTTCCACACCGAAAGTCGAATGTGAGGTAGAGCACACGATGTCTCTCGTGATCCAGCAATCCCGGTCCACGGCGGCAGCCGGACCACACGGCGGTAACACCGACAGCGCTGCAGCCCTCGCACGCGACTTTGGTGTGTCTCGGGCGACCGTCAGTTACGCGCTCAACGGCAAGCCCGGTGTGTCTGACGGGCTCCGACAGAAGATCATCGCTGAAGCGTCCAGGCGGGGTGTACGGGTCCCCGCCAACGAACTGACGACCGGTGGCACCGTCGGCATGGTCGTCGGCGACATCCAGAACCCCTTCTACGCGGAACTCGCCCGTGAAGCTGTCCGCGCCGCCCGTGACCGCGACATGGAAGTGCTCATCGCGAACAGCGACGGCGACCCGAAACGGGTGACGCGAGCGGCCTCGGCACTGACGGAGGCGGGGGCGAAGGGGATCATACTGAGCACCCTCAACCTCGATGAAGGAGAAAGGGTCCGGGAACTGCGCAACGGACATGTCCCGGCAGTCCTGCTCTCCCGCAGGATTCCCCAGATGGAGGACATCCCCTTCGACGGGATCGACGACTACCAGGCCGGCCGCGACCTCATGGACCACGTCCTCGGCCATGGCTATCAGGAAATCGCCATCGCCACAGGTGGGTTCCGGTCCTACGCCACGAGCCGGAGGATCGAGGGGTTCCTTGCCTCCGCCGCTGCCGCACGGATCACCATCCCGAAGAACCGTGTGATGTCCACCGAGCTCAACATCGTCGGTGGCGACATCGCTGCGGAATATCTGCTGGCGCAGGACACGCTTCCCGAGGTCGTGGTGTGCGGTGCCGATGCCATCGCGACGGGGCTGATCAACCGGCTCGTCCATGCCGGTGTCAGCGTTCCCGGCGACATCGCCGTCGTTGGGTTCGACGGTGCCCGTGGTCTCCGCAACCCCTACATCGATCTCACGACCATCGTTCAGCCCACCCACCGCATGGCGGTCAGTGCCATCCAGAAGCTGGTCGAACTTGCGTCCGGGCGGCGTCCCGCAGACGTCCAGACCATCCATTCACACCGGCTCCACATCGGAACGACCTGCGGGACCCACGAACAACACGAATCACTTGAAGGAGAAGACAAATGACTGCATCAGTTGAAGCTCACGGGTACGCCCCACTTGCCGGAAAGAACGCCGTCGTCACCGGGGCATCCCGCGGGATTGGTGAGGGGATCGCCCGTAAACTCGCCTCGCGCGGTGCCAAGGTCGTCGTCGCCGACGTCAACCTGTCCGCGGCGACCGCCACCGCGGACGCCTGCGGCAACGATTCCTTCGCAGTGGAACTCAACGTCGCGGACCCCGATGCTGTACGGGACAGTGTCAGTGATCTCGTTGACAAACTCGGGCACATCGACATCCTCGTCAACAACGCAGGTATCAACCGGGACGCCATGCTCCACAAGATGACCGACGAGGAATGGGACGCTGTTCTCGCCGTCGACCTTTCCGGGGAGTTTTACATGTGCAGGGAGATCGGTACCCACATGCGTGGCAACGGGTACGGTCGCATCGTCAACGTCGCCTCCGCCTCATGGATGGGGAACATTGGGCAGACGAACTACGCGGCCGCCAAGGGAGGCGTGGTCTCATTGACCCGCTCCATCGCCAAGGAACTGGCACGCAAGAACATCACCGCCAACGCCATCTGCCCGGGTTTCATCGACACCGAGATGACCCGTGGCATGCCCCAGCATCTCTTCGACGCGCAACTGGACAAGATTCCGCTCGGCCGCGCGGGCCAGCCGGAGGATGTCGCCAATCTCGTCGCATTCCTGGCTTCGGATGACGCCGCGTACGTCACCGGCGAGGTCATCAACATCGGCGGAGGGTACAAGCTCTGATGAAGATCATCACACCTGAACAGGTCCCGGCGCTCGTGCCGGACGGTTCCACCGTCGTCAGCGACGGTATGACCATGATGGGCGTGGCCGATGAACTCATCGCCGCAGTGGAGACAAGTTTCCTCGAGAAGAACACACCCAACGACCTCACATGGGTCCATGCTGCCGGCCAGTCCAACCGCGTCGCAGGCCTGGCCCGTATCGCCCACGATGGCATGGTCCGCCGTGTCGTCGGATCTCACTGGGGGCTCAACCCACCGGTCGGTGAGATGCTCGGACAGGACCGAGCGCAAGGTGTGTGCCTGCCCCAGGGACAGCTCTCCACACTCTTCCGGGCCATCGCCGCCGGACGTCCCGGTCAGCTCTCGACGGTGGGACTGGGCACCTACGTCGACCCACGCCTCGGGGCAGGACTCATCAATGAGTCTGCCCGGACGCACGTGACCGACGGTGAGTACGTCCAGGTTGTTGAGGTCGCCGGTGACGAATACATCTTCTACCGGTCCTTCGACCTCGACGTCGCCCTCATCCGTGGTTCCGCGGTCGACACCGACGGCAACCTCACCCACCGTGACGAGGTGTCCGGCCTTGACGCACTGGCCATCGCCCAGGCCGTCCACAACGGCGGCGGCGTGGTGATCGCGCAGGTGCGCGATGTCGTCGAGCCGGGAGACATCGACGCCCGTGACGTGACCGTCCCGGCACCGCTCGTCGACTACGCCGTCGTCTGCACCGACCCGGCGACCTTCCACCGGCAGTCTGACAGCTACCCGGAGGTCGACCGTGACCTCGTCTCCGGCCACATGGACCCCGATCGCCTCCGGCACGCGTTCGAGGTCCAGGAGACCCCGGAGCACCGGCTCGATGTCGGACGCCGCGGCGTGCGACTGGTTAACCCCGGCGACGTCATCAACGTCGGCACCGGTATCCCGGCGGACACCGTCGGCAAAGCACTCGCAGAGGCCGATCTGCTCCCCGAGGTCCACCTCACCGTCGAATCCGGCACGTACGGAGGACTTCCCCTCGGCGTCGTTGACTTCGGCTGCTCCGTGCATCCGGCCGCCATCGTGGGACACCCCCAGCAGATGGACTTCTACAATGGTGGGGGAGTGGACATCACGTTCATGGGCGCCGGCCAGATCGACCCCCGGGGAGACATCAACGTCTCCTTCCTCGGCGGAAACGCGATCGGCTGCGGCGGGTTCATGGACATTGTCGACGGGGCAGGAACCGTCTGCTTCCTGGTTTCGGTCTCCGGCCGACACTCCAAGTTCACCGACACCGTCGACCAGATCAGCTTCTCCGGCACCCAGGCACTCCGTAAGGGCCAGAACGTGTACATCGCCACCGAGTACTACCTGCTCGCCCTCACCGACGCGGGCTGGGAACTCCGTGAATGCGACGACACCCCCGAGGCGCAGGACGCCCTCGGCCGCATTCCCTTCGTCGTCACACCGCGCTGACACCGACTTTTCACACTTCACCCACCACATCCCAGGAGACAACCATGTCAAAATACGACCCTCAGCCCGATCGTCCGGTATTCCTCGCCGGTGCCCGTACCGCAGTGGGCAGCTTCGGCGGAGCGCTCGCCTCCGTCCCCAACCACGAACTCGGTGCCCACGCCACGACGGCAGCGCTTGAACGCGCGGGTCTTCCGGCGGAGTCTGTCGACGAGTTCATCTACGGCTGTGTCGGCCAGGTCGGCGGAGACGCCTTCCTCGGACGCCGGATCTCACTCGCCGCCGGTGCCCGGGACGATTCGACAGCGATGACCGTCAACCGCCTGTGCGGGTCCGGACTGCAGGCAGTCCAGAGTGCAGCACTTGAGCTCTCCACGGGGCAGTCACGGTACGTGGTCGCCGGGGGCTCGGAGAACATGTCCACCCAGCCATTCCTCGACTACGGTGCGCGCGACGGCTGGCGTCTGTCGAACCGCACCGTCATCGACGGGACGCTGTCCCTGGTCACCGATCCCTTCGGCAACTACCCGATGGGTAACACCGCCGAGGCCGTCGCCCGCGAGTTCAACGTATCCAGGGAGGAGCAGGACGAGTTCGCCGCCGAATCCCAGCGACGTGCTGCCGATGCGCAGGAGGCAGCCCTCTTCGCCGATGAGATCGCACCGCTGGAGGTACGGAAACGCCGGGAGACCACCACCGTCGACACCGACGAGCACCCCCGGCCCGGAACCACCGTCGAGAAGCTCGCGAGACTCCGACCCGCCTTCGACCCGGAGGGCACTGTCACCGCGGGCAACGCGTCCGGCATCAATGACGCCGGTGCCGCGCTCGTCATGACCACCCGAGCCACCGCGGACGCGGACGGCGTCGGCCCGATCGGTGAGCTCGTCGGTTTCGCGAAGGCCGGAATCCGCACGGAGATCATGGGCTACGCGCCGCGGCATGCCGTGGAGAAGGTCCTTGACCAGACAGGTCTGTCACTGGCGGACATCGACTGGATCGAGCTCAACGAGGCGTTTGCCTCGCAGGCGGTCGCCGTCTCCCGGGACCTCGGGCTTGACCCTGCGAAGGTCAACCCGCTCGGCGGGGCCATCGCGCTCGGCCACCCCATCGGCGCCACCGGCGCTATCCTCACCCTCCGCACCCTGCTCAACCTGCACCGCACCGGCAGCGAATTCGGCCTGGTCACCATGTGCATCGGAGGCGGTCAGGCCGTCGCCGCCATCGTCCGGGCCGTCTGACCTGCACACGCCGAGCGCAGCCCACCACACGCAACAGAGAGTGACACCATGAGCACCACGAGTCCGTCTCCCACCGAACCCACCGGGTCCTCCGGCCGGACAGGTCCAGCCGACGACACAGCCCCCGACACACGCACCGAGGTGACGATCACCAAGATCTTCCGCCGCCTCATGCCGATCCTTGTGATCGCCTACATCATCTCCTTCATCGACCGGACCAACATCGGCATGGCCAAGGAGGGACTGGAGACCGACATCGGCCTCTCCGCCGCCGCCTACGGGCTTGGCGCAGGGCTCTTTTTCGTCTTCTACGCCTTCCTCGAAGTTCCCTCGAACCTGATCCTCAACCGGGTCGGCGCGCGGTTCTGGATCGCCCGCATCATGCTGACCTGGGGCCTGCTGTCGATGTGCATGGCCTTCGTCTGGAACGACTGGTCCTTCTACATCGTCCGCATGCTCCTCGGCGCCGCTGAGGCCGGTCTGTACCCCGGGATCATCTTCTACATCTCCCTCTGGTTCCCGAAGAAGACCAGGGCCAAGGCCATCGGCATCTTCCTGCTCGGTGTCTCCCTGGCCAACGTCATCGGTGCACCTATCGGTGGACTGTTGCTGCAGATGGACGGCTTCGGAGGACTTCACGGATGGCAGTGGATGTTCCTCATCGAGGGTGCCCCCGCCGTCATCATGTGCTTCTGGGTGTGGTTCAAGCTCCCGAACGGTCCGAAGGACGCGACCTTCCTCACCGACGCAGAGAAGGAGGACCTGTCCCGGGCGCTCAAGGCGGAGGACAAGGGCGAACAGAGCAGTCACGGTGATCTCCGCGCACTCGGTCCCGTGCTGAAGGACAAGCAGATCTGGTTGATCGTCGCCATCTACTTCACCCACCAGATCGCCGTGTACTCCCTGTCGTACTTCCTGCCGTCGATGATCAAGAGCTACAACGACGACATGTCCTCGCTGACGGTGGGACTGATCACCGCCCTGCCGTGGATCGCCGCCGCGGCCGGTTCCATTCTGCTTCCGCGTTTCGCGACCAACATCACCAGGAAAAAGTCCATGGTCTCGGGCGGGCTGGTCCTCATCGCCGGTGGTCTGGTCATCGCCGCCACCTCCAGTTTCCTCATCGCGCTGGTCGGCTTCTGCCTTTCCGCGTTCATGCTCTTTGTCATCCAGTCGATCCTGTTCACCTTCCCGACCGACCGCCTCTCCGGCGCCGCGGCGGCGTCCGGGGTCGCCTTCATCAACACCTGCGGTCTGGTCGGCGGATTCATCGGACCGACCGTGATGGGCAGCCTCGAGGAAACCACCGGGAACTCCTTGGCAGGCCTGTGGTTCATCAGCATCCTGGCGGTCTGTGGTGCGGCGCTGGCCTGGGGGCTGAAGGCAGCCACCGGTCGGGAAGCAGTGGCAGAACCATGAGATTCGTTGTGGCACCCGACTCGTTCAAGGAATCCCTGACATCGGTCGAGGCTGCCGCCGCCATGGCGGCCGGGATCCACGATGTGGACCCGGCCGCAGAGGTCGTGGCAGTCCCGATCGCCGACGGCGGAGAAGGCACCGTCCTCGCCCTGACCAGCGCGCTCGGAGGTGAGCTCAGGACAACGACGGTGACTGGGCCGGACGGCACACCGGTGGACGCGACGTGGGGTTTAGTTCCCTCCACGTCCACTGCTGTGGTGGAACTTGCGGAAGCCGCAGGCATACACCTCGTGCCCACGGAGCGCCGCAACATCTGGGCCGCAGGGACGGCAGGCGTCGGGGAGCTTCTGGACCACGCTCTCGACGCCGGCGCGGCCACGGTCATCGTCGGGCTCGGCGGTTCCGTCACCAACGACGGCGGTCTCGGTCTGCTCCATGCTCTCGGTGCCCGTGCGGTCGACGGTGACGGCGAGGAGGTGACTCCCGATGCCGCCGGTATGGCACGGGCCAGCCGTCTCGATACGTCCGGGCTGGACCCCGGGTGGAAGGAGGTGGAGGTCGTCATCGCCGGAGACGTCACCAACCCCCTGTGTGGTCCCACCGGCGCGGCTGCGGTCTTCGCTCCCCAGAAGGGAGCCACGCCGGAGGACGTCCGGCCTCTTGACGAAGCTCTCGGACGGTGGGCACAGGTGCTGGCCGATCACGGCGACAGCGATCTGGCGGAGGTCCGGGAGACCCCTGGTGCGGGTGCCGCCGGTGGCACCGGTGCTGCCCTGCTCGCCGTCCTGGGCGCCCGGATGGAGTCCGGTGCCGACCTGTTGCTGGATCTGGTGGGTTTCCCGGAGGTGTGTCGCGGAGCTGATCTCGTCCTCACCGGTGAGGGAAGTGTGGACGTCCAGACCGGACACGGCAAGGCCCCGGCCGTCGTTGCAGCATCCGCGGCTCGTGAAGGCGTCGCGACCGTCGCCTTCGCGGGCAAGGTGTCAGCGTCTGCATCCGACCTTGTCCCGGAGGTGTTCCGGGCAGTGGTGCAGATCAGTGATCCCGCGGTGCCCGTCAAGGTGTCGTTGGAGCGAGGCGCGAAGAACCTACGAGTGAACGTTGCGGACTACATACGGAAAGAGACACAAGAATGATGACAGCGACAGAATTGCTTTCCGGCCCGTACGAGGCGACCACAGGCACGTTCAGCCGGGTGCCGCTCAGCGCGTGGGGGGCGCTGTGCCGCACTGCGTCACGGTACCCGGACAAGACAGCGGTGTCTGAGGACTCCGGTGACGGGCTGACCTTCGGGGAGTTGTTGAACCAGGCGGAGACAGCCTCGGCGAACCTGTGGGCGATCGGCGCACGTCCCGGAACGAGAGTCGGGCTTCTCCTGGACAACTCGTCTGGTTTCCTCACTGCACTGTTGGCGGTGAACCGGATCGGGGCGACGTCGGTGATGCTTCCCGGAAAATTCTCGGACGCCGAGTTGGCCGGGATGATCCGTACAGCCCGGATCGACGTGCTCATCGCCGATGATCGGCGGTCCATCGGGAACAGTGTTTTCCCTGTTCCCGCCACCGTGGCTCTGTCGGACCTCCTGGCTTCGTCGGGACGACCGGTGCCAGGTGCCGTGACGGATCCCGGAGCGCCCGCTGTCCACATGTTCACGTCGGGAACGACAGGGACGCCGAAGCGGGTGGTGCTCACCAACCGGAACATCATGCATGCTGTTGCGGCATACGAGCACGCCCTTGACCTGACGGCAGACGACAGCATGGTCTTCGGTGCCGCGCTGTACCATGTCACCGGCGTGGTTGCCGTCGCGCTGCAGTGCGTCTACCTGGGGATGACGCTTCATCTGCAGCGTCGCTTCGACCCGGTGGCGTTCATCCGGTGGGCGGAGGAGGTCGAAGCGACCTATATCCACGGATCGCCGACGATCTTCCAGCTCATGGTGGAGCACTGGCCGGAGGACCGTCCACAGTTGGACAGTGTCCGGCTGCTCGCGTGCGGTGCGGCGAACATGCCGCCCGGACGGATCCAGCGGTTGACGGACCGCATGCCCGGGGCATCCTTCCGGACGGTCTATGGTCTGACGGAGACGACCTCACCGGCCACGGTGTTTCCCGAGGACGCCGCATCCTCCCCGTTCATCGGTTCGTCCGGGACACCCGTGCCCGGCGTGAGCGTGCGCATCGTTGACCAGCGCGGGACCGCACTGGGGCCGGACGAGGTCGGTGAGATCACTCTCTCCGGCACCAATGTCTCACCCGGCTACCTGGACGCCGACGACCAGTTCATGGCCGTGGAAGAGTTGACGACAGGGGATCTGGGATACCTCACTGAGGAGGGGTACCTCTACGTCGTGGACCGGTTGAAGAACCAGATCAACCGGGGTGGAGAGAAGATCCACCCGAACAGCGTGGAGAACGCACTGTGCGGACTCGACGGCGTGGAGGACGCCTGCGTGGTCGGCATCCCCGACGAGCTTTACGGGGAGGTTCCCGCAGCCCTGGTGGTGGTTGGCCCGGGCACTGATGTCGGGGGGCTTCTGGGGCGACTCCGTGGACGTATTGCAAAGTATGCCGTGCCGGTCCGCATCCTCGCCGTCGACGAGATCCCACGGACGGTGGGGATGAAGACGGACCGGAATGCGGTGCGTGCACTGCTGGCGGGCGGGTAGGCGGTGAGCTGACCGTAGAGCGAACCCCCGACGGCGTTGCGCCGTCGGGGGTTTACTGTGTGGGTCGTCCGACGGAGGAGTCGGACCTCAACCGTCTACCGGGCGGCAGTGGCCTGGCCGGTGTCCGGCGCTGCAGGGCGCACGTGCCGGATGAACAGGGGGATCAGTGCACCGATAAGCGCGAAGCCCGCCATGCAGAGGAACGTGTAGACGTATCCGGTCGACTCCTCCCATCCGCCGCCGAGGCCGACGAGACGACCCATGAGAACAGGGGCGATGCCTCCGCCGATGAACATGGCGGTCGTGATCACTCCGTTGGCCGTGGAGGTTCCACCTTCAGGAGCGGCGTCTGAAGCTGTCGCGTAGTAGACCGGCCAGACCGCGTTGGCGACCAGACCGAACGCCAGCTGCACCACCACGACAAGAACGGACGTGGTGGCGAAGTAGAGGCATCCCACGCTGACTGCCATCCAGATTCCGCAGATGACGATGGTCACCCGACGTCCGAAGAGGTCTGACAGAGTCGGCCACAGGACCTGGCCGACAATGCCGGTGAGTGTGAAGACGACGCTGAGCCCCGCCGATTCCGCCAGCGACAACCCGACGATGTTGTGGAGGTATAACGGCAGGACCGTGTTGACCCCCATATAGACGATCTGGGTGAGCATCGTGGTGACTGCCGTGCCGGTGATCTGCGGGGTGGTGAGAACCTTGCGCAGAATGCCCTTCGGGCGTTCGTCGGTTTCGGTGATGACCTCGGGGGCGGTGAGCCCCTTTGCCTCGATGTCGGCGTAGAGGGTGTCGATCTTGTCCCTGGTGGAGTATTTCCGCCAGAACAGCATGATCGGCACGGCGAAGACGAGACTGAAGAAGAAAGCGTAGGACCATCCGTCGTCGCCGAACCATGTGAGCACGGCTGCTCCGGCGACGCCCGAGAGCAGTGACCCGATCGGGTAACCGGTGTGGTGGGCACCCAGAGCGAATCCGCGACGTTCCCGGGGCCACCATTCCGCGGTGTTGCTCACCCCCACGGGTTCACCCCAGCCGGCACCGAGGTTCACACCCACCCGAATCGCGATGAAGGCGACGATGTTGTGACTGACGGTCTTGAAGCCGGAGAGGAAGGCCAGTGCGGTGGTCCCGATGACCAGCGGGACCTGGAATGCCGCCCGCTTGTGTCCACCGCCATGCCGGTCGCTCATGGCGGATCCCGCGATCGGCATCACGGCAAGGGCGAGCATAATGAGGGACGCGATGACGCCCCAGGTGTCCGGAGACAGGTCGAAGGTCTCCGAGATCGACGGACCCAGGCGCAGCACGATCTCCCGGTCGTAGGCGTTGAGGATCCAGATCAGCCAGCAGACGGACAGTGAGACCCATGAGTAGCGGTGGATCTGACTGAGAGAGGTTTTCATTCGGGTAAACATGGGTGCCTCCTAGACGTTTCCGGCGAAGCGTCGTTCGGGAACACCGGTGACACCGAGACCGGAGATCGAGAAAAGGGCCCCACGTTGTTGTCCGTCGCCCGGGAACCGGGGCAGCGGAGGTTTCGCCATTGACGTCACGTAGAGGACGTCCAGGTCGGGGCCACCGAAGTTCAGGCTGGTGCACTTGAGGACCGGCATGTCGATGGTGCGGTCGACGGTTCCGTCCGGAGCGTAGCGGACGATGACTCCGCTGTAGACTAGTGCCTGCCAGAGGTACCCTTCGGAATCCACCGTCGCACCGTCAGCGGCACCGCCACGGGAGGTGTCGACGTTGGCGAAGACGCTGCGGTTGGTGGCGTCCCCGGTCTCGGGGTCGTAGTCGTAGCGCCAGATGTCGCCGGTCCAGGTGTCACTGAAGTAGAGCGTCTTCCCGTCAGGGCTGAAACAGGGGCCATTCGAACAGATGATGCCTTCGTCGAGGATACGGATACCGCTGTCAGGAGAGTAGGCGTAGAGACGACCCAGGGGCTCGTCCTCCAGCGTGTCCATGGACCCGACGATGAAACGTCCCTGCCGGTCGGTCTTTCCGTCGTTCAGACGTGTCCGGTCGTCGTCCTCCGGATTGGTGATGAGGGTCTTGTCCCCGGTCGCTTGGTCGACCCAGTAGAGACCGGACTTGAGCGCGGCGAGGAAGGCGGTACCGTCGTCGCTGAGCGCGATGGATCCGACCGGTTCGCCGACTTCCCAGGACCGGAGTTCCCTGCCGTCTGCAGTGGAGCGGAAGATCCGACCGTCGGCGCTGTCAACCCAGTGCAGACGGTCGGATTCGGTGTCCCAGAGAGGTCCCTCTCCGAGTGTGGTCTTGATGTCCAGTAGGACATCGATGTGCGGTGCTGGCAGCGTAGTCATGGGCTGACTCCTCCTCATGGGTGTGGACCGATTGTTCGACGGCTGTCCGTGATGCGTAGCCGTCCGCTGGCGGATGCTGTGTCTTACATCACAGCTCACGGCTATGGGGAGGAATTGTCCTGAATGTCAGGAGGGGTAAGCAATGGTTAAGTCTTCAAAAGTTCTGAACCGTCCCCGGCGTGATTGAGGGGCAGTCAGACGACCTGGCAGCAACTTCAGATTATGTCGGCATCCCGTAAGCGCCTCTCTGAGCCCTGCAAGCGAGCGAACCGACCTAACGCCCTGGGGAAAGAAGACCGGGTACGGTCCTGTTCCGGCGGAGGCAGGAAGGGGAGAGATCACCTGCTGGGCATGACCTGAGCCCTCTGCTCGCTATGCGTGACAGTGGGTAGGGGGGCACACGATCCAAGGTGAGATAATTCTCATCTGTGCAGGCCGTAGCACCAGTCTGAATTCCGAAGCGTCAGAATATGGTGCCTTGAACTACGTCGAGAGTTCCGTGAGGAGGAGAACAGTCGTCACGGTCGTCTCACGCCCTATCGACCAGCCTGTCCACGTCGACCCCCTCACCCAGCGTCCCGTACTCCATACTCCGCGTCACCGGATCCACCCGTCCGGCGAGGAATGCGTCAGCGACATGCGAGGGCGCGTGAGTCAGCAGAACCTGTGCCTGCAGGGTCAGGGCCATCGACTCGACCAGCCGTCGTGCGTTCCTCTCTGCGCTCTCCGGGCGCGCCGCGACCTCCGACAGTAGGCCACGCATGCGGGCGACCTGCGCGTCGTAGCGTTCGTCCCGTCCCAGGGCGGTCGCCATCTCTGCGTCGAAAGCCTCCGCCGAGGTAGGCTGCTTGACCAGCGCACGGAGAACGTCGAGAGCGATGACGTTCCCCGAGCCCTCCCACACCGCAAGGACCGGCTGCTCACGGTACCGGCGCGCCAGCGGGAACAGTTCGGTGTACCCGTTGCCGCCGAGGCACTCCAGCCCTTCGTAGGCATGGTGCGGGCCCCGTTTACACACCCAGTACTTCGCCACCGCTGTCGCCAACCGTCGGAAGTCCTCTTCTCCGGCACCGTCATCGTGGGCCGACGCCAGACGCAACGCAGTCCACGTCGCCGCCTCAGCCTCCAACTGGAGATCAGCGATCACGGTGGTCATCGCAGGTTGGTCGATCAACGTCGCCCCGAACGCAGAACGGTGTCGGGCATGCCACGCCGCTTCCGCCACCACCTGGCGCATTCCCGCCGCCGTGCCGTAGATGCAGTCCAGCCGCGTGCGGTTGACCATCTCGATGATCGTCCGGACCCCTCGTCCGGTCTCGCCGACCATCCAGCCGATGGTGCCGTTGAGCTCAATCTCGGACGACGCATTCGATTTATTGCCGAGCTTGTCCTTCAGCCGCTGGATCAGGAACACGTTCCGCTCGCCGCCCGGAAGGACCCGCGGCACCAGGAAACAGCTCAGACCCCCGGGGACGCCCGCGGCCTGCGCGATAACCAGGAACGCATCTGACTGCGGTGCCGAGCAGAACCACTTGTGCCCGGTCAACGACCACGTGCCGTCCGCGTTGGGTGTGGCGGTGGTCGTGTTCGCCCGGACGTCCGATCCACCCTGCTTCTCCGTCATCGCCATGCCGAAGATCACGCCGTCTTTGGTGGCCGGGTCGCGGAACTCCGGGTCGTAACTGGTGGACAGCAGCTTCGGCTCCCACTCCGTCGCCAGATCGGGTGCCAGACGCAATGCCGGCACCACGGCATGGGTCATGGAGACCGGACAGCCGTGCCCCGGCTCCACTTGGCTGGCGAGCATGAACGCCGCAGCACGCTCCGCATTCGCCCCGGGGTGGGGATTCGCCCACGCCGAGGTGTGGAGTCCCCACCCGATGGACTGCTCCATGATGCGGTGGTAGCCGGGGTGGAATTCGACCTCGTCAACGCGATGCCCCCAGCGGTCGTGGGAACGGAGTACGGGCGTGATGGTGTTCGCCAGTTCTGCGTCGTGCTGGTAGGAGGCGGAACCGACCTCCGCGCCGATACCGCCTAACCGGGCGGTGTCGGCGTCTGGTGCGAAGACTGCGACTGCATCCTGAAGTGCGGTGTTTGTGCTGAATTCGTTGACGTCGACGCGCGGCGCTGACTGGTTGAACACGGTATGGGTGGTCATGGTTGTGGTGCTCCTAACGCCCGGAGGCAGAACGTGGTGACGGAGGCGATCAGATAGTCGGGATCTGTGACGGAGGATTCGGGGCTGAGCCGTCCCATGAGGGCTTCGGCGTTGGCGCCGATGACGGAACGAGCGCTGAGCTCGGCGTCCTGGTCGGGGATCTCGCCGACCAGAATGCCGTCGCGAATGACCGTGACGACCAGATCGTGGTAGCGACGGCGGAAGGTGAGTCGTTCCGCCTCGACCAGCGGGTTGACCGGTTCGAAGAGCAGGGCCTCTGCCATTGTCGGGTTGCGCAGCGCACGGGTGGAGAATGTGGCCAGGAGCGACGACAGGCGGTCTCCGATAGCGGGAGGTGCTGACATTGTCGCGTACTCAACGGCGCGGAATTCGCGGTCGGCGATCGACCGGAAGACGCTTGCCAGCAGTTTCTCTCGGTTGTCGAAGTAGCGGTAGACCGAGCCGGCGGCGTTCCCGGACTCTTCGGCGATGGCGCGCACGGAAGCGGCCGCGAATCCACCGGACGAAATGAGGGCGGTCGCGGCGCGGAGGATGCTGTCGCGTCGCCCCTGGGCGTGCGCTCGGGTTTTCTCGGTCTGCTGGTAGGGCATGCGTCCTGATGTCTTCTCTGGTCGGTGGAAGTGACGGTTCTTTCGTGAAGGTGTGAACTATGGTTCACTGTGACTCAGGCTACATCACACCACCACCGAAAGGCAGCCTCCCCATGAACCTCCTTGATTCCCTCGACGCCACCGTTCGACGTCGCCCCGATCACCCCGCGTTGCAGTGGGGGAGCAGGTCGATGACCTACCGGGAACTGCGCGAGGCCGCAGACCGGGCAGCGACTGTCTTCGTCGACAATGGTGTCCGACCTGGTGACAGGGTTCTGGTGATGACTTTGAACGACCCCGGCTTCGTCGTCGCGATGTACGGCATCTGGCGCGCGGGAGCGGTGCTCGTGCCGGCGAACCACAAACTTCAGCCCGAGGAGATCAGCCACATCGTCCGGCATTCCGGGGGAGTGTTCGGTGTCGCCTCGGATGCTGTCATTGACACCGCACGACAGGGCGGGCCGGAGATCACCTGGATGCAGACCGGGTGGGAGGAGGGAGACTTCGACCGCGCCGTCGCGGCGGCTGCTCCTTTCATCGGTGGCGTCGCACCGGACGAGGACTACGCTCAGGTGCTCTACACCTCAGGTACGACAAGCGCGCCGAAGGGGTGCGTTCACACCCACCGCGGGATCAGCGCCCTGTCGCCGAATATCGCCAATACACTGCATTTCACCCCGGATGAACGGTTCCTGATGATCATGCCGATCTGGCATGCCTCACCACTGAACGACTGGCTGCTGACCACGATGTACATCGGCGGGACCGTGGTGCTGATGCGCGAGTTCGATGCCGCTGAGCTCCTGCCTACGCTCGAGAAGGAGCGCATCACCTCCGTGTTCGGCGCCCCGATCGCCTATATCGCGCCGGTGCAGAAGGCTAAGGCAGAGGGGAAGGATCTCCGGGACTTCGATCTCAGCAGCGTGGAGAAGCTGATCTACGGTGCCGCACCGCTGGGGGAGGATCAGGCGAGGATGCTCATCGACGCCTACGGCACCGGGAACTTCTACCAGGTGTACGGAATGACCGAAACGGGACCGGCCGGCTCCTGTCTCCAACCGTCAGAGCAGCTGATCAAGGCCGGTTCCATCGGCAAGGGCGGCATGTTCGGCGTGGACCTCAAGGTCGTCGACGATGCGGGCAGGGATGTCGATGCTGACGGACAGGGGGAGATCTGGATGCGCGCGGATTCGGTGATGAGTGTGTATATGTCTGACCCGGCCGCGACGGCTGAGGTGTTCATCGACGGGTGGTACCGCACCGGGGATGTCGCCAGGGTGGATGCTGACGGGTATGTCTACATTGTGGACCGGAAGAAGGACGTCATCATCACCGGTGGGGAGAACGTGTACTCCACCGAGGTCGAGGACGCGGTGATGGCGATCCCCGGGGTACGGGACGTCGCCGTGGTGGGTCGTCAGCACCCGGAATGGGGTGAAACGGTGGTCGCGGTCGTTGTGACTTTGGATGGGCAGCACCTCAGCGTCGATGAGGTGCGGAAACACCTTGCCGGGAGAATCGCGAAGTACAAGATCCCCCGCGAGGTCATCGTGGCCCGGGGGCTACCGCGGAATCCGTCGGGGAAACTCCTGAAGCACGTGATCCGGGCCGAGGTGAACTCCTGAGGGATTCCCGACGATCTCGTTGGTCAGGTCAGCCTAGGCTATGGGGGTGCCTGCGTCTTCGTTGCCACGGTTCACGGACTTACGAGAACCCCTGTATAAGGGTGTGCGGCTCCGTGACAATATGCGGTGCTACTACACCAGCGTCACGGTCTCGGACGACTCGGGGGCTGTCCCTGGCGATCTACCTCCGAGGTCGCTCCGGGAACACTGCAAGCCGTTGCACTGTTCCAGTTAGGCTTATATAACGATCTCACCTCGGTTGATCATGTCAGCTAGCGCTCGCTGTGCCTCCGGGGAGTAGATCGGGTTCACGTAGGGTTCCCCGTCCTTCGACGTACCCTCGTAGACAGCGATTCCCAGAGCTGCCCCTTTAGCGGTGGGAACTGGGCCGTGCTCACCACGGACGATGTATTCAGCGTCCCTTAGGGCTTTATTGAATGCTTTGGCCGTTGGGTTTTCGGTGGAACCGGAGGGGAGAATCAGATTTTTGACCAGAACGCTGGCGATGGCGTAGCCCGCTTCGATGGACTCGCTCCGTTTGACGGTCCGATACGTAGGTTCTGCGGTAGCAGTCGTTGTTGCGGCAGTGGGAGCGTCCTGCTCGACGGGCCGCTCGGCCACTTCGCTCGCTGCGAAGTCGCAGTTACTTTTCGTCGCGTGTTTGTGGACGAGGCCGAAGACTTCTCCCTGATCGGACCAGCGGGTTGTTCCTCCGAAGACGATGAACAGGTCCTTCGCCCGGGAGACGGCCACGTTCATCAGCTCCAGGGTGTTGTCGATGAAGCTTGCCTGGGGGTCTCGGTCCCCGTACACCGAGGAGAACAGAATCACCGGGCGCTCCGCCCCCTGCAACCGATGCGCTGTTCCCACCGTGACCGCCTTACCCAGGGCGGGGCCACCGATCTCACGGATCTTCCGTGAGATCAGCCGTGCCTGGGCAGCGAACGGTGTGACGACACCGACAACCTGATCGGGCGACTGGCCGGCCGGGTCGTAGATGTCCGCGAAATAACGGAAGTTGTCGTTGATCCAGTGGGCGATGGTGTTCGCCTCCCTGTCGTTTACTCTGCTGGATCCCGACCTCCTGCTCTCCGAGCCCGCTACCTCGTGGACGAGGAAGGGGCTGACGGTCCGGTCCTTCAGCTTGTACCCCTCGACCGGACGGGAGGGGACCAGCATGCCCTTGTAGAGCAGGTCGTTGCAGTAGTTGATTATGCCGGGATGGCAGCGGAAATGCTCGGACAGGAACAGTCCCGGATCAGCGTCCACGCCGTAGGACCAGTTACTGGCCGATGCGGCGGCGGCCATCACGGAGGAGTGGTCGGACGAGGTGAGCCCGCGGAAGGTCATGTCCTCCCACTGGTCGGCCAGGCCGAGGGTCGAAGCGATCTGCCGGTCCGATTCCGGGTCGATGCTCCAGACCGGGGCGAGCTGTCGGACGTCCCCGACGACGAGTGCCCGTTTCGCGACCGCGAAGGCGGCGGCACCGACGGAGGTGTCCACCTGACCTGACTCGTCCATGATGAGCAGATCCGCCCGCTCCAGGTCGAACCGCGTATCCTCCTCATTCCTGGTCCAGAGTTTGAAGTACTTGGGCAGCTGGTAGGCAGTCATGACGAAACACGGGGTGAGGGCCGCAATCTGGCCCCAGTACTTCTCCATGTACCGCTGCGACGTCCGTTTCCGCTCCGCAACGGGGATGACCGCATTGTCTGCGTCCACCCCGGAGGCGAACGAGAGCCACTGTGCCTCATAGAGGTGGACGGCGATCCAGAACTCCGCGTACCGCACCGTGGTGTCGAGGCTTCTGTCGAGATCGAGGAGGCTGACGGATTCCCTGATCTCCTGTTCCCCCACCTCGGTCAGGGCACCGAGTCTGCGGAGCCAGTTCAGCGCCTGCTCCGCCGCAGGCGTCATCGCCATGGCAGTGGCCTCCTCCTGTTCCTTCTGCCGGCGTGCAGCGTCAAGAGCATTGATACGCTGGGAGAAACGGTCATCCTCTGTGTCGTAGAACGTGACGAACTCCTCGATTGTGTCGAAGCGTGGGGCAGGTTCGTCGTCGGTGTAGTTCTGCTCGATCACGAAGAAGTCATCGGAGGGGTCCCGGTGTGGCTGTGCCGCCTCTGCCTCGTCACGTCGGGCCTTCCAGAACAGGCCTCGGGCACGGAACAGGCTCTGCTGTTCCTCGGCGTCCCGGATCTCGGCGGCGAGCCACCGACTCACCCGGGGCCCGGCGGAGAGTTCGGCCTCTGCCTTCTCCCTGAGTAGGACACACCGGCTTTCGTCGATGCGGTGGAGCGCCTTGCGGAGGACCTGCGTGGCCTCGGCCAGAGTCTGGGCGCCGGCGACCACACCACCGGTGCTCGACGCATGGGCCTGCATTTGCTCGAGGAACCGGGCCGTGGCAGTGGCGACATAGTCCGGGGTGGAGTACCGGGAGTAGACACCGGACTTCCGGGTGTCCTCGACGAGATACCTGCTATTGACCTCCCTTGCCTTGCTCATGGACGGACAGTAGGTCGCCAGGGCAGACAAGGGTTCTGACGTGGCTCCGGTGTCGCTGTCAGCATCTTCGCCGGGCAACCAGCGGAGATCGAACGTACCGGAATCGTCCTTCGACACCGAGCTGAAGGAGTCGATGACGTTGGTCACCGCCTGGTTGTTCGTGGAGGTGCAGATGATCAGGGGCGCAGGGCGACCGTCGAGCGCGTGGCGGACCAACATGCTGGCGACCACGGATTGCAGCATGGTGGTCTTGCCGGTCCCTGGCGGGCCGCTGACGGCGGTCACGTCACCGCCACCGTCCCAGAGAAAGGCGTGGACCGCTCGGCGCTGGGAATCTGTCAGAGGAAATCCGTCGCTCATGCTGCCGCAGGATGCCAGAGCGGTCTGGAGGAGTCGGGACGTGTCGTCATCGATGACGTCGGAGCTATGGCGGGGACGCTCGGCGAGCGAGAGTAGCTGCTCGTAGGCTGGTAACCGTGCCTTCTCCTTCTGTGAGAGGAGATGACCGTAGAGGTCAAGGATCGCGCCGTTGGCGATAACCACCGACTCCGCGGAGAGGAAACAGTCCGCATACAGGACCTTGGCACCGTTCTCCATGGCATTTTCCTCGACAGAACCGTTCCCAACTGCCTTGAACATCTCCAGGCACGCATCCACGGCATCTGCCCAGGATTCGACGTGGGAGACCGCCTCAGGCCAGTCATTGAGCCGGTAACGCCAGAATGTCGACAATTCTCCGACCGTTACTCCGCTGGCGGGAATACCTGGCGTGGTGAGCCGACTGGCCGGGATCCACGGTTCAGAGGACGTGAGGTCCGCTGTCAGTGTCCCATTCTCATCGAGGGAGGCGGGGAGAAGCAGGAGCCCCTCCTTTCTGCCTCTGATCTGCAAGGTGACCAATGAGACCACCACGTCGACCGGTTTCGGCTTCTTGCCCGCCGAGGATTTCTGGATGAAGCGGGTGGTGACGTCGTATGGCAGTGTCCCGGAACGTAGAGTCTCGAGAGTGATGCTCGCGAACTTCTCCTCGGAGGTGAACTCGTAGTCCTGCAGATTTGACCGGGTCTGGATATTTCGGAGATAATTGGTAATGTGGTGATGCAGGGGATCCATCGGTGACTTTCGTGTTAACTGTGACGGTGAACGGACGGGACCGCCGTCGGTGGTAGGTCGGCTGATGCCGGACCTTACTGTCTCGACACTAGTTTCGTCGGCGAAGTAGGAGATTTTCCTCAGGATCGTGCGTGGCGTCCTTCTTCACGGTCACAAGGGGGGTCTCGCCTGATATTGCGACTTCTTCACCGTTGCGTCCGATTCGCCTTCGCGCGGCCAGTGGTGCTGGGTCGAAAGTGTCGCGTCATCGACTCGGGAGACCGTGGGATAGTCGGCGTAGGCCAGTGGGATTCCGCTATCTAGGTGGTCCGTCGTGGACGAGCATGTTCTGATGCGGAGAAGACGCTGCGGCGTCCCGGTAAGCAGGATGATCCACGAGTGGTCGCTTGTTCTCGTCGTCGATGCGTCAGTGAACCCTAGCCGTTCCACTACTTCCGTATTACGATAGTGACCATGATGAGGAAGATGCATGGTGAAGAGGTCTCTGAAGAACAGGTTGATGCCTGGGTTGCCGAGGCAGAAGAGGGATACGACGTCGAGGAGCTTCAGAAGCGGATCATCGGACGTCCAGCGCGCGGCAGTGAGGCTTCCAGAGTCGTCCCCGTGCGACTCACTGACGCCGAGCTTGATGCAGTGATGAAGCGGGCGGACAAGGAACACCTCAACCGTTCAGAGGCGATTCGCGCTGCCCTGAGCGACTGGGCCCGTTCCGCATGATTGTTCGGCCGTCCGCGCTCAAACACGGTATTTCTGAGACGGACGGTATTGAGGCTGCTACCTGGCCGGTGCTTGTCATGAGGTTGGACGACGAGAATCCTCAGAGGGTACTGCGTCTCGGTTTCGATAGCAGCGGCAGACTGCTGGAAGTTGTCGTGCTCTTGTGGGACGACGGTACCGAAGAGCTCATTCATTGCATGCGGGCAAGGAAGAAGTACCTCCGACTTCTGTAATGGCAGGGAGGTTGCACTGTCATTGTTACGACAGTGTGGAACGCTCGGCTGACCCTTGCCGCCGAAGGCAGTGGCATCTGCCGCAGATGACGCGTCAGTGGCAGGGGTACAGGCATTGCCTGCAGATGCGGAAGAGACGTCTACTTCGCAGCTTCCGAAGACTCCGCTGACGCCTCCTCGGCACCATCCACGTCCACCTTCTGCCCCCGTCGCCCGATCATGAACGACGCTGCGTAGGTCACCAGCACCGCGGCAACCAGGCCGATGATGATGGCCGTCTGACCACCACCCTGGTTCAGATAGCCGAGGAACAGACCCGCCACACCGAAGTCGGCGTCGGAGAACGTCGAGTCCGACAGTCCCACGTCGCCGAGGACAGGCAGCAGCCACAGCGGCAGGAACGTGATGGCCAGGCCGTTGACGAAGGCGCCGAGCACTGCGCCCCGCCGGCCACCGACACCGTTGCCGATCACGCCGGACGCGCCACCGGTCATGAAGTGCGCGATCACGCCGGGCACCACGATCGTCGTGCCGGCCATCGCCATGATGCCCATGCCCAGCAGCCCGCCGACGAAACTCGACAGGAAACCGATGAGCACCGCATTCGGCGCGAAAGTGAAGGTGATCGGCACGTCCAGCGCCGGCTTGGCGTCCTTCACCAGGCGCTCGCTGATGCCCTTGAACGCCGGGACGATCTCGCCCAACACCACGCGCACGCCGGCGAGGATGATGAACACACCCGCGGAGAACGTCGCGCCCTGCATCAGTGCGAAGACGATGTAGTTCGTGCCGTCGCTGAGGTTGTCCTCGATGTACCCGGACCCGGCGAACAAGGCCACGATCAGATAGATCAAGCCCATCGACAGGGCGGTGATCACCGTGGTGTCCCGCAGGAAGCCCAGCCCGGACGGCAGGTTCAGGTCCTCCGTCGATTTCGACGGGTGCTTCTTGCTGCGGGTGACGGTGGCGACCAGGCCGCTCAGGGCGATACCCGCGCCACCGGTGTGCCCGAGGGCGACGTCGTCGGTGCCGGTGACCCGCTTCATGAACGGCTGCACCAGGGCAGGGGAGACAGTGACGATCAGGCCCTGGGCGATCGAGCCCCACAGGACGGCCTCCCAGTCGGCGAAGCCGGCGACCTTGAAGATCACCGCGATCATCGCGGCCATGTAGAACGCAACGTGGCCCGAGAGGTAGATGTACTTGAACGTCGAGGTCATCGACAACAGGACGTTGACGATCATGCCGAAGAAGAAGATCAACGCGGCGATAGACCCGTAGGTCACCAGCACCGTGCCCACGATGGCCTCGTTGTTCGGGACCACGCCCTGGACGTTGAAGGCCTCCTGGAACATGTCGCCGAACGGCTCCAGGGAACCGCTGACCACCCCGGCACCGGCGGCGAGGACGAGGAAGCCGACCAGCGTCCTGATCGTCCCCTTCATGATGTCGCTGCCCTTCTTGCGCTGCACGGACAGGCCGATCAGTGCGATGAGGGCGACGATGACGGACGGCTCCCGGAAGATGTCCAGGAGGAGTTCGAGTACTCCGTTCATGGCGGACTCACCCCTCGCCGGAGAAGCGCACGCCGTGCCGCGTCAACGCCTCGGCGGTCTTGGTGCGGATCTCGTCCATGTCGATGAGACTGTCCAGGGAGACGACGTCGCCTAGGCCGGACGCGGCCTCGTAGATGTCGCGTCCGACGAAGATGACGTCGGCCGAGCCGGGGGAGACCGACCCGAGGTCGGCATGTTCGACCTCGACGCCGTCCGCGCCGAGTTCCTTGACGGCCTTTTCGATGTTGAGCCTGGTCATGAAGCTGGAACCGAGGCCGGTGCTGCACACTGCGAGAATCTTCATGTCTGTCATTCCTTCGGTGAGAGTGCGGACACGATGTCCGCGGAGGTGGTTGCGTTGAGGAGCGTTTGTCGGAGGTCTTCGTCGGTGAGCACCCGCGCCAGGTTCTTCATGACGTCGAGGTGGCCGCGAGAGTCGACGGCGGCCAGCGCGATGAACACGGTGACCGGGTGCGTCGGGTCATCGGCGAGGAGGACGGGTTCGCCCAGGTGGAGGACGGAGAGCCCGGTCGACTGCACGCCGTTCTCCGGACGGGCATGCGCCAGCGCGATGCCGGCACCCAGGTCGATGTAGGTGCCGTTCGGCCCCGCGATCGAGGCAATCATGGCGTCGACGTAGTCGCGGGTGGCGTTGCCCTTGTCGACGAGGATGCCGCCGACAATCTCTATGGCGTCCCGCCACCCCTGGACAGCGTCGCGCAGGACGATGTGGTCCTCGGCGACGGCGAGCGGTGATGTGCTGGTCATGGTGGTCCTCATTTCCTCGATCGGGACATCGCCTCGTCGGCGGCGGCAACGACGCGTTCGGCGGTCATGCCGCAGGCGCGTTGGACGTCCGTGGCAGGGCCAGATTCGCCGAAGTGGTCGATCCCCACGGCGACACCGGCGTCGCCGATGATGTCGCCCCAGCCGAAGGTGGCGGCGGCCTCGACGACGACCCGGGCACGGAGCTGGGGAGGCAGGACGGAGTCACGGTACTTATCGTCCTGCCGGTCGAACAGGTCCCGGGACGGCATGCTGACGACCCGGACGGCGTACCCGTTGCCGCGCAGGGTTGTCGCGGCGTCCACCGCCAGTTCCAGTTCACTGCCGGTGCCGATGAGGATGACATCGGGGTCATCGGCGGTGCTGTCGGAGGAGACGATGTAGGCTCCGCGGCGGACGCCGTCGACGATGCGGTCCGGGTCGATGCCCAGTGTCTTCAGGGGCTGGCGGCACAGCACCAGGCCTGCCGGCCCGTCCTGTTCCAGGGCGACGAACCATGCCGCGGCGGTCTCGTTGGCGTCCGCCGGACGGATCGAGGTGAACCCGGGCATGGCCCGCAGGCTCGCCAGGTGCTCGATCGGCTGGTGGGTGGGGCCGTCCTGCCCGAGCGCGATGGAGTCGTGCGACCAGACGAAGATCGACGGGAGTTTCATCAACGCGGCGAGCCGGAGCGCGGCACGTTCGTAGTCGGAGAACGTGAGGAACGTTCCGGCGAAGACCCGCGTACCGCCGGCCAGCACCATACCGTTGACGGCCGCCGCCATGGCGAACTCGCGTACGCCCCAGTGGACGTTGCGGCCCGTCCGGCCGCCGTCCTCGGGAAGAAAGGAGCCGGAGGATGTAATGGCGGTGCGGTTGGGGTCGGCGAGGTCCGCTGAGCCGCCGACGAGTTCGGGCAGGTGCTCCGCCAGGACCTGGATGGTGTCGCGGGACGCGTCACGCGTGGAGACCATGGTCCCGGGTTCCCACCGGGGAAGGCTGTCGTTCAACTCGCCAGGGATGCCCCGGTCGACGACACGACGAAGGTCGGCAGCACGAGCAGGGTTCCTTGTGGCCCATTGCTCCATCTGGCCGTCCCACCGGCGGTGCAGCTCAGCACCGGCGGTGACCGCTTCGCGGGCGGTGTCGAGTACGGCGTCCGGGACGTCGAACGGGGCGGTGTCGACGCCGAGCTCCCGCCGGAGGCCGGCGACTTCTTCGGCGCCCAGCGGAGCGCCGTGGGAACCGGCGGTGCCGCGTGCCGTGGGGGACGGCCAGGCGATCTCGGAATCGAGGACGACCAGGTGGGGCCGGTGGTCGCCCCCAGCGGAGAGAATGTCGTCGAGCGCGGTGATGTCGATGTCGCCGTCGGATGCGCGGGCCACCGTGGAGACCCGCCACCCCTGGGCCTCGAAGCGGGCGACAACGTCCTCCGACCAGGCGAGGTCCGTGGCGCCGTCGATCTGGATTCGGTTGCGGTCGTAGAGGACGGTGAGGTTGTCGAGCTGGTGCCGTCCCGCAAGCGAGCCCGCCTCGTAGGAGATGCCTTCCTCCAGGTCACCGTCGGAGGCCAGGACCCACACGTGGCGGTCGAACGGAGAATCGCCTGTGGGGGCCTCGGCATCGTAGAGCGCCCGCTGGTGTGCGAAAGCCATCGCCATTCCCACGCCCATGGCGAAGCCCTGGCCCAACGGGCCTGTGGTGGCGTCCACGCCGGGAGTGATGCCGTACTCGGGGTGGCCGGGGGTCTTCGACCCGAGACGGCGGAAGTTCTTCAGGTCGTCGAGGGAGAGATCGTATCCGGTGAGGTAGAGCTGCGCGTAGAGCAGCATGCTCGCGTGGCCGCAGGACAGAATGAACCTGTCCCGTCCGAACCAGTGCGGGTCCTGTGGATCGTGCCGGATGTACTTTCCGTAGAGCAGGGTCGCGACCGGTGCCAGAGAGATGGCCGCGCCGGGGTGACCGGACTGCGCGGCCTCGACGGCGTCCGCCGCGAGAAGCCGGGCTGCGGTGACCACCTCGTTCCCGGTGCGTGAGAGTCCCGGGGGAGCGGTTGTCGTCATTTATCCTCCTCGTGTTCTCGACGGCGCGATCATTCATCAGGTCGTCATGATGAATGCTACTCTAGCGCTGGAAAGGTTTTCGACGCAAGAGCTTTTGTGGCCCCGGGTACGACTCGGGACGATGAGATGGCGATACCCTGACGGGGACAATGACATGCTGGAGGTAGCGATGGCACGCGAGACGGTGAAGTACATTGCGGTGCGCGATCACCTGCAGCAACGCTTGGAGGGGATGTCGGTCGGGGAGCAGATTCCCACTGAGCCGACGCTGTGCGAGGAGTACAACGTCAGCCGGATCACCGTGCGCCGGGCCGTGGACGATCTCATCCAGTCGGGTCTGCTGGAGCGGATCCAGGGGCGGGGGACATTCGTCACGGAGCCGCAGTACACCGAGGAAATCCACGAGACCTTCGCCGAACGCGTGACGGGCTTCCACCGCCAACAGGCGGAACTCGGCCGTGACGTGGTCACTGAGGTCCTGGCTAACGAGGTCACCCGGGCGGCGCGTGCAGCCGAGGCTCTGGAGCTCAATCCCGCCGATGAGCTGATTCTGTTGGAGCGGCTCCGCTATATCAACGGCACGCTGCATCAGCACGTAGTCACGTACCTGCCGGCGGCGCGATATCCCGCCGTGCTGGCCCACGACTTCTCCACCGGTTCGCTGTTCGAGTTCCTGGAGACCACCTACGGGGTCGTCCTCACCCGCAATGACCTGCTGGTGCGCCTGGATCAGGTGGACCAGGGCCGTGCCGAGAGCCTCGGTATCGCCGTGGGGGACAGTGTGCTGGCCGTGGACTCCACGGTGTTCACCGCAGATGCGACTCCCGTTGCCTTCGGTATTGCTACCCACACCCCGGCGTACAGTCAGCTGGCGTTCACGTTGCAGAACCGGGGTTCCGCGAGCTGACCTCCTTTCGCCCGATCTCCCGCATATGTTGTCGCGGCTCGGGGAATGGGCGGGAGCAGAGCTCCGAAGATGGACGCTGCTGAAAAGCGGACATCTGGAAGCGACAGTAGCTTCGTATTACGGTAGTGCTCATGACTCGGGGCAAACATTTTAAGGCCGGGAGTTCGGGATCCTGGAAGATGGTGCTCGCGTGTGCTGGGTTGAACACAGGATTAGTGGCGCGGACCTCCGATGAGGCCGCTGAATTCATGTTGCGTCCATCGCGGAATCTGTCGAGATCACACACTGGCGGCCCGAGGGGAGGGCAGTGAGGTCCCACGCTAATATGCCGTCGGGTGCGACCGAAAAGCCAAAACAGGGGGATTTCGGAAGCTATTGATTCTTCAGAATTTTGACGACGGCGAAAACTACGAGGGCAATAAATAAAATCGGAAGTATGATTATCACAAGTTCCATCATCTTATTCCTCTCTCGGGTTGCTTTTTGATTTTTATGCAGGCCCACGGTGAGCAACGTTTTCCTGCATTACTTCGCCCCCCATACGGTGCTCCGGTTGTCTAGACTAGTATTGAAGTTGAAGTCGAAGTAATCGCCAGGCCGCAGCATGTCAGTCGGGGAGGTGTAGTTGGGGGCCGTGGCAGACCGAGTATCTCGCTTACTCGACTTTGTGTAGGCGACTTGTACCTTCGCACTGGATGCGGCGTCCTGGAGTGGGTGTAGATTTGTAGACCTGACGCCGACGTCGACCTTCTTTACCTATGCTCCTGGACCGTACACATGTACGTAGTTGACGCAGAGGATTCCCGGTGCGAGAACATCGCCGTGTGCCGATCGTGACGAGATGCCGTCGGGCATGTCGGACACGGCTTCGCCGGTATTTCCGGTCGTGGTATCCGCGAGCGCGGTTGGTCTTAGAATTGCGAGGGCGAGGGCGAGGGCGAGGGCGAGAGCGATGGCGATGGTGCCAGCGATGATCTGTAAATGGAGAGGCGTTGTCATTGGTATCCCTCCAGGTGAGCGATTGCTAATTGAACGACGTTCATGACAGTACAGTTCGGTGCGGCTGGTGGGTAGGTATTAATTACTTTTCTTACCCCTGCCATGGAACGGACCACTCCATCAGCAACCTGAGGTGGAAACCGCCCAAGGGCCTCAATCTTCTTCCTCCCCGATCTGCGCAGTACCGCATGGGAGGCTCGGTGCACTCATCGGTGCGATGATCGACACTGGAAGGCAGGAACGTAGTAGCGTTCTTCGAAGACATCGACGCCCCCGTGACTCTCCGTCAGCATGGGGACGATGCCCCGTGACCATAGCTTCCGCGCCTTCCTGGTGTCGTCGGGATCAGCACGACTTGCGGTAGCGCCCCGCCGGACGAGATTGAAGTGATGAATCATCTGCTCGCTGCCTGGGGCGAGGCCGGAATCATCACGGTGTTCACCGAAGAACTCGTCGGCACCTCCCCATGATCATTCGCTGGAGGAGTCCGATGTCGGGTCATCACCCTCCCAGGTAGGGAATCCGGTCGAATCCCTACCTGGGACGGCGACAATTCGACACCTGAAGCTCACCTACTCCGTGATCGCCAGCTCCTCCTCCGTCAGCATCCGGACAGTTACTCCTTCTCCGTCGGCGCTGCTCTCATCCGGGAAACGACAATCAACGTCCCAACAATTAGCACGGCCACCGCTCACCACCTGCCATGTCCGGTCTCCATCATTTGCGTCGCGCGCCCGTCCGTCCCCTCGTAGTTTTGAAGACAGAAGGGGTGCGCACCGCGCCCCGGGAAGGACGGAGAACCACGATGACAGACACCGTCGATCCACCGCTGGCAGGCGTCCGGGTCCTTGACCTCGCTGACGGCGAGTTCCAGATGGTCGGCCGGTACCTCGCCGACCTCGGGGCAGACGTCCTGCGGGTCGAACCGCCCGGAGGCTCCGCGGACCGCAACGAGGGCGTGCTTTCCGGCGATACCAGCCTGACCTTCGAGATCGCCAACGCCACGAAACGCTTCACCACCGTTGACCCCGCCAGTACGCGGGCTCAGGCCGACCTCGATGCCCTCATTGACGGCGCGGACATCGTCCTGGTCGGCAGACTCTCGGACTACGTCACCGGCAACCTCGTCGACCCCACGACCATTGCGGACACCCACCCTGGCACGGTCGTCACCGTCCTCAGCGACTTCGGGGAACAGAGCTCGAAGAAGAACTGGACGTCCACCCCGGACGTGCAGTTCGCGCTGTCGACGATCCTGTCGCGCTCCGGGCTGCCGGACCGGGAGGAGCCGTTGCTGCCGCCGTCCTTCCTCGTCGCCGGGGCCGTCGCGCCGCAGGCGGTGTGGATGACCATCACCGCCTACTACACCGCGCGGCGCACCGGCACCGGAGACGTCATCGATTTCTCCACACTGGATGCGCTGGCCCACATCTTCGACCCGCCGATGGGAATGCAGGGGTCGGGGCGCACGGGTATCGACCCTTTCGATGTCCCGCACGGGCGCCCCGACGCCCGTGCCCTGTACCCGATCTTTCCCACCGCCGACGGGATGGTGCGTATCTGCGTGCTGTCCCCACGCCAGTGGCAGGCGATGCTGACCTGGCTCGGCCACCCGGACGAGTTCAACACACCCGAGTACAACCGCCCGGCCTACCGTGTGAAAGAGAAGGACAGGATCTTCGCCCACTACCGCGACCTGTTCGCCGGCATGACCACGGAGGAGGCCGTCCGGCAGGGCGAAGAGCTTCGCGTGCCGGTGACATCCATCGACGAGCTCTCGGATGTCGTCGATGAACCCGCCTTCCGCGCCAACGGAAGCTTCAGTGATCTCACGCTCGCCGACGGCCGTGTCGCCACCGTGCCGACCGGGGTGTACACCATCGACGGTGTACGCACCGGGATCACCGATACCGCAGGAGGACGCGTCGACAACGATCCGCAGGACGGCCCCTGGCTCGCCGCCCCGGTCACCGCCCCGGTCGTCCCCGGGCATGCTCCCGCAGCGGACGAGCAGGACCGGCACCTCCCGTTCACCGGCCTGCGCGTCCTGGACTTCGGGGTGATTGTCATGGGTGCGGAAACCGGACGCCTGCTCGCCGACTACGGCGCCGACGTCATCAAGATTGAATCCACGAGCTTCCCCGACGGATGCCGACAGATGTCGCCCGGCGTGGAGATGACCAAGAGCTTCGCCTGGGGGCACCGCAACAAGCGCAGCCTCGGACTCGACCTCACCACCGAGGACGGTAAGAACCTCCTCCGCAGGCTCGTCGCGGAGGCGGACGTGGTGCTCACCAACTTCAAACCCGGCACACTCGAGCGCCTCGGCTTCGGCCACGACACCCTGCAGGAGATCAACCCGGGGATCGTCCTGTCGGAGTCCTCCGCCTATGGAGACACCGGCCCCTGGTCGACGAAGATGGGCTACGGACCGCTGGTCCGCGCGGCGTCCGGGTTGTCGGCACTGTGGTGCTACCCGGGCGACGCCGACGGCTACAGCGACACCATCACCATCTACCCGGACCACGTGGTCGGACGGCTCAATGCCATCGCCGTGGTCGCGTTGCTGCTGCGCCGCGCGCGCACCGGACGGGGCGGGGTGGTCACCACCGCCCAGGTCGACGCCATCTTCGCCGCGATGGCCGGCCATCTTGCCGCCGAAACTCTGGAACCGGGTTCCGGTCTCGCCGCGCTGAGCGCCCCGCAGGACGCCCCGCGCGGACTCTTCCCTGCGGCAGGGGACGACGAGTGGATCGTCGTCGACGGGCACGGTGACCAGCGCTTTGCTGCGCTGGCCGGCGCCATCGGCCACCCGGAATGGATCAGTGATGATCGTTTCGCCACGCTAACTGGACGGCTCGCCCATAATGAGGAACTGGAGGGCGCACTCCGGGAATGGACGTCCTCGCGCACAGCGATCACCGCGGAACGCCAACTGCAGGACGCCGGCGTCCCCGCCGGGCACATGATGCGCTTCGCCGACATCGGACATGACCACGACTTCTCGGAGAGGGGGCTGCTGACCACCATGACCCAGCCCCAGTTCACCGAGCCGTTCCCCACACTCGCCTCCGAAGGACACAGCCTCCGCCTCGGGGACGCCCGGCTGCAGCCGGCACCCCTGCAGGGTGAGCACACCCGCGAGGTGATCAGGGACGTCCTGGGACTCGATGAGGACACGATCGACGCCCTCGTCACCTGCGGCGCCCTTGAACCACACCCATCAGACACACCCACCACCACAGGAGCACCGCAGTGACTGAATCCGCTGAATCCACTACCCCCGTCCTCGTCGAACAACGCGGACACACCCTGCTCATCACCCTCAACCGTCCCAAAGCACGCAATGCCGTGAACCGGGACCTCGCCCTCGCACTCGGCGAAGCACTGGAACAGGCCGAACACACCGACAGCGTGCGCACCGTCGTGGTCACCGGCGCCGGTGACAAGGCGTTCTGCGCCGGCGCCGACCTCAAGGCAGCGGCTGCCGGTGAACTCGGCATGACCGAGGAACCGTTGAAGAGCTGGGGTTTCGCCGGTTTTGTCAAGCACTGGATCTCCAAACCGGTCATCGCCGCGGTCAACGGCTTCGCCCTCGGCGGAGGCACCGAAATCACGCTGGCCAGCGACCTCGCCGTCGCCGCCGACACCGCCACCTTCGGTCTACCGGAAGTCACCCGCGGCATCATGGCCGCCGCCGGCGGTGCCTTCCGCCTGCCCCGTCAGATCCCGCTGAAGGTGGCGATGGAGGCCATGCTCACCGCTGAGCCGATCCCCGCGGCCCGTGCCTATGAACTGGGCATGGTCAACCGTGTCGTCCCGCAGGACCAGGTGGTCGAGGCCGCCCTGGAGCTGGCGGACAAGATTAACCGCAATGCACCGCTGTCGGTTCAGGCCACCAAACGCGTGGCGCACGGCATCACCGACGGCGCTGTCAATGCAGAGAAGGAGGACTGGTCACGCAACGACACCGAGAGTGCGGCACTGATCCGCAGCGCCGACGCACGGGAAGGCATGACCGCCTTCGCGCAGAAGCGCGCCCCGGAATGGAAGGCAGAATAAATGACAGACGCACTTGACCCCCGTACCCCCGTCCTCGTGGGTGTCGGACAGGCCGCTGATCCGGTCACCGCCGACGACTATCACCGCTGGTCGGCTGCTGATCTCGCCGGGGAAGCGTCCCGCAGGGCGGTGCAGGATGCTGGCCTCGACCCGACCGTCGCCGCCGCCATCGACACCATTGCCGTCATCCGGCAGTTCGAGATCTCCACGCCCGGGGCGGTCGCACCGCTGGGGAAGTCGGACAATATCGCTCGCTCCATCGCCGCACGGATCGGCGCGGACCCACGGCGTGCCGTCCTCGAGGTCGTCGGTGGGCAGGGGCCGCAGCATCTCGTCACCGAGTTCAGCGGGGCCATCGCCGACAGGGACGCCGAGGTGGTGCTTCTGGCCGGCTCCGAGGCGATTTCCACCGCGCGTGCGTTGGCAGGACGCGACGATGCCCCCGATTTCACCGAGAATGTCGGCGGGCAGCTGGAGGACCGGGGTATGCAGGTCGATGACCTCCACGTGCCCTACGAGGTCCGGCACGGACTTCTCGGCGCTCCGCCGGAGTACGCCGTCTTCGAGAATGCCCGGCGCCGGCGTCTCGGGATGAACCGCGAGGACTACGCGACGGCGATGGGAGAGTTGTTCGCACCCTTCACCCAGGTCGCGGCGTCCAACCCGTACGCCGCCGCCCCGACGGAGCGGACGGCGGAGGAGCTCGCGACCGTCACCGAGCGCAACCGTCTCATCGCCGACCCCTACCCGCGGTTCATGGTCGCCCGTGACCAGGTCAACCAGGGTGCGGCGGTCCTGCTGACCTCGGTCGGAAAAGCACGGGAGCTCGGGATCCCGCAGGACAGGTGGGTCTTCCTGCACGGCTACAGCGACCTGACCGAACGCACCGTGACCGAACGCGCGGACCTGTCAGTGTCCCCGGCATCGGTGCTGTCGGCGACTACGGCGATCGAGCGCGCCGGGATCATCGCCGATGATCTGGCGTTCCTGGACCTGTACAGCTGCTTCCCGATCCCGGTGTTCAACATCTGCGATGCCCTGGGGATTGCGCCGGACGACCCGCGGGGCCTCACCCTCACCGGCGGGCTGCCGTTCTTCGGCGGGGCGGGCAACAACTACTCGATGCATGCCATCGCCGAGATGGTCGACCGGCTGCGGAGGAATCCGGGGACCTTCGGGTTCGTCGGCGCCAACGGCGGGTGGATGACGAAGTACTCCTCCGGGGTGTACTCCACCACGCCAGTGGAGTTCACCGACTGGGACGACCGGCCGCTGCAGGAGGCACTGGATGCCGTACCCGCCCCTGACATCGTGGAGCATTACTCCGGCCCGGCGACGCTCGAGTCCTACACGGTCACCACCGACCTGAACCGGGACTGGATCGGCATCGTCGTGGCCCGCACCCCGGACAATGCCCGGGTCCTCGCGGTCAGCGAGGCCCGAAGCCCCGGAGGTCCCGGCGACGCAGCATCCGACGAGGTCATCGAACTGCTGAGTTCGGACGCGGTCTTCGGCGCGACGCTGGAGATCGGGCAGGACGGCGAGCGCAACATCATCCGCGGCATCGTACGCGACACGACCGGCACCACAGAGGAGGCACAGGCATGAGCGGCATCTACGACGAGACGGCGTCCTGGATCAGGGACAACTGGACCGGTACCGACGGCCCCACCTGGCGTAATGCGATCGTCGACGCCGGTTACGGGGTGCCGTCCTGGGGGCCGGAGAACTTCGGACGCGACTACACCCGTGACCAGGCCCGCGAAGTGCTCCGGGCCTTCGACGACGCAGGTGCCCCCGGTGGGGCGCGGGACGTGGCGCCGTTCTCCGAGGTCTCCTGGCTGCTGCTGCCCGGAGCAGCGCTGACCGACTACGGCACGGCTGAACAGAAAGAACGGCTCCTGCGTCCCATGATCACCCGCGAGTGGGACCTGGGCTGTCTGCTCTACTCCGAGCCCGGTGCCGGCTCGGACCTCGCCAGCATCCAGACCAGGGCGGAGCTGTCCGACGACGGCGAGAACTACATCATCAACGGCCAGAAGGTGTGGACCACCAACGGTCACCGCGCCACCTTCGCCATCCTCATCGCCCGGACGGACTGGGACGTGCCGAAACACGCCGGGATCAGCCTGTTCATCTTCCCCATGCAGCAGAATGGTGTCGAGGTCGTGCCCATCCGGCAGATGACCGGTGACTCCGAGTTCAACGAGGTCTTCCTCACCGATGCCGTCGTCCCGGTGGCGAACCTCATCGGCGGTGAAGGCAACGGCTGGAAGGTCCTGCAGTCGGCGCTCGGTGCCGAGCGCAGGGGCATGGGGGAGATGGCCCAGGTGGGTCGGGACACCGCGGAGTCCGGTGCACGCTCTTCGCTGTTCACGCGCAGCGACGATCTCGTCGATGCGGCCCGCACCGCCGACAGGGTGGATGATCCGGTGATCATCGACGAGCTGATGAAGATCCACACCTGGCGGCTGACCAACGACTGGACCCAGGCCAGGGCGAAGATGGAGAACCGCTCGCGTGGTGGATCGCCGTTGGCGTCCCTCGGCAAGCTGGCGAACTCCCGGATCCTCCACGGGGCATCCGACCTGGAGTTCCGTCTGCTCGGAACCCGGGGCCTGCAGTACGACAAGGATGCGACGACCGGTGACCCCGTCGCCTACCGGACGTCCTACGACCTCATGATGGGCTTCTTCAACTCCGTCGGTGGCGGCACCGACCAGATCCAGCGCAACATCATCAGTGAACGGGTCCTCGGCCTGCCTCGTGGGGCACAACCTGACAAGGGCGTGCCGTTCCGGGACGTCCGCAAGGCCGTGAACCGAAGCCTCAGTGGCGACAAGACCGGTGAACAGTCTGGCGACCAGTCCGGCGAGAAGTAGAACAGGAGAACAACAACATGTTTGCACCACGTACTGAGGAGCAGGACGAGTTCCAGACAGTGGTCAGGGACTTCTTCGCCACTGTCTCGTCGGAATCCCAGGTCCGCCAGGACATGGACACCGACACCGGATATGACCCGCAGGTGTGGGACCGGATGGCCCGCGAACTCCAGTTGCAGGGCATCGCCGTTCCCGAGGAATACGGCGGGCAGGGCTTCGGTTGGACCGAACTCGGCATCGTGCTGGAGGAAGCCGGCGCGGCGCTGTTCTGTGCACCGTACTTCGCCACGGTCGTCCTTGCCGGTATGAGCATCCTGGAGTCCGGGGACGCTGCGGCACAGCAGGAGTTCCTGCCGGGCATCGCGGACGGATCGCTGGTCGGGACGCTCGCGTTCCCCGGAGAGAACCGACGGTGGGACGAATCCGGTGTCACGGTTACCGCACAGAAGTCCGGCGACGACTGGACCGTGTCGGGCACCTGTCCGGAGGTCATCGACGGACAGAACGCCGGAGTCTTCATCGTCCCGGCCCGCACCGGTCAGGAGTCCGGGGACGACATCTCGCTGTTCATCGTGCGCGGCGGTGACGGTGTCACGACGCAGGGGCTCTCCGCCCTTGACCCCACCCGGCGCATCGCCCGTGTGAGCTTCGACCAGGCACCGGCGACTCCGTTGGGAGACGGCGAGGGGTGGGGCCAGGTGTCCCGGATACTGGACGTCGCGTCGGTGGGGCTGGCGGCCGAGCAGGCCGGCGTCGCCCGCCGGGCACTGGAGGACGCCGTGGCGTACATGAAGGAAAGGGTGCAGTTCGGTCAGGCGATCGGGGAGTTCCAGGCGCTGAAGCACATGGCGGCGGACGTGTTGGTCGACGTCGAATCCGCGGCGTCGGCGTCCCGCTACGCGCTGTGGGCCGCGCAGGACGCTCCGGAGGAGCTGCCGGCGTCCGCCTCCCTGGCTGCCGGCATCTGCACTGATGTAGCGGTGACGGCAACCCACCAGAATATCCAGTTCCACGGCGGAATGGGGTTCACCTGGGAAGCGAGCCCGCACCTGTATCTCAAGCGGGCACGAGCCGACCAGGTGTTGTTCGGCGACGCCCAGTTCCACCGTGCGAACCTCGCCCGGCGCATCGGCGCGGGCTCAACTCCGGAAGCGGTCCGTTAGCGCGGCCACCACGCGGTCGATGTCCTCGCGCCGGGCGGTTGCCCCGGAACGCCAGACCACACCGATCTCGAAGCATGGTTGTTCGTCTGCGACCGGCAGCATCACCACTTTGCTGTCGGCGCCACGGACGTGACTGAGGGAATGCCCGCGGGCACCGATACTGACCTCGTGGGTCCGGGGCAGGCGGGACGTGAGCACGGCGTAGTCGCTGAAACCGACTTCGGTGATGTCGGTGACCCCGGCCTGGGAAAACCAGTCGTGCACATTGTCGCCTGACGCCGGCTGCATCTGGGAGAAGGGGAGTGTCACGACCTTCCGGCCGCGGAGCGCTGCCAGCGGGACCGGGCCGGTTTCTGCCACGGTGATGAGGGGGTCGTCGGCGGCGACCATGAGGTCAAAGGTGTAGCGACCGATAACCAGTGAGCTGATGTCGGGCAGGTTGACGGGTAGATGGACCAGGGCCATGTCGATTTCCCCGAACTGGAGTTTGTTCAGGAGCTCCAGGGAGACCTCGGACGCAGCGTCTTCCGGTGTGATGCCGGAGAGGCCGACGGCGGTACGGAAGGCATCGGCGTAGGCGTCGGGAACCCAGGGGGTTGCCCCGTAGCGCAACGTCCGTTCGATACCGCTGGCTTTGTCTTCGAAAACCTGCGATAGCTGCAGAATACTCACCGCGGTTCCCAACAGCGTGCGTCCGTGCTCGGTGAGCTGCATGTCATGGTGCGCGCGGTGGAACAAGGGGCCGGTGCGGTGCTCGAGGGTGCGCAGCGTGCGGCTCACCGGAGAGGAGGTCAGCCCCAGATTATCTGCTGCTCTGGCGACGTTGCGGGTGCGGGACACCTCCACGAACACCTCGAGCTGGTGAAGGTCGATGTTCATGGGTGGGTGGTGTCCTCCGCGTCGGTGGGCCCGTGGAACAGGATGAGCGTTGTTGGTCAGCGTAGTCGTGTGCGTCATAGGGCCGAGTACTACCTCTAGGGATCATGTAGCTTTGGATGTTCCCCAGATTTAGTCTCGGTCGACGGTGCGACTAGCGCAGGAGTTCGCGTCCCAAGGCATCAGCAGCTGCAACCACTGCGGTCGCGAGATGCGCTTCATCGGTGGCCTCGAACACGGAGATGCCCACGCTGAGTAGTCCGGGTTCGTTCCGATAGGGAACCGGGGCGGATATGCCCGTCACCGACGGGGTCACTTCTCCTTTCGTCACCGCATAGCCGCGTTCACGCACTGTGTCGACCTCGTCTCGTTCACCAGGCTGCTTCTCCCGCATTGACATGATGGCCAATCCGGCCGAACCACGGTCGATCGGGTCGACCTGCCCTTCGCGGAAGCCGACGTGAATACGGGAGTGTCGCGGAGGAATGACAATGAGCGCCCGGACAGTGTCCTCTGTCTCTTGGACCGCCAGGTGCGTAGTGACCTGGAGTTCTTCCGCCAAGTCCTCGAGGATCGGTCGTGCGGTACCGCGGAGGTCCTGCTGTACCCGGTTGGCCAGGGCGACCAGCCCGTTGCCGAGCACAATCCTCTTCTCCTGTGTTCGTCGACAGAAACCGTGGTGCTCCAGCGTTCTCACCAGTCTGTCGGTGACAGTGCGGTGCAGACTGAGTCGCTCGGACAGTTCAGTCGTGGTCAGCCCATTCGGGGAGTCCCCCAGAACTTCGAGGACCTGAAGCCCGTTGTCCAGGGTCTTTGAACCTCGTTTGAGGGGGTCATTGTCGGTCATGGAGTCTCCTTCGTGCACGTCACTGTCCCATAAATCTTGTCATGGAAATATTACATTCGACAAATGTAATGCAGATCACTTAGTGTTGTTGATATTCGCACGCGGCGTGCGAATATAGCACGAATCGTCGTATCTGATACGGCTACCAAGCCGATCGACGATCTGGATTTCTGGAAGGAGCACGGGTGATTGACACGATCGAGAGGATGTTTTCCAAGGTCGGGCAGCTCTACGGCAGACAGAGTTTTGCCATCGACGAGGGCGATGCCTCGGCATGGGCCAGGACTTTTGCGCCGGACGGCCTCTTTGTCTCGCCTAGTTATCCCGACCCTGTGAGTGGGAGGGAGGCACTTGAGACCTTCGCTCGTCGGATATATACGGATTCACGAGCGGCGGGGCCCCTTCAACGCCACGTCGTCACCAACCCGATGGTGTTCCGGAAGGACGACGGGAGGTGGTGCGCCAGAGCGTATCTGAGCATCGTTGCCACGGGTCCTGACGGGATACCCACCATCGTCAGGGTCACGACGGTGGAAGACGAACTCCGCGTAGTCGGGGAACAGGTCGATATTGCGAGACGGACAGTACGTGTCGATGCCGGCACAACGGCGGGACGCGGGGACGGCAACGACAGGAATCGCAAACAATGAGGAGTGGCATGGATACCTACGGAGAATTCGGGATACCCACGGCAACACAGTCGGCGCCCGCGGCGGTCGACTATCCCGAGATGAAGGGCAAGATCGCGGTCGTGACAGGTGGGGCCCGGGGCATGGGGGCGGTGTTTGTTCGTCGTCTGGTCGCTCAAGGGGTGAACGTATTCGCAGCTGATCTCAACCGGGATCAGTTGGCCGAGACGATCGACACGATTAACGCGGAAGCCTCTGAGGTGGGGCTTTCTGCCAGGGCTGTTGCTCATCCGGTGGACGTGACAGTCAGGGAACAGCTCGATGACCTAGCGGACGCAGCGGTGTCCTCGTTCGGTGGCCTTGACTACTGGGTGAATAACGCGGGTATTTTTCCTTTCGCAGAGTTGGAGAATGTTGATGATGAGCAGATCTCCGCGGTCCTGGACGTCAACGTCAAAGGAGTGTTGTTCGGGGCACAGGCGGCAGCCCGCCACATGGGGAAGGGTGCGGCGATCGTGAATATGTCCTCGGTCTCTGCACTCCGTGTGCGTCGCGGCAGGAGTGCATACTGCACGTCCAAGGCAGCGGTCGCGCACCTCACCGAGTCGATGGCGGTTGAACTAGGCGATAAAGGGATCCGGGTCAACTCGATTGCTCCGGGGTATATCGACACGGCTATGACCCTGTGGGTGAGGGAGGACCCCGAGGCATTGGCTAATGCGCTCACCAGTGTTCCTTTGCACCGCCTCGGATCGGCGGAGGAAGTCGCCAGCCCGTTGCTGTTCCTGCTGTCTGACAGTGCCCGGTACATCACGGGGCACTCGATCGCCGTGGATGGAGGGTCCCGTCATGTCTGACGACGCGACAACAGTACGCACAGTGCTCGTCACCGGGGCCGCCAACGGTATGGGTGCCCATCATGCTGAGCGCCTCGCCGCCGACGGATGGCATGTTTGTGCCGCGGACATCACAGACACAGCGGAGGTCGTCGACTCCATCACCGGGTCCGGCGGCCGGGCGAGCGGGTACGAACTTGACGTGGGCTCCCCCGGGGCATGGCGCTCGGTAATTGACGCCATACGTAGTGACCTGGGCAGGCTGGACGGATTGGTGAACAACGCGGGTATCAGCCGCAGGCTCAGTTTCCTCGATACCCCGGACGATATCTGGGAGCAGACACTGCGTGTCAACCTGGCCGGACCTTTTTACGGGATGAAAGCAGCGCATGACCTGTTGTCGGAGGCCGGCGGTGGATCAATTGTTAACGTGTCGTCCATCGCGGGTCTGGTCGGCTACTTCTCTCCGGCGTACGCGGCTAGCAAATGGGGTTTGAGAGGCCTGTCGAAGTCTGCGGCCGGCGAATTCGCCGCGGGGGGAATCAGGGTGAACTCGATCCACCCGGGTCTGGTCGGCACACAGTTGTTGGCAGACTCAGGGGCCTTTGTCGACGCGTCACTCGGCAGTGTGCCCTGGGGGCGGATGGCCACTCTGGACGAGGTCAGTGACGTGGTCGCATACCTGTTGTCGGGGTCGTCCGGCTACATCACCGGTGCGGAGATCGCCATTGACGGTGGTCTGACATCCAATGGCCTGTACCACCGGATCACCAATGAATCAGGAGGGACGTTCTGATGGATGATCAGACATGGGATGTCATCATCATCGGCGGAGGTGGTGCAGGGTTGTCCGCAGCGGTCTCCGCGACCGAACGAGGTGCATCAGTCCTCCTTTTTGAAGCGGAGGAGACTCTCGGAGGGTCAACGCAGCTCTCGGCAGGTCTATTTACCGCCGCCGGTACAAGTGTGCAGGCTGAGCTCGGCGTGGAGGATTCACCGGAGAAGTTCTTTCAGCACTATATGGACCTTAACCGGTGGTTGCTCAAACCGGGGTTGATCCGAGCCTTTTGCGAGAGTGCAGGCCCGGCGCTGGAGTGGCTCATCTCTCTCGGTGTCGAGGTCCCGGCCCACGAATCCACCAATGCCCACATGCCCGGGCTGTGCCAGGCGGGCGTCGAGGACCTGTGGCGGGGACATGTGCCGAACGGCCAGGGATACGGCCTGGTCCAGGTGCTGGAACGGGCTGCGCGCTCGGCCGGGGTGGACATCGTGTTGAACACCCGCGTTCAGTCACTGCTCTCTGACCCTCACGGCGTTAGAGGCGTGGTGGTCGATGACGAGGAAATCCACTGCTCTGCGGTTGTCATCGCCAGCGGAGGGTTTGCCCGTGATCGGGGTCTACTCGAAAAATACTATCCCTACGCCTTGCGAGCTGCAGAGTCACTGTTCGTGGCCGCTGGTCCGGGAAGCCGGGGTGACCATCTGTCTTTCGGTGAGCAGGTCGGTGCTGCGGTAGCGGGCGAGGGCTACGGGCTGATGCTCCCCACGGCCTATTTCCAGTCCCGGCACCATTGGGAGGCGGGATTCCCGCCTCGTTCACGGATCCACGTCAACAGTGCGGGGAGACGGTTCATGAACGAGGACGCCTCATACGCTGTGTCACCAGGGCTCATCGACCGTCAGGGTGGTTCAACCTGGATGATATTCGACGAGACGGCGAGAGAATCACTGCCGGGCGGGTACGTCGACTGGAACGCCGACAACATCCTGGCAGAGGTTGCAGCAGGTCGCCTGCTGTGCGCCGACAGTCTCGCCGAACTAGCCGAGAAGATGACCGTCCCGGCCGAAGCACTGGAATACACGGTCGCAGCCTGGAATGAGGAGCTTCCTGCCGGCGAGGACCCTGTCTTTCTGCGGACCGATTCTCTGGCTGCCAAAGGCGCGTCGGAGCCGATCGCTCCCCTAGACACCCCTCCGTACTATGCCGCGAGGTATCTCCCGGCGGAACTGGTGTGCACGCACGCGGCCCCGGAGATCGATGCACGAGCCAGAGTGATCGACCGCTACGGGCGGCCCGTCCCCGGACTCTTCGCTGCCGGGGAAGCCGGTGGAGGGGTCCTCGGGTCGACGTATGTCGGCGGGGGGAACGCCGTAGCCAACGCGATCACTATGGGACGGACCGCAGGACACAGCGCCGCCGAGCACCGGGGATCCGGCCGCGGAGCATCTACTGAGTCACTCACTGAGGAGACGACATGACTCTCAACAACAACGAAACCGTTCGTGGCCCCCGGGGCGCGGATCCCGGACGGGAGCACCATGCCCCTGCACCGACTCAGTCCACAGCGAAAGTAGTTCGCGGTGCGATTGTCGGCACCGTCCTGGAGTACTACGACTTCGGAATCTACGGCTACATGGCAACGGCGATCGCCGCCCTGTTTTTCGTGTCCCACGATGACACCGCGGCGCTGCTGGGCACATTTGCCGCCTTCGCGGTGGCCTTCTTCCTCCGGGTGCCGGGTGGAATCTACTTCGGCCATATCGGAGACAAATACGGACGGAAGAAGGCGCTGACGTGGACTATCTTCCTGATGGTGATCGCCACCTTCGTCATGGGGCTGATTCCGACCTACGTCACCATCGGTGTGTGGGCCACGATCATCCTGGTCCTCTGCCGGTGCCTCCAGGGCTTTGCTGCCGGGGGTGAGTTAGGCGGTGCGAACGCCTTTGTCTCTGAACAGGCACCACCCAAGCACCGAGCTCTGCAGACATCGTTGGTCAATTCCGGAACGTATTTGGGATCGTTGCTGGCCTCGCTCGTCGCACTGGCCGTGAACTCGATGTTCGATCCGGAAACCGTGCTCTCGTGGGCCTGGCGTATTCCGTTCTTATTGAGTGTGGTTATGGGCGTCATAGGTATCTGGATCCGGAATCATCTTGATGAGACCCCACAGTTCAAGGAACTGAAGAAGGAGGGGGAGACAGAGGCGATCCCGATCGCCAAACTGCTGTCCACCTCATGGCGAGAAGTCATCGTCATCATCTTCCTCGGAGCGGTCATTACCGGCGGGTACTACATCGCTTCGGTTTATGCCGCGACCTATCTGCAGACAGCTGGCGGTCATTCACCGACGGTCGCGTTCCTCTCGACATCGGTGGCGCTCATCGCCGGGGTGGCCACCTTACCGATCTCGGGCTACCTCGGGGATCGGTACGGGCGTAAGCCGATCCTCTTCACCGGGACCATCGCGGCGGTCCTGCTCGGGTTCCCCTGCTTCATCTTAATGTCCAACGGGAGCGTGTGGCAGGCATTCCTGGGGCAGATGGTGCTGTTCATCGCTGTGTCGGTCGTGAACGGCTGTTCCTATGTGACCTACGTGGAGATGCTTCGGGCATCGGTACGCTACAGCGGCCTTGCCTTGGGCAACAATGTCAGCAACACCCTCCTCGGTGGGACGGCGCCATTCATCGCGACATGGTTGATCGATGTCAGTGGGAGCACCCTGGCGCCCGCGGCCTATTTCGTCTTCACGGCGCTCCTGAGCCTGGGGGCTGTCTTCTTCGTGAAGGAAAGCCGAGGGATCGTTCTGCGAGCTGACTGATCAGTGAAAAGTGATAAACACAAGTATCATAATTCTTGTGTCATAGCGCCGTAATGCGGGGGGATATGGGCTTACAAGCTGCTCGATCCTGGAAAATATAGTACATATGTTGACTATATTGTGTGATCTGGATTACCCTTGCTCTTACCTCGTGAAGACCCGGCTAGAGGCGTCGGTGCCCCGGGGTAACGATGAGAGGAGATCCGCGTCATGGTTCCGAGTGCAACAGGCACCCACGACACCACAGCCCAGCCCAACCCTGATATCTCGAAGTGCCCGTACCACTCGGGCTCCGCGTCGAAGGACTTTGACCCCTTCGAGATGGACTACCAGCTGAACCCCGGCGAAGCGTGCGCGTGGGCCAGAGAGAACGAACCGATCTTCTACTCGGAGAAGCTCGGGTACTGGGTGGTCACCCGGTTCGAAGATGTGCAGGAGGTTTTCCGTGACCAATCCACCTACTCAGCGTCCGTCGCACTGGAGAAGCTGACCCCGGCCACTCCCGAGGCGCAGGCGATCCTGGAAGCTAAAGGCTATGGGATGCGTCGGACACTGGTGAACGAGGACGAACCAGCGCACACTGCACGACGTCGGGCCTTGGCTGGGCCTTTCGACGTCGCCCATCTCAAGGGCGAGGAGGCGATGGTCCGCGAACTTGTCACTGATTACATTGACAGGTTCGCCGACAAGGGACGTGCCGACCTGGTCAATAATCTTCTGTGGGAGGTCCCGCTGACCGTGGCCTTCCACTTCCTTGGGGTGCCGGAACATGACATGGACATGTTGCGTCGGTACTCCGTGGCACACACGGTGAATACCTGGGGACGGCCGAGTCCAGAGCAGCAGAAGGACATCGCCGAGAACGTCGGAAACTTCTGGAATCTTGCCGGTGACATCCTGGCCGAACTACGGGAGACTCCCGAAGCACCAGGGTGGATGCCGTACAGTATCCGGGCTCAGAAGGAACAACCCGAGGTCGTGACGGACTCTTATCTTCACTCCATCATGATGGCGGGTATCGTCGCGGCCCACGAGACTACCGCTCACTCTGCGTCCAACGCCATCAAGCTTCTGCTGGAGAATCGCTCGGTGTGGGACGAGCTCGTCCGGAAACCAGAGTTGATTCCCAATGCGATTGAGGAATGCCTCCGACTCAGTGGCGGTGTTGCTGCCTGGAGAAGAATCACCACGAAACCAACAGTGTTGGGCGGGCAGAGGCTGGATGAGGGGGAGCGGTTGCTCATCGTCTCAGCAGCGGCAAATCGTGACCCCCGGCATTTCAGCGACCCGGATACCATCGACCTCTACCGGGACAACTCCACTGATCATCTCACGTTCGGGTTCGGCAGTCATCAGTGTCTCGGGAAGAATCTGGCCCGCCTGGAGCTTCAGGTGATTCTCCAGGAACTTACCAGCAGATTCCCCTCCATGAGATTGGTGGATCAGGAGTTTGAGTTTGTTCCGAATACCTCCTTCCGCGGGCCTGAGCACCTGTGGGTCCAATGGGACGCGGACACCGGGAAGGAGGACACGACGGGGACAACTCCGGAGTTGCCGGACATTGTCTTCAACGGGCCTAGCAAGGAGCTGCGGACCCGGACCATGTTCGTCAAGGAGGTACGGCAGCTCACCGCGCACATCGTCGGCATAAGCCTGGTCCCAGACGGCGGCACGCTTCCCAGCTGGCAACCTGGGGCCCATGTCGAGATCGATGCCGGGGATGTCAGCCGGCGCTATTCGTTGTGTGGGAGTTCCTCCGAAGCCTGGGAGATAGCGGTCGCCCTCGAACCGGATGGGCGTGGTGGCTCGCGATGGATCCACGAGAATGTCGCCGAAGGGGCGACTGTTCGTATCCGTGGCCCACGACAGAACTTTGTGGTCGACGTCGACGTGGACCGCCGGATTCTGATTGCCGGTGGTATCGGTATCACCCCGATTCTTGCGCTCGCCGATGATGCGAAGTCCCGGGGGATCGACTACACCATCCACTACTGTGGACCGACCAGGGAGAAGCTTGCTTACCTCGACCGACTCCGCACCGACCACGGGGAGCATCTTGTTCTCCACGTTTCCGATGAAGGAACCAGACTGCACCTTCCGGGGATCGTCGAGGAGTTCCGTGAGGGAACGCAGGTGTGCACCTGCGGCCCGGACCGCCTGACGGCCGCGGTGCTGGATGTCTTCTCCTCATGGCCGGAGGGAACTGTCACCCGGGAATCATTCCAATCAACCTCCTCGGTGGACGTCTCTCTGAACGAACCGTTCGAGGTCACGATCAACTCCACCGCCAAGGTGCTGACAGTGCCGAAGGAACAAACACTTCTTGAGGTACTCGAGACATCGGGTTTCGATGTCGACGCAGACTGTCGTGAAGGACTCTGTGGGACATGCGTTCTGGGGGTTACGGGAGAAACTCCGGACGACATCGACCATCGTGATGACGTTCTCTCGGTGCGGGAGAAGCAGTCGGGTGCGGTCATCATGCCGTGTGTGTCACGGTCATGTGCGGGGAAGCCGCTGACCCTTGACCTGTGACGACGAGATCGTGGCGTCAGCGCTGTCCGGACAGGAGTTTCTCTAGAAGCAGGACGAGGATCTGCTGTTCGGTGGCCGTCAGCGGTGACGCCCACTGCGACAGTTTATCCTGTTGTTCCCGGAGCACGTTTTCGATGAGTTCCGCACCTGCCCCCGTGATAGCGAGTATCACCGAACGTCCGTCGGAATCCGACGGGCGTTTTGTGATGAGCAACCTCCCCTCTAATGCATTCGCCAACGAGGACACCGTAGCGCGCCGGAGGTAGGTCAGTTCCGCAGTACGGTGCGGTTCGAGTTCACCGGTCACCCAGAGTACGAACAGAAACTTGAATCCCTGCCACGTCAATCCGTATTTCTTGTGCACCTGGGATTCCAGGGTGTTCTTGACGACCTCTGAGGAGCGGTTGAGCGCGAGGAGCATCCGGGTTGACGGCATATCGCGTTCGTCGAGCTTCTCCCGCGCCCGGTCCATGAAAGTCCAGTACTCGGGGCCGGTGGTGAAACTCTCTCGGGGCATAGGGGTGATTCTAGCGGCGGAAACGACGAGAAACCCACACGGGTGAACCGTGCGGGACTGACGTGGCAGTGGGAGGATCTCGCTGATCGGAGTTGGGGTCAGATCGTGGGGAACACTGCACCGAGCCCCATCACCACAAGAACGCCAATCAGCGGGGGAACGATGGTGACCATGCCGACATCCTTGTAGGACTGACGGTGAGTGAGCCCGCAGACCAGAAGTAGGGTCACGATGGCACCATTGTGGGGGAGAGAGTCGAAACTAACCGAGGCCATGGCGATTACCCGATGGAGGAGCTCCAGACTGATGCCTTGGTCGGTCGCCATTTGCGCCAGCTGGTCGCCGAATGTCTCGAGAGTGATGGTGAGACCGCCGGACGATGAACCGGTCAATCCTGAGATCACGGCAGTGGCGACAGCGCCGATCACGACCGGGTTGTTGCTGACATCGAAGATGCTGTTCTGCAGCGCCGCGAAAACCGCCAGTGAGGCGATGACTGCACCAAAACCTACCTCCGACGCAGTGGTGAAGGCAGGAACGACAGCGTTCTTCGCGCCGTCGGAAAGACCTTTGATGTACGTGGAGAACATGCCGGGTTTCATCAGGAAGATCGCCAGGATGGCAGTGGCCATCGCGATGACGACGGACCAGGTGCCCATGACCGCACCGATGTCGGTGTTGCCGAACTTGTCCTCCGCCAGGTAGGCGAAGTCCATCTTCTTGGACAGCACGTAGACGAACAGAAGATTCATCCCGACGACGATGAGGATCGGAAGAAGTCCACGAAGACCGAGCAACGTTGTCGCCCGGTCCGGCCACCGGGATGGGGAGCTGGTGGACGTGCTCGTGGTCGTCATGGTTGTCGCGACGGTCGTCTCCTGATGGCTGGGTTCTTCGTAGACCTCCCCCGCGGCGACAAGCTTGCGGGTGCGGTACTCCAGCCACGCCATGCCCAGAACGAAGGTGACGATGGCGCCGATGATGCCGAAGACGGGCGCAGCGTACGTCGTGGTCCCGAAATACCTTGTTGGAATTGCATTATGAATCTGGGGGCTGCCGGGGAGAGCTGCAGTAGCGAAGGTGAAGATACCGAGTGCGATCGCGGCCGGCATCAGCCGGCGGGGGATATTCGCTTCTCTGAACAAGGAGTTGGCGACCGGGACAATCGTGAATGCGATGACCCAAGCCGAGATTCCGCCATAGGTGAGCAGCGCAGTGGCTATCGCCGTGGCGAGAATCGCCTTTTTTGCGCCGACCAACCTCGAGATCCACTGTGCCAGATGGTCGGCGTATCCCGATGCCGACATCAGTGTTCCGAAAATCGCCCCGACGAGGAAAAGCGGGAAGAAGTTGACGATGAAGTTGCCAGCTGCTGGCATGAAGATCTGTGTGTAGGACGCCATCAGTGGAGCACCGGAGAACAGCACTCCGATCAAGGCCGCGATCGGTGCGGCGACGATGACGGAGTGGCCACGGTAGGCCAACACGATGAGGACGAGCAACGCCAGAATGACGCCGATTGATGCAAGAACCATGGGGGTCCCTTCTGCAGGGGAGGAGGCGGGGCCCTCACCCGAAGGTTGGGCGGGGAACGTAGTGCCGGATGTTATTCACATCACAGAAACAAGTCAATATGTGAACTAGTTTCTCGACATGTGTTGACGGCTCCGTCCAGGGCTTGTCATGCCGTCGGTCGTGTCAGCGGCGCTGGCGCGCCTCGCTCGCCGCTGTGCCGCTAAGCAGTTTGTCCATGAGGATCAGCAGGATCGACCGCTCTTCCCGGGTCAGGGCGTCTGCCCACCGGGTCTCCTGGATGTTCTGCCGCTCGTAAAGGGTACGAGCCTCCTTGACACCGCGTTCGGTGAGGTGGAGTAGGTGACTTCGCCCATCCTCGGGTGCTGGGATCTTCGTGAGGAGTCCCTCTTCGGTCATTTTCGCGGTCAGGCCGGACACTGCGGCCCGGCTGGTCCCGGTGAGGGTCGCGGCTTCGGAAGGGTACATGTCGCCCGCCAGCCACAGGGTGTAAAGAAGCTGGTAACCGGCCCAACTGCGTCCTGCTGGGCGATGGATCGTCGACTCCATGGTGTTGCTGAACGTCGTCGCCCCGCGGACCAGAGCGAGGATCACCGCTGTCGCAGCATGGTCCGAGTTGGGTGATTCGTTCGCGAGCCGACTACGGACGTGCTCGACGAAGTTCCAGTAATCCAGCCCACCGTCGTACCGGGGCCGGGCGGTCGCTGCCGTCGGCTCAGCCAGGTGCATCTGGTGCGCAGCGTCGGAGGTGTCATCTCGTGACCTGTCGTTGTCGTGGTCGGCCATGGTCACCACAGTATCGCGACCTCGGTATGTCCTTCCCGGTGAATTGCCAGCCGTGACTCCGGTAACGGGTGATTGATCTGCGGTCGGCGCGCATCTCTCGTCGAAAGTACTTCACAACTTAACCAATATCGTGTACGTTTGCTGCCACAGTCATTTCCTAAGGAGGACAGCATGGCTTACTACCGACAGCTCGGGAGCCTCCCGAAGCACCGGCACACCGCACTGCGGAACGACAAGGGCGACCTGGTCTACGAGGAACTCATGGGGGAAGAGGGGTTCTCCTCCGACTCGTCGTTGCTCTACCACACCGGTATCCCCTCGGCGATGGTTGATGCGCGTACCTGGGATCTCCCTGACCACACCTTGACCCCCAATGACCCGTTGGTCCCGTTGCATCTGAAGTTGCACGACCTTGACGGTGCAGCCAACGGAACCGGGGCGGACGCTGTCCGCGGTCGTCGACTGGTGATGGGCAACTCCGATGTCCGCTTGAGCTATGCGCACGTCAACACCACCTCGCCTCTGTACAAGAGTGGCCTGGGGGATGAGCTCGTCTACGTCGAACGTGGCTCCGCACTGGTGGAGACCCAGTTCGGGCCGCTGGAGGTTGCCGAAGGCGACTACATCAACATCCCCCGTGCCACGATCCACCGCTGGGTGCTGCGTGACGGTGAGGACGCGCGTCTGTACTTTATCGAAGCGAACAGCCACATCGGCCCGCCCCGGCGCTATCTCTCCCGGCATGGCCAGCTTCTCGAGCATTCGCCGTACTGTGAGCGGGATCTTCGTGGTCCGCAGGAGCTCCAGTTAGCCGACGGATCTGAAACAGATGTCGAGCTTTACATCAAGCACCGCGGTGGCGGCCCGTCCGGGATCAGCGGGTCGATTCACGTTCTGCCGACGCATCCCTTCGACGTCATAGGGTGGGATGGATGCCTCTACCCTTGGGTTTTCAACATCAATGATTACATGCCGTTGACGGGTAAGGTCCACCAGCCGCCTCCCTCCCACCAGGTGTTCGAGGGGCACAACTTCGTGGTGTGCAACTTCGTTCCGCGTAAGGTCGACTACGCCGAGAACGCTATCCCGGTGCCGTACTACCACTCCAACGTTGACTCTGATGAGGTCATGTTCTACGTGGACGGCGATTACGAGGCCCGGAAAGGGTCCGGGATCAACAAAGGGTCGATTTCGCTGCACCCCGGTGGGCACCCGCATGGACCCCAGCCTGGGGCTGCTGAGGCGTCCATCGGCAAGGAGTACTTCGACGAACTCGCTGTCATGGTCGACACCTTCCAGCCCCTCCAGCTTGGAGAGGCAGGACTCGAAGTAAATGATCTGTCCTACAGGTCTTCGTGGACCGGCGGACGTTGGCTCGGGGAGTGATGGGAGTGTTCGAGACCTTCATTGACGATGCTGCCGTCTTCCCGCCGGGACTGGCATCCCTGCCGGACGCGGTCGCCAAGCACCTGGAGAACCAGGGGTTGTCGGCGGCCCGTTTCACGGGACCGCTCGTCCTGCCTCTGAAAGACGTTGCTGAAGCGTCGCGGCTTGCCGATGGCGTGCCCTTCGACGTGTCGGTCGTTGTGCCCGCGGGGCGACTCGGCGACGTCACCGCACTTCTGGACACCATGCCCCGCACGACCCGCGTCGCCGCCGTAGAACTCAAGGTGGACTCGGACGGCGACACCACGCTGGACGAGCAGCTCGCCGCCGCATCCGCTTTCGCCGCCGACCGTGACGGTCTTGCGGTCTGGATCGAGTTGCCGTTCACCCTGGTCGACAGTGACCGACTGAGGTGGATACGGGACAACGGACTCGGCCTGAAGTTCCGGACCGGTGGCGTCAGCCGGTCGCTGTACCCTAGCTCGGCCGAACTCCTCGCTGTCCTGCACACCGCCGTCGACGCAAACCTACGATTCAAGCTCACTGCCGGACTCCACCGTGCACTGCGGTACTCCGAGCAGGGGGACGGCGAGGTGCTCGATCATTTCGGTTTCCTGAACATCGCCGCTGCCGTGGTCGCCCTGCGTGCGGGGGAGTCGGATCGTGCCGAAGTCCTACTCGGCAGCGACGACGGACCGGATCTTCTCAGCGTGGTGCAGGCCGACGGGGACTGGCGGTCGAGCTTTGTCAGTTTCGGTGCCTGCAGCGTCCTCGAACCTCTGACCACGCTCAATGAACTCGGCGGTGTCGATGACGATGCCCTCGCCGGCCTCGCTGAGCCGGAATCCTCCCACAGCTGAACGGCCGAGAAACCTCCTCTGAAAGGACCACAACCCATGACAACTGCAGCAGAGAAGTTCGCCACCGACGGTTTCGGTACCGCGAATCTCCCGTACGCCTCGGTCACCGTTGACGGACGGGCGTACCTTGCGACACGCCTGGGCGACCGCATCATCGACATCGCAGCGCTCGCCGAGGCCGTCGGTGGATTGGGCCCCGAGGTGGTGCAGGCGGTGACCGCCCCGAATCTCGACGGTGTCCTCTCCGGCGGCCCTGACGTGTGGCGTCCCCTCCGGGCGTGGCTCATCGAGATGATGTCCGCCGAGGGCAGCGACACCGCCGTGGAGGCGTCGAGTGTCGATGCTTCCCACGTGAGCTACAACCTGGCGTTCACCCCCGCCGACTACGTGGACTACTACGCCAGTGAGGACCACGCCACCAACATCGGCAAGATGTTCCGGCCCAACGAGGCGGCGCTGAAGCCGAACTGGAAGCACCTCCCTGTCGGCTACCATGGCCGCTCCGGCACCGTGGTGATCTCCGGGACGGACGTGGTGCGTCCTAAGGGACTACGCCCCGTGCCCGACAGCGCACCCGACTTCGGCCCGTCGAAGCGCCTCGACATCGAGGCGGAGATGGGCTTCGTGTGCGCCGGAGCCCCCGCACGTACCGAAGTCTCGGTCGCGGACGCGGCCGACTACATCTTCGGTGCCTTCCTCTTCAACGACTGGTCGGCCCGCGACATCCAGAATTTCGAGTATGTTCCGCTGGGGCCGAACCTCGGCAAGTCTTTCGCGTCGTCGGTGGGCACCTGGGTCGTGCCCTTCGATGCCCTGCAACGCGCCCGTGTCGACACTCCGGAACGCGAGTTCGAGCTCGCCGACTACCTGAAGGACGGTGCCGACGCCGGCGGGCCCTGGGGCCTGGACATCCACCTCGAGGTGGAGGTCGACGGCGAGGTCGTGTCCCGTCCGGAGTACCGACGGATGTACTGGACCGCGCCGCAGATGCTCGCTCACATGACGATCAACGGCGGTTCACTGCGACCTGGCGACATGTTCGGATCTGGTACGGTCTCCGGTCCTGAGAAGAACAGCCGTGGGTCGTTCATGGAGTTGTCCTGGGGAGGCAAGGAACCGCTGAAGCTCCAGGACGGTACGGAAATGGTCTTCCTCCAGGACGGTCAGACCGTGACGATGCGTGCCACCGCTCCCGGCGCCGACGGCCAGACCGTCGACTTCGGGGAGTGCGTCGGAACGATCCGTCCCGCGACAGGGGTGTGACAGCGCCGATGGCACGGAAGACAACTGAGGCAACGGCAGCGGAACTCGTCGCCAGGTACGCCCGCGACGGTATGACTGTCGCTGTGGGAGGGTTCGGCCTGTCCGGCAACCCTTTCGACCTGATCGACGGCCTACGTGAATCCGGGGCGACAAACCTCACCATTGTCTCCAACAACATGGGAGTCGACGGTCAGGGACTCGGCGTTCTCCTGGAGAACAACCAGGTGAACAAGGTCATAGCCTCCTACGTCGGAGAAAACAAGCGGTTCGCCGAGCTCTACCTGTCCGGTGAACTCGAGGTCGAGTTCACCCCACAGGGGACGTTGGCCGAACGGCTCCGGGCCGGAGGGGCCGGTATTCCTGCGTTCTACACCGCCACCGGCGTGGGAACACTCGTGGCGGAGGGGAAACCGTCCGCGGAGTTTGACGGACGGACCTACGTCCAGGAACGCGGCATCGTCGCTGACCTCGCGCTGGTCCATGCCGCCCACGGGGACGTGGACGGCAACCTCGTCTACCGCTTGACCGCACAGAACTTCAACCCGTTGTGTGCAGCGTCTGGCGCCGTCACCCTTGCCGAGGTCGAGCACCTTGAGCAACGGGGTGCGATCCAGCCGGATACGGTGATGACACCGGGTGTGTTCGTTCAGCGGGTCATCGAGGCAACGCCCAGGGAGAAACCGATCGAGAAGCGCACCGTGCGCTCCCGTGAAGAAAGTGAGGCTACGGCATGAGCTGGACACGGGATGAGATGGCGGCGATAGCCGCTCGTGAACTCAGTGACGGCGACTACGTCAACCTCGGGATCGGAATGCCCACTCTGGTCGCTAACCACGTGCCCGAGGGAGTTCACGTCACCTTGCAGAGCGAGAACGGCATCCTCGGTATGGGGCCCTTCCCGGTGGAGGGCGAGGAGGACGCTGACCTGATCAACGCCGGCAAACAGACCGTGACCCTGGTCCCCGGCGCATCGGTGTTCGATTCGGCGACGAGTTTCGCCATGATCCGTGGCGGTCATGTGAAGGTCGCCGTCCTCGGGGCGATGGAGGTCACTGACACCGGTGACCTCGCCAACTGGATGGTGCCCGGACACATGGTCAAGGGGATGGGCGGGGCGATGGACCTGGTGGCCGGTACACCACGGGTCGTCGTGATGACCACCCACGTCACCCGGGACGGGGCGCCGAAGATCCGCCGGGAATGTTCGTTGCCGCTGACCGGCCTGGGGGTGGTGGACAGGATCATCACCGATCTCGCCTGCTTCGACATCACCCCGGACGGGCTCGTGCTCACCGAGCTTGCACCCGGAGTGAGCGTGGACGACGTCCGGGCGAAGACCGAGGCTGATTTCCGCGTGGAGGCAGGAGTGGAGTACCGGTGAACTCGACAAGAACACGTGGAACAGGTGACCACGCCGTCGTGTGCCTGAACGGATGGTTCGGTCATGCAGGAGACTGGGGACCATGGGAGAACTACCTGGACGGTGACGAGTTCACCTGGGTATTCCCCGACTACAGAGGCTACGGGCGCCGGCAGGGTACGTCCGGCGAATTCACCGTCGACGAGGTCTCGTCGGACATCTGTGGGGTGCTTGAGGCTCTTCCACACTCGAGAATCTCACTGCTTGGTCATTCGATGGGTGGTGTGTTTATGCAGCGGGTGCTCGCGGATACTTCTCGCGAGATCGAATCGATGGTGGGGATTTCACCGGTCGGTGCGGCAGGGACTCCGATGCCTCCAGAACAGCGGGCACTTTTTGAGTCCGCCGAGTTCGATATCGGTGCGCGGCAGACGATTATCGACATCACGACAGGCAATAGCCTGTCTCCACGCTTTACCGGAGGACTGGCGGAGGAGACCCGGAACGCCTCGGCCGATGCCGCTGTCGGTGGGTACTTCCGAGCGTGGGCCGACGCTGATTTTCTTGAGGAACTCGGGAGCCGGGACCTCCCCGTGAAGGCTTTCGTCGGGGCTACGGACCCAGCGGTCACCGTTGACGCCGTGCGATCGAGTTTCGGAGTGACCTATCCTGGTCTCGAACTGGAGGTCCTTCCGAACGTCGGACACTATTCCATGTACGAGATGCCGCTCTACCTCGGCGCGAGAATAGAAGAGTTCCTTAGGTGGTCAGTGACGTAGAGTCGTTGGGTCAGCGGACCGATGGGTAGTTCGTAATTGCGGCTCTCACAACCAACGTGGTGGTTGGGGGACTGAGGTTGATTCTCCAGAACCGTTGGTCGCGGTAACAGCGACACCGCCGCGTCCTGCTGCCCAGCGGACGATTCCAGCGAGCGTTCCTCTGACCACACGTCGCTGGTCAGCGGAGGTAGAGAAAGAATCAGGGGCGTCGCCTACCTCGATCTGGGTGCCGTCATCCTCGTTGACCAGTACCAGGTCTGCACCCGTACCCGTCGATCGCCATTTGGCAGGAATCTCCTCGAACAGAGTGCTAAGAATGACTTCGGGAATATCGGAGAATCGGGCGCCAGCGTTCAGATCGACGGCATGGATCCACACCTCCCTGGTACGCATCCAGAGCGTTTCCGAGGCAGGGACCGTTCGCCCCTGGGCAGTCCTCACCTCGTGTTCCCAGGCATCCTTTGATGTTTCGTCCCAGGCGACACGCAACCGGGCAACGGTGTGGTCATGCAGATTCCGTAACGCGTCAGGGATCAGGGTAGCCCCTGTTTCGATTTCTTCGTCACGGGCGGTAGAGGACGGGTACATCGGGTGTTCAAGGCCGGTCTGTGCCCACTCCATGAGGTTGCACAATGCCGCAGCATTGTAGGCGACGTGAGCGATGAGGTGTGCCCGGTCCCAGCCTTCGAGCCCGCTCGCGCTTCCGTACTCCTCGGGGGAGAGTAGCGAGAGGTGTCGGCTGTAGTGGGACGTCCCCCGGTTAGCCAGTAGGCGGCGCTGTTCCAGGGGGAGGTCGTGGAAGCTGCCAGTCATTCGAACACCGTGGTGTTGCGGACGGACCCGAGGCCCTCGACCACCACCTCGACCGTGTCCCCGTCCCCGATGTACACGTGGGGATCACGGGCATGGCCGACACCACCGGGTGTTCCGGTGACGATCACGTCGCCCGGATCCAGTGGGTAGATGTGGGAGATGTACTCCACGAGATCTGACGGGGAGAACACGAGGTCATCGGTCGGAGTGGATTGTACCTTTTCGCCGTTGAGGTAAGTGGCCAGCTCACCGCCGAAGGCGAATGAATCCTTTGTCGTCAGCCACGGCCCGAATCCGGTGGTCTTCTCGAAGGATTTGCCCTGGTGCCACTGCAGTGTGCGGTACTGGTAGTCGCGCATCGTGTAGTCGTTCATCACGGCATATCCGGCGATGTGGTTCTCAGCGTCGGCGGCCGACACGCGTCGGGCTTGTTTCCCGATGACCACGGCAAGCTCTCCCTCCCAGTCGAGTTCGCTGTTGGCGTAGGGCGGAGCATTCACGTCGTCGTAAGGGCCGACGAGAGCATCCGGGTACTTCACGAAGAGGGTCGGGTTGGCAGGCAGGTCACGGCCCATCTCTCGGATGTGGTTGGCGTAGTTCAGGCCGACGCACACGATTTTCCGCGGGGCGGGGACAACCGGAGCGAAGTCGGCTTCTGTGATGGCGACGGGATCGCCTGCGGCATCGGAGGCGATGGCTTCCCAGGTCTCCTCGCAGAGCAGATCGCCGACAGTGTCGTATCCGGGGATGGTCGTGCCGTGAGCAACGGTGCCGGAATCTTCGGCTGTGTCCTCGATGGAGTCGATACGGACGGTGGCAGTGGTTCCGTTGGTACGGATGGTGGCGAGGCGCATGTTCTTAGATACCTTCCTGCTGATAAGTCCTGTAGAGGTGGAGTGCTTCGAAGATCGGGGCGTCGGAGAAAGAGAAGATGTCCATGCCACCGTCGGTCCTGACCGACCATGGCTTCCAGGAGGGGACGTTGATCACGTCCCCGGTGGACACGGTGAACTCCTCGTTTTCAACGAGGACGGTGCCACTACCCTCAAAAACCTGGAAAACACGGTTGCCGACCTCGTGGATGGCTGTGGTGGACGCGCCAGCGCGCAGTCGGTGGAATTCAGCGCGGAGTGTGGTCATCACGTCGCCACCGGTCGTCGGATTAGTGAACCTAATGGCTGCGTGGCCGGGTGACACGGTCCCTGAATATCCGTCATCTTCGAGCGCCAGCTGCTCTGTGAGTGCGGCATCAGTGTGCTCCCATCGATAACACGGGATAGGGGAGGATGTCTGTGTGCCAGGGAAGGCCAGGGGACGCAGGCCGGGGTGGCACCAGAGCCGTTCTCCGCGAGAGGTCTCTGGGGTGGATTCATCGGTGACCCTCTCCGTCCCCTCTTCGAAGAAGGCGGTGTCCATCTGCTGCTGGAACGGAATGTCGAGTCCGTCCAGCCATGCCATCGGTTTACCGGAGTCGTTGTGGTGACCATGAAAGTTCCATCCGGCCGTGACGAGGAAGTCTCCCCGTCGCATGGCCACCGGGTCACCGTTGACCACCGTCCACACACCTTCGCCTTCGATGACGAACCGGAAGGCATTCTGCGAGTGGCGGTGCTCCGGTGCAGTTTCACCGGGGCCGAGGTACTGAATCGCCGCCCAGAGTGTCGGCGCGATAAAGGCGTTGCCGTGGAGAGCGGAATTGGCGAGAGCGATCGCTCGGCGCTCACCGCCGCGTCCGACCGGCACGAGGTCGCCAGCGCGACGCGCGACCTCGATAAGTTGTTGCCAGTCCCACTTTTGTGCTGTTGCGACGGGGTCGGGGACGTCAGGCATGAGGTCTGCACGTTGCGTCCAGAGAGGGATGAGGTCCAGCTTTTTCATCTGCGCGTACATCTCGTCGAGTTTCGCCTGTTGTTCAGGTGAGTCAGTGACGGTGTTCATCGGGTCACTGACTGCGACTGTCGGGCCCGGGGACCCGGAGTGGTCTGTGGTGGGGGTGGGCACGGCGACCGTCCTTCCTTGGGAGCTGTTTCCTGACGGGGTGAGTAACCGGGGTTTCGGAAGTCCTACCGGTATGAGCTGAACCATAGAAACTGTTGTTAACGAACCCAACATAATTCCGCTATGCGTAATGCGGGGGTGGGGCTGTCATCGGTCGACGTTGCGGATTGTCCCAACGGCCCGGTTGAGGTCTCTGGCGTGGCGTAGCAGTACAGAGACGCAATGTTCAACCACCTTGGGGAACCGAGCTGATGGGATGGCGACGCTGACCGCTCCCAGAGGGTCTCCGATGTCATTGACCAGCAGTACGGAGACCGCCCGGATCTCGGGTTCGAAGCGGCCACGATTTACGGCGAAGCCCTGTTGCCGGAATCGGTGGAGTTCCCGGCGCTGTTCCTCCATGGTTTCCTCATTCATGGAGGGGTAGAGCGCGCGGAGTTCGGATCCGGACAGTGTGGCGAGGTAGGCCAGTCCACCGGCATTGCGGATGGATGGAATTACCTGGCCGCGGCGTTCGGAGCAGCGGACACTGTGGCTGCCTTCGACGCTGAACAGGAAATGGGTGTCTGCTCCGGAGAAGGTCACCACGTGACATGTCTCCGACGTCTCCCTGGCGATGGCTTCGAGGTACGGTGCGACGGCCTCAACCAGTACCGTCCCACGTCCCCGCGGCAGGCTGGTAGCGAAGAGTGCAGGGCCCGGAAGGTAGCCGTGCGAAGCGTTTCGGGAGGCGAAGCCGCGGTAGACCAGCATCTGAAGGGTGCGGTGGATCCGTGACGGAGCTGTCTCCAGGAGGACCGCTGCGGAAGTGACCGTGACCAGGCCGTTGTCGCGTAAGAGGAAGATCAGCTGGAGTGCAGTGTCGACTGAGGTCATGAAGTCTCGGGGGCGGGCTCCATGAGTCGTGGCGGGCGTATCGGTGTCTTTCACGGCACCATCCTCTACTGGGTGACAAATGGGGTGAGGGAAGATTCCGCTGAGCGGAATCTCTTTGAGTGTAATTCACATCACACAGAGGATGACCACGGAATGATTCGCACACAGCACCGATGACTGGAGGCACACGATGACCGACACTCTTGATTCCGCGGGGTGGCATCCGCGGCACAGCGACAGGCCTGGCACTCGCACTGGCTACGGCCAGGACCAGGTACCGGATGGAACTCCGGGGCGGGGCCCGCGGGTCATGGGCATCCGCGGTAAAACCCTGGTAGCCGTCCTCATTGGATGGTTCTTCGTGGTCTTCGATGGCTACGACCTGATCGTCTACGGGACGGTACAGGGCACTCTGATGAACCACTGGAATCTGACGACCGGCCAGGCAGGGACACTGGGGTCCATGGCTTTCATCGGCATGGCGCTCGGCGCCGTCCTGGTCGGAAGAATCTCCGACCGCGTCGGCAGGAAGACTGCGGTCATCGGGTCCGTGCTCGTGCTCTCGGTCTTCACGCTCCTGTGCACGGTCGCTGGGAACCCGTGGGTCTTCGGCCTCATGCGACTGCTGGCTGGGCTTGGCCTCGGAGGGCTCGTCCCCAGCGTCAACGCCATGGTGGCGGACCTCGTCCCCACCCGGTACCGGACGGCGTGGTCCACGGTGATGATGTCGGGCGTGCCGCTGGGGGGTTCTGCCGCCGCGGTGATAGCCCAGTTTGTGGTGCCTTCCCACCCCGAGTACGGGTGGCGCTATATGTTCATGTTCGCGGTGATCCCCCTGGTCATCGGACTCCCGTTGGCACTGAAGTACATCCCCTCGGACAGAGGGCCCGGACACCGTAAGGATCTTGCCGTGGACCCAGGCTTCTCCGCGATTCTGCGTGGGGATCTGCTCTGGCGATCGGTGCTCTTTGCCGTGGCCACATTCTTCACCCTGCTCGCGTGGTACGGGCTGGGAACCTGGTTGCCCAAACTGATGCAGGAGTCTGGCTATGACTTAGGCGCGGCCTTGAACCTCACTCTTGCACTGAACCTCGGGGCCGTCCTCGGATCGGTGGTCACCGCCTGGGCGGGCGACCGGTTTGGTCCCGCCCGGTCGGGCGCGGTCGCGGCGATGCTTGCCGGCGTTGCGCTGCTTCTGCTGCTGACGTCGCCCTCTGTCGTCTGGGTCTACGTGATCATGGTGCTTGCCGGGGTCGGGACCCACGGCACACAGATACTCATCATCGCCGCGATTTCAGGCTACTACCCACGGGAACTGCGGGGTACGGCTCTGGGCTGGGCTCTGGGGGTGGGGCGCATCGGGGCCATCGCGGCACCCCAAATCGCCGGTTGGCTCCTCGGTTGGGGGTTGGGGGTGAACTCCAACTACGTCCTTTTCGGGGGTGCGGCGATCCTTTCCTGCATCTTCCTTGTACTGGTCCAACGCATTTTCCGCCAACCCGCGACCACCGTTGCGCATAACTGAGAGGGGAGCATCACCATGGCATCAACACAGCAAACGAGTCCGTCGCATCGCGACAACATATTGACCGGCGCGAACGTCATAGTTTGCGGTGGTGGGATCAGAGGGGCGGCTGCTGCACTGGCCCTGGCGCGAAAAGGCGCGGCTGTCCGTCTCTATGAACGGTCACCTGAGTTCGCGGAGGTCGGAAGAGGGCTGCAGATCGGCCCGCACGGTTGGCGAATCCTCGAACGGTGGGGGGTGCTCCCCAGCCTGATCGAACGTGGCTTCCTGCCGAAACGCATGCGATTCCGGGACGCGCTCACCGACGCACCACTTCTCACGATGGACTTCGGAGAGAGCTTCCAGGAACATTACGGTGGTCGCTACATGGTGATCCACCGCAGTGACCTGTTGTCGTGTTTGATTGATGCTGCTGTGGCCGCGGGTGCTGAACTTCATACCGGTATGACGATCGTCGGCGCGGGTAATGCTTCACACGGGGTGGTGGTGGATCTCACGCGTCGGTGCGAGAACGACTGTAATCACGAGGTGACCGAGCAGGTCAAGGTCGATGTCCTACTCGCTTTCGACGGTATTCATTCACGGTTCCGTGCCGAACTGAGTGATGATGCGCCGGTGCCCAGCAGTTATGTCTCCTACCGCGGAACGGTTGAGGCTGAGGGGGACCCGCTCGAGGGGCTGGAAGACGTGGTGGGGCATATCGGGCCGCACTGTCACTTCATCCAGTACCCGTTGCAGGGTGGCCAACTTCTCGATCAGGTGGGGGTCTTCCGGTCTGAACGTTACCTCGCAGGACACCAGAACGGAGAAATACCCGGGGACTGGGGCAATCCGGACGAACTTGAGGATGCCTATGATCATTGCTCACCGCAGGTTTCGGCACGGATCCAGCATCTCTGGACGAACCGCTGGTGGCAGATGGCCGACCACGCTCCTCTGGAGAACTGGACCGACGGCAACATCATCGTCCTCGGTGACGCAGCCCATGCGACTCTGCAATATCTGGCTTCGGGGGCGGTCATGGCCATGGAAGATGCAGACTGCGTCGCCGATTTTGCTGCGGATGCGGCACGAGATTCCGAAGAACTCGACTGGGCGTCGGTATTGGAGGAAGTTCAGGCCGAGCGACTGCCAAGATGCAGCCGAATTCAGACTACGAGCCGCTTCTGGGGCGAACTCTGGCATCTCGAGGGAACCGGGCGGATTGTGCGCAACGCCCTGTTCCGTGCGGCAGAGAACGACTGGTACCAGTACACCGACTGGCTATGGAGATACGACCCCTCTGCTCGGGCACATATCAAGGAGCCGAGTCTGGGGATCGTTCCTCGGGAGTTGCGGGAGTGGCGTTACCGGGTGGTTGGTGGGCACTCGGACGCTCGTGATCCCGCAGGCGCGGAAAGCTGAGATGCTGAATCGGACTGTCAGTCTCACGACTTCCATACCGACGCCACAACGGCAGTGACACGTGCCGGCGGCCGGATGAGAAGATGCTCCTCCAGCTCCAGCTCCAGCTCCAGCTCAGCCCAGCAGGTCAGCGCTGGCCACCTTTACCGCGTCAGCGAAGGTGCCGTTCACCGTCACCGCCGGCACGGCCATCATCAGGTTCACCGCGTAGCCGAAGTTCTCGACGAACGTACCGTCCGGATCCGTCGGACGCTCACCGGCGACCTCGTCGACCGGACCGTAGAACTCCCGCACCCGGTCGACGGCGGTCGCCCCGTCGTCGGAGTAGATGTACAGCTTCTTGCCCAGCGCGTGGGCGTAGCCGAGTTCGAAGCAGGTCCCCGAGTCCGGCTCCGACCCCCGGAAGTGGTTCACGTTCGCGATGACCGCGTCTGAGGCACGGATACGCGAGACGTTCTTCTCGAAGATCCACGCAGGGTCCGGCGCGCCGCTGACCGGTGCCGACACTCCGCCGGTACCGCCGTCCATGTCACCGTCGACCCCGGCATCCAGCGGCGCAATCGGCGTCAGGCCGTGCTCCCGGCACAGTCGACGCATCTCTTCGACGACCGGCGCGGCGTCCGGGAGGAATACCTCCGGGCCGGCCAGGTACACCTTGATCTCTGTCGCCATCTCCCGGCTCATCTCCATTCGTCTTTCCGTCATCGTTATGTTCCCCACCGCTTCCGTGCGGCGTTCTCCAACAGCGCCGCCACCCCGTAGAGGATCAGTGCGGTCACTGTCACCACCGTCACTGACGCCCACACCACATCGGTGTCGGCACTGCCCACTGCGGTGATCACCACGGATCCGATGCCTTGACCGGTCGCCAACCACTCGGCCAGCAACGCCCCGGACAGCGCGCCCGGAATGGCGATCCGGACTGCGGCGAAGATGGCGGGAAGGCAGGCGGGGACCCGTATCTTCACCAGCTCCCCGGCCCGTCCTGCGCCGTAGGTGCGCACCAGGTCGATCAGCGCCGGAGGTACGTTCTTCAGCGCCGAACCGATGTTCACGAGCGCGGGGAAGAACACGATGATCGCCCCCATCATCGCCACGGTGAACTGGCCGCGTCCGAAGATGATGATCAGCACCGGGGCGATCGCGACCAGCGGAACCGACTGGAAGAACAGCGCCAGCGGCATCAACGCCCGTTCGAGCGTGGGGAAGACCAGGAACAACGATGCCGCGACAACGGCCGCCGCCAGGCCCAGGACGAAGCCCATGCCGGTATCCAGCAGGGTGCGCCACAACTCGGGCAGCAGGGCCAGGAAGTGGTTCTGCCCGTCGGCGCTGTCACTGTTGTCGGCGAGATAGCCCACCACTTCGGCCGGAGTGCGTCCCACGAACGGGGAGATGCCGAACAGGCGCAGACCGAAGGTCCACACCGCGCCGATGACCACCAGGGACACGACAACATCGCCGGTGACGGCCCAGGGCGAGCGCGGAGTGCGTTTCGTCGCTGTGGTCGACACCTCGGTGACGCCCCAGCCGAGGCGGGTGACCAACTGCGACAACAGCGCCATCAGTGCGAACCACGCGCCGGCCAGCAACGCCGCCGCCAACGCCAGGGCCCACGTGCGCGAGACGTCCGACGCCTGCTGTGCGTTCAACAACGCCGGCCCGAGTCCACGGTCCACGCCACCGACGTACTCACCGAGGATCGCGCCGAGCACGGAGATCGGTGCCGCAACCTTCAGCGCGGTGAGGATCGACGGCACGGCTGCGATGAGCTGCACCTTCATCAGCCGGGTCAGTCGCGACCCGCCGTAGACGTCCACGAGGTCGAGGGAGCGCTGGTCGGCGGCGTCTAGTCCGAGCAGGGTCCCGACGACGGTGGTGAAGAAGATCGCCAGGGCTGAGAGAAGGACCGCGGTGGCCGACGGGTCGCCGCTGGACGGTGCACCGATCATCAGGTAGATCACCGGCCCCACGGCGATGATCGGCAGGGAGTAGGTGATCACCGCGACCTGCATGACGATCCCGCGCAGCCGGGGGAACAGCAGTGCCAGCACCGACGCGGCGATCGCCAGTCCGACGCCGAGCAGATAGCCTTGACCGGCCTCCATGGCGGTGACCTTGAGGTTGACCCAGTAGAAGGTCAGCCCGTCGTCGGCGATACGCGAGACGATCTCGCCGGGGGTGGGGATGGTCTCCAGCGGCCGCAGGACGGTGGCCGCCAGGATCCACCAGGCCGCGAGGACGCCGACCAGGACAAGTAGGACGTTGACGGTGCTGCGAGCCCCGGCAGCGCCGCGAGCTCCACGAACTCCGGAGGTTGCGCGCGGCCGCGTCACGGTGCCTCCCGGGTTTCGGGCGTGTCCGGAGTGTTCTCGAAGGAGAACAGTAAGTCGGAGACGTGGTCGACGATCGCGTGGAACTCCGGGGTCCGCATCATCTCGGGGGTGCGGGGCCGGGGCAGGTCGACCTCGACGATCTCACGGACGGTGCCGGGCCGGGCACTCATCACGGCGATGGAGTCGGCGAGGAACACCGCCTCGGCGATCCCGTGGGTCACTAGAAGCGTGGTGGCCGGATTCTCCGTCCAGATGCGCTGCAGCTCCAGGTTCATCCGTTGACGTGTCATGTCGTCCAGCGCGCCGAAGGGCTCGTCGAGCAGCAGGACGGATGGATCGGCGGCCAGGGCGCGGGCGATGGAGACACGCTGGCGCATGCCGCCGGAGAGCTGGCTTGGTTTTGAGTCCTCGAAGCCCTCGAGTCGTACCAGTCTGATGAGGTCGGCGAGCACATCGTCCGGCAACGGGGCTTTGGCGATCTCGCGGGGCAGCCGGATGTTCGAGGCGACCGAGCGCCAGGGGAGCAGGGCGGCGTCCTGGAACGCGATGCCGAGTTCGTGGCGGCTGCGCAGCTCCTTCGGGGTGAGGTCATGCACGGTGGCGGAGCCTTCCGTGGGGTCCTCCAGTCCGGCGAGGATGCGCAGGACGGTGGACTTGCCGCAGCCGGACGGGCCGACGAGGGCCAGGAAGCTGCCGTGGGGGATGTCCAGACTTACCGAGTCCAGGGCGGTGACCCCGCCGGGGAACATCTTGGTGAGGTTGTCGAGTCGGATGCCGCTGGGCGCGGCGGCGCCTGTGGTGTCGGGAGTGGTCACGCTGCGTCCTTCGGGTCGGCGGGTACGGGGTCTCTGAGGTCGGGGTTCTCCTCGTAGACCTCGTCGAGCAGGCTCATGTCGAACAGTTCGTCTGTGCTGACGTCGATGCCGCTGAGACGCAGGGACTCGACGTTTTCGGCCATGGCGTCGTCGGTGAGTCGGAACAGTTCGCCGGGAGCCGTCTGGTCGTTGTCGATGAACTCGATCTGTGCCTCGGCCTGCAGGAGTTCCTTTTCAGGGTCCAGGCCCAGGTCGGCACCGTAGATGTCGGTGGCCAGTTCTGCCCCGCGTCGAGGGTCGTCAATGGCCTCCCTCCAGCCTCGGATGGATGCTTCGAGGAACTTCTTCAGGTTCTCGCGGTTGCCGTCGATGCTCTCCTGGGATACCGCGTAGGCTGCACCGGCGAAAGGCATGCCGTGGTCGGCCAGGTCCAGGGATACGACGTCGTGACCGGCGCGTTGCAGATCGATGAGCTGGTTGGCGGTAAGACCGTGGAAACCGTCGACCTCGCCACTGGTCAGTACGGCGGTTTCACCGGCGGGGACGAACGTGATGGTGGACGGGTCGATGTCGTTGGCGCGGGCGAGACCCTCCACCATCGACTGGGCGGTTCCTGGCGTCACGGCGATGCGTGCGCCCTCGAGGTCAGCTGGCGTGCGAATCGCGGAGGGCCCGTTCATGGAGATGATGGTGAAGGCGTTCCTCGCGTAGATCGCCCCGATGATCTTGATCGGCATTCCCTCGGAATCGATGGCATTGGCGGTGCCCAGTGCGGTTGATCCGGCGACGGTGGCGTGCCCGGTCGCCGCCGATTGCTCCACCGCAGTCGGCCCGGCGATCAGGTCGACTTTGGAAAACCCCGCGTCGCGGTAGTAGCCGTCATGGTCGGCGATGTATTCGCCGGCGTTCTGCGAGTTCTTCACGAACGCCAGTTGGATACGTAGGGCGTCATCGTCGAGACCCCGCAGAGCGCATCCGCTCAGAACGAGTGCGGTGACAGCCAGGACGGCGGTGAGGACGGTGCTGGTGCGGCGGGCGGTGCCGTGTCGGCGCATGGCGGGGCCGACTGCCAAGGTGGAGGCGTCGTCGGCTCCCGGGGGTCTCCGGGTGAACGTCATGGGGTCACTGTACGGGGCGGACGGGACACTGGCACGATGAGTCCGGTCAGGGAAGAACACAGACGAATACGGAAGCATACGGAAGCATATGGAGATGAGCACTGTGACTGAATCGACGGAACCCCGGATCCCGGTCTTCCTTGACTGCGACACCGGCATTGACGACGCCCTCGCCCTCGGCTACCTGCTGGCCACGCCTACCGTGGCGCTGGTCGGCGTAGGCTCCGTCCACGGAAACCTCGACGCGCCGGGTGGCGCAGAGAACACCCTGCGTCTGCTGGAAATGACGGGACACGACGACATTCCGGTCGCGGTCGGTGCATCCGACCCGCTGGTCGGCTCTTTCTTCGGGGGTGCGGTACGGGTGCACGGTGAGGACGGTGTCGGAGGCACCCGTGAGACGGTGCTTCCTGCGACATCGGCCAGTGTGGCGGACGTCGATGCCGTCGATCTGCTGCTGCGACTGTCCTGTGAGCACGAGGGGCAGCTGCGCATCCTCGCCGTTGGGCCGCTGACGAACCTGGCGTTGGCGCTGCGGCGTGACCCCGGTATCGTCGACCGGGTTGCCGAGGTGACCGTGATGGGTGGGGCCGCGATGGTGCCGGGCAACATCACACCCGTAGCGGAGGCGAACATCGGTCACGACCCGGAGGCGGCGCAGGAGGTGCTCTCCGCATCCTGGCCGGTCACGCTGGTTCCGCTGGACACCACGATGGTCAACACCTTCGAGACCACCGATATTGAGAGTCTGCAGCACTCTTCCACGCCGGTCGTGGCGGCGATCGGTCAGATGCTGGACTACTACGCTGACTTCTATCAGGGCGTTTTTGGTCGACGGTGCTGCGCCCTGCATGATCCTCTGGCCGCCGCCATCGCAGTGGGGGAGGTGGAGCTGATTCGGGCGCCAAGGGTTCCGGTCGAGGTGGACACGACCACCGGCCCGGGCAGGGGGCAGACCGTGTGCGATCTGCGGCACCAGCGTGCCGCGGGCTCGGAGGGCGTGGATGTCGACGGCGCGAATGTGCGGGTCGTCCTGCAGTCCGCCGACGGTTTTCCGCAGGTACTCCGGCAGCGGCTGCTGAGCCTGTAGCGGGTGTCGGAAGGTCACCCCGACAGATACCACGCTCCTGTGTGCCCGTTTCCACTCCCTACGTCGAATCATCGCCCTTCCAGGCACCGTTTATGTCTTTTTTGCTACCTGGAAAGGCGATGATTCGACGTAGTGGTGCTGCGGTGAAACCTTTAACCACTACGAAACACCATTCGTACTGATCGGCAACACAAGCCCATCATCATCGTCAGAGTATCGATCAAACGACAGATACTCAAAGGATGAGACGATGAGCACCACCAGTACAGAAGAGAGAGCACGGGATCTCCACGTCACCGACAGCGTGACCAATGCCCGCAGCGATGCCCGCGCGCAGGGCACACGGACCAACCCTTACATGCCTTACGTCCCGGCGAACTCCAGCCCATACACTCCGGACGATGTCGACCCGGACAGACTCACCTGGGCAGAGACCGTCGGCCCCGGCAGCTACACCCACAAGGTCGTGGCCCGCGGAACCCGTATCCGCCTTGAGGATGTCGACGGCACTACCTGCGCCCACGTCCTGCTGTTCAACGCTATGGAGCCCTGGGAACGCTACAACGCTGCCGATTCCGTGAAGATCCCCTGGCAGGCCTACGTCACCACTGGCCACCCACTGCTCTCCGGTGAAGGCCGCGTGCTGGCCACTGTCGTCGAGGACTCCTCCGCCCACCACGACACCTTCTGCGGCACTATGACCGACACCCAGACCGCCCGCAAGTACGGCGATCCTGCCATTCATGGCATCTATCCCTCCGGGCAGGGCCTGTTCGAGCAGGCCGGGGCCAAACACGGCCTCGCGCCCCGTGACCTTCCACCCTCGATCTCTTTCTTCAAAGGCACCCACGTGGAGACAGACGGCACCATCGCTTTCACCGGCGGAGCAGGGGAAGGAACCCATGTGGACCTTGTCGCAGAGATGCCCCTGATCATCCTCATCGCGAATTCGCCGCATCCCCTCGCCCCGGAAGAGAGCTATGTGAACGGGCCCTTGCGTGTCCACGCCTGGCGCGGCGAGCCCACCCGACCCAGCGAGCAGATGTCCCCGGAGAACAAGCGCGCCTACCTCAACACCGTCGACTACATTGAAGCGAGGGCCCTCTGATGACCACAACCACCGCCATCAACTCCACCGTCGAACCCGGTGCCATCCACTCACCCGACAGCGTCCTGGACTACAGCGAACCCGCCGTCGCCGGCGCGATGATCCTCGACGAGATCGTCGCGCCCCGCGACGGCTGGTCGGCAGAAGTCAAGAAGGGCGATGTCCTCACCATCATCGATGTCGGTGGCAACCAGTCCGCGGACTGCCTGATCTACGACGCCGCAGAGACCGCCGAGCGCTACAGCGTCCCACACACCCTGGCCGAGCAGCGCAATGTCTACGTGCGCACCGGCACCGTCCTGCAGTCCAACCTGGCCAATCCACTGATGACCGTAGTCGCCAACGAAGTTGACCGCCAGGACACGATCGGTGGCGCCTGTGGCAAAGAATCCAACACGCTGCGCTACGGCCACCACACTCACCACGACCACGGCTGTCGTGAGAACTTCCTCGTCGAGGCGCGTAAGTACGGGATGGGTCCGCGTGACCTGGTCTCCAACCTCAACTGGTTCATGAATGTTCCTGTCGAGCAGGACGGGACACTGGGCATTGTCGACGGCATGTCCGCTCCGGGTCGTCGTGTGGCCGTACGTGCCGAGCGCGACGTGCTGGTCATCGTCTCCAACTGCCCGCAGATGAACAACCCCTGCAACGACTTCAACTGCACCCCACTGCGGATGACCGTCACCCGCCCCGCAACTGCCGCCGCCTAGAAGGACCACTAGACATGTTTGACAGCCTGCTCATCGCCAACCGCGGCGAAATCGCCCTGCGCATCATCCGTTCCGCCCGCGCCCGCGGCATCCGCACCATCGCCGTCTACTCCGAGGCCGACATCGCTGCACCGCACGTCCGGGAGGCCGATGAAGCCCACGTGCTCGGCCCCGGGCCGGCAGCGGAATCCTACCTCGACATCGACAAGATCCTCGCCGTCGCCGCCGATTCGAAGGCTGGTGCGGTGCACCCGGGCTACGGCTTCCTCTCCGAGAACGCCGACTTCGCCCGCCGCGTCGAGGCCGCCGGCATGCGCTTCGTCGGTCCGACCCCCGAACAGCTCGAAAGCTTCGGGGTCAAGCACACCGCCCGCGAGCTCGCGAACGCTGCCGGGGTCCCCATGCTGCCGGGCACCGGGTTGCTGCAGACCGCGCAGGACGCTGTGGCCCAGGCCGAGGAGATCGGCCTGCCGGTGATGGTCAAGGCATCCAGCGGCGGCGGTGGCATCGGCATGCAGGCCTGCACCACCGCTGCAGAGGTCGTCGAGGCCTTCGAGGCGGTGGAGAAGATCGCCACGAAGAATTTCGGCTCCGGCGGGGTGTTCCTCGAACGTCTGGTACGGCCCGCCCGCCACGTCGAAGTCCAGGTCTTCGGCGACGGCACAGGTAACGTCGCGGTCATCGGTGACCGCGACTGTTCCCTGCAGCGCCGCAACCAGAAGGTCCTCGAGGAAGCTCCGGCTCCCGACCTCCCCGAGGCCGTGCGTCGTGGGATCCACGAGTCGGCCCGCTCCCTGGCTGCTTCGGTGGACTACCGTTCCGCCGGCACCGTGGAGTTCATCTACGATCCGTCCCGTGAGGAGGCATACTTCCTGGAGATGAACACTCGCCTGCAGGTAGAGCATCCCGTCACGGAGGAGGTCTACGGTGTGGATCTCGTCGACTGGATGCTCACGCTGGCGCAGGGGCGGCTGGATGCAGGCGTCTTCGACACCGACCCACAGCCCACCGGCTGGGCGGTGGAAGCCCGCGTGTACGCCGAGGACCCCGCCAAGAATTGTGAGCCCAGTCCCGGCCTGGTCACCAACGCCGTCTTCCCCGAGGGGATCGACGGGGTACGCGTCGACGGCTGGGTCGAGACCGGCCTGGAGATCCCCCACTTCTACGACCCGATGATCGCCAAGGTCATCGCACACGCTGACGACCGTGACGGTGCCCGCGATAAGGCCCTCGACCTGCTGAATACTGCCCTGGGTGACACCCGCATCGACGGGGTGACCACCAACCTCGGTCTGCTGCGCGCTATGACCGGCAAAACCGACGCAGCCGCTGAGGTCCGTACCATCACACACTCCACCCTCACCCTAGCCGCCACGTTTGACCCGGATCCGCGTATCGACGTCGTCGCTCCCGGCATGCTTACTACCGTGCAGGACTGGCCCGGGCGCAAGGGATACTGGCAGGTCGGTGTCCCGCCGTCGGGCCCGATGGACGATCTATCCCTCCGCGAGGCCAACACCGCCGTCGGCAATCCCGCGGGTGCCCCAGCGCTGGAGTGCACGTCATCGGGGCCCACCCTGCGGTTCTCCGACGCCGCCGTCATCTGTATCACTGGTGCTCCGGTCAGCTGCACTATTGACGGCGACCCGGTAGCGCAATGGTCCCCGGTGACTGTGGATGCCGGGCAGACTCTGCGCATCGGCACCGTGTCGGAGGCCGGGCTGCGCGTCTACCTTGCCGTGCGCGGTGGGTTCGACCTCCCCAAGTACCTCGGTTCGGCGTCCACCTTCACCCTCGGCAACTTCGGTGGTCACGCCGGACGTGCCCTGCGCGCCGGCGACGTCCTGCGTCCCGCGCCGGTCGCCGACGATGCCCCGGCGCCGTCCACTATCCCTACTGAACGGCGCCCGGAGATCACCACACACTGGCGCATCGCGGTGACAGAAGGCCCGCACGAGGCCCCGGAGTTCTTCACACCCGAGGACATCGACACCCTCTACGCCACCGACTACGCGGTGCACCATAATTCCGCGCGCACCGGTGTACGCCTCATTGGCCCGCGACCCACCTGGGCACGCGAGGACGGCGGGGAGGCAGGCCTGCACCCGTCGAATATCCACGACAACGCCTACGCGGTCGGTGCTCTCGACTTCACCGGCGACACTCCGATCATCCTCGGCCCCGACGGCCCCAGCCTCGGCGGTTTCGTCTGTCCCGCCGTCGTCGCCAGCGGTGACCTGTGGAAGCTCGGCCAGCTACGTCCCGGGGACACGATTCGCTTCGTACCCGTGCGTGAGACTGACGCCGCGGCAACCGTCGAGCACTGCGTTAGTCCGGATGACATCGTATCTGGTGGCGACGGCGACCACGGGGTCCTCGCCCACGACGAGGCCACCGACGGGCGTCCCGCCGTGACCTACCGTCGCGCCGGTGACACTAACCTGCTCGTCGAGTTCGGTGACCTCGTCCTCGACATCGGGCTACGCATGCGCGTGCATGCCCTGATGACCGAGATCGAGAAGCGGATCGACAACCAAGAGATCGACGGCGTCATCGACCTGACCCCGGGCATCCGGTCGTTGCAGATTCACGTCGACCCCGACACTGTCCTGCCGAGCGACATGGTTGCCGTGGTGCGCGGTATCGAGGAGGTCATCCCGGACACCGAGGAACTCCAGGTGCCGTCCCGACGTGTCCGCCTGCCGCTGTCCTGGGACGACCCGCAGACTCGCCTGGCGATTGAGCGCTACATGAACGGCGTGCGAGACGACGCCCCCTGGTGCCCCTGGAACATTGAGTTCATCCGCCGGATGAACGGCCTGGAGACGGTCGAGGACGTCTACGACACTGTCTTCGATGCGTCCTACCTGGTTCTCGGCCTCGGCGACGTCTACCTCGGCGCGCCCGTCGCCACCCCGCTGGATCCCCGTCACCGCCTGGTCACCACCAAATATAACCCGGCGCGGACCTGGACCCCGGAGAACGCTGTCGGCATCGGCGGTGCTTACCTGTGCATCTACGGCATGGAAGGCCCCGGCGGTTACCAGTTCGTGGGCCGCACGACGCAGGTGTGGAATCGCTTCCGCACTGGGGGACTGTTTCAGGGGAACCCGTGGGCACTGCGGTTCTTCGACCGCATTGAGTGGTATCCGGTCTCCCACGAGAAGTTGATGGACATGCGCGCCGAGACCGGTGCCGGACGCGGTGTGGTCGACACCGAGGAAGGCGCCTTCTCCTACGCCGAGTACCGCCGATTCCTCGACGACAACGCCGACTCCATCGCCGAGTTCCGTGCCACACAGGCCACGGCCTTCGACGAGGAGAAGGAGCGCTGGCGCGTCTCCGGTGAGTTCGAGGTCAGGGATGAACCCGAGGTGGTCGAGGACGCCACTGAGATCGAGGTACCGGAGGGCTCCGACGGCGTGTACGCGCCGTTGCCGTCGACGTTGTGGCAGCTCGTCGTCGCCGAGGGTGACACGGTGAAGGCCGGCGACCGGCTGGCGTCGCTGGAGGCGATGAAGATGGAGACCCCGATCCTCGCCGAGTGCGACGGGGTGGTCTCGGGTGTCTTCGCCGGGGTCGGCGAGCAGGTCGGTCAGGGGCAGGTGCTGGTCAGCATCAGCCCGGCGTGAGGACACCCACCGCTGAGCGTGCCACGGCATCGGCTACTGAACGTGCTGCCGCCGTGTCCTCGCTGGTGGTGGGCGACGACTCGGCACGCAGAGGTATCACTGACTCGACCATGTAGAACGGCAGGTCGAGGTGCTCGTCCGGAAGGGCAGTATTTCCTGCGACGCAGCGTGCGAGGTTGCGGTAGCTGTCGCGCAGCTCGGCACGCAGGGCGTGAAACTGCTCGAAATACGGGTCGCGGATTTCCGGGGCGCCGTAGAGTGAGGCCAGGTTCCATTTGTCAGTCAGCAGCAGGTAGGCGTCCTCGGCGGCGAGGTGGCGCAGAATGTCGGCGGGGGACATGGGGGACCCGGGAGCGCCATCGGCAGTGCTGGTCGGGTCCAGCAGTGACCGGGACAGCTGCACCGACGGTTCGACGGTCTGTAGTAGCAGTGCCAGCAGCAGTCCTTTCTTTCCTGGGAAGTAGTGGTAGATCGTAGCCTGACGGATGCCCGCAGCCTCGGCAAGCTGTCGAGTACTCACCGACCCGTAACCTTCGGTGGTGAACAGTTCGGCGGCGGCGTCCAGCAGCTCGGCACTGGTGTCGGTGCCGTCCCAGCGGGGCGCGGACGCCCGGGGGCGTCCCGGTTTGCGCGGGGGCTCAGGCTTGTTCTGGGGCTTCACGGACGACTTCACGGACGGTTCCGGCACGTCAGGGCTCCTCGCGGACAGGGGGCGATTGTGGTCTGGTATCAGTGATCCAACATACGTCGTAGGATCGGCACCCACGGCTCAGGGTCGGGAAAACCCGGTGCTCTGAGGGATTGCGCCGAGGCGGCGTACCACTCATCCGGCCCCACGGACGACAGCGCGCCGGGTGAGGTCATTGACATCAGCAACGCCATTGCGGTGCGCCCGTTGCCGTCGCGGAATGGATGGCACCACAGGTACTCGGCGAGGAACCGACACAGCGGTTCCAGCGGGATCGGTATACCGTTCGCCTGATGTCCCCGACAGATCATCAGGTCATCGACGGCGAGAGCCAAGTGGTGGTCGATGGCGGGAACTGGGGCGAAAGCGATGCCTTGGCTCGACAGATTCACGAACCGCAGGTGGCCTGCCCAGGCGAACACGTCGCCGAAAAGTGCGTCGTGTAGTTTCAACAGGCCGGTGGCGTCACTGACGACGTCCGCACCCCTGTCTCCTGCGACCATGCGCAGGGCGCAGAGCCGACCGGTAAGGTCGTTGAGCAGGACCGGCGAGGTCAGTCCTGGTAGGTTGCGCAGCACACGGTGTCCTGGGGCACAGTAGGTGGGTGTGCCGAACATGCGACGCCAGCGCGGGACGCGGGGGAGATCGAGGGAGCGGTCAGTGTCCTTCGCGGCACGGATCTCGCGGATAACGGCTTCCTCGACGTCTGCGGCTCCTTCAGCAACCTGGGAGAGTATCTGGCGGAATCCTCTGGTGAAGTGGCACCCCTCGATGCGCTGAGCTGTCTCGATGTCACGCAGTCGTGCGGGGTTCACTCGTCACGACCTGGCTTGTCTGCGGGACTTTTACCGGCGGTATCGACGCTGAATGCCGAGGTAGACAGCAGATAACGCAGGGTGCGTACGCTACCGCGCACAGTGGCCGCCGCTGCACGCAGGCGATGTGCGGCATCTTGCGGCAGCGCGGTGACCGTGATGCGCCCGAAGCGCTGAAAGACCTGGTCATCGGTCACCCCCAGGTCCAAGTCCACCCGGAGTGAGAGGGCGTCAGCGAAAGCCTGCTGCAGGTCCTGGACGATGGAGGAGTCGAGATAGCGAGCATCCGTGGTGGCGAGACGATATGAGGTCGACAGTTCGCTGCTGCCGGACGCCAACGCGGACCATCTGGCGATTTTGACCACTGGGGTAAGGACTTCGGACTTGAGGTTCACGGAGTTCTTGCGCCACAGGCCTGTCAGCCGGGGTGGGCAGGTCGACACGGCGTCGCGCAGCATGTCTGCAAGCATGGGGGAGTCGCGGAAGTCCTCGGTGGCGGCGGTCCGAAGGGAGTGGTTCGCGTCAGCGAGGAGACCAAGCCGCACCACGGCGGAATTCTGGTGCGGATGGGCCATCCATGTGCAGGCATCCTGACGCCACTGCTCGACGGTGGACGGGAGCGCATGTCCGGTGGGTTGCACGCCGTTGGCGTCACCGCGGATCCCGGCGTTCAGCAGGACGTCGAGTCTCGGCGTGGGACCAGGACCTACGCGGATCACGTCGAGGTCGGAGGACGGTATCGCCTCGCCGCGACCGACCGAGCCGGTGGCGGCGAGGTTGTCGTCGAGGCGTCCGCGGAGTGCCGCCGACCATTCTCCGGTGACCTCGGTCGCGGCGCGCCCCTGCGCTCGGTCGCGGCGAAGCTGCTCGAGTAGCGCGGTGAGATCGGGATCACGGAGGTTACCGAGAGGCATGAGTACATTGTGCCATCCGGTGGTGCTGCCGGAGAGAAGAGAAACCGGGAACCAACCTCACCGACATCCAGGGGAAACATGCGGTCGCTTGAATAGCTGTCAAACGACAGAAACTCCCGACCCGAGGACGCCATAAGAATGTCAACACACACCTCCGCAACATCATCCAGGTCATCGTTGCCGCCTAAATCCGGCACTGTTGCGGCTACCGCTGACGCTGATGACCTGGGCTCCCTCGGTTACGACCAGCAGCTGCACCGTAATCTCGGCCGTTTCGCGTCCTTCGCCGCCGGGTTCAGCTTCGTCTCCATCCTCACCACCATCTTCCAGCTCTTCGGTCTGGGGTTCGGATTTGGCGGACCTGCCTTCTTCTGGACCTGGATCGTGGTCTTCCTCGGTCAATATATGGTGGCGCTGTGTTTCGCGGAACTCTCCGCGCGCTACCCGGTCTCCGGCGCGATCTACCAGTGGTCCCGGCGTATGGGCGGCGAAGTCCTCGGCTGGTTCGGCGGCTGGTTCATGATCCTCGCCCAGATCGTCACCGCCTCCGCCGCAGCGATCGCCATGCAGGTGGTGCTGCCGAACATCTGGTCCGGTTTTCAGATCATCGGCGACGACCCTGCACTAGCTTCACCATCCGGTGCGTCCAATGCCGTCCTGCTCGGCGCGATCCTGCTGGTGGTCACCACCACGATCAACTGCCTCGGCGTGCGGTGGATGAGCTACGTGACCACCATCGGGGTGATCTGCGAACTTGTGGGTGTGGTGGCCATCATCGGTGTGCTGTTTACCCACGCCAACCGCGGGCCGGACGTGGTCTTCGACACCGGGGCCTCCGGCGGTGACGGCTACATCTGGGCCTGGATCGCCTCCGGGCTGATGGCCGCTTACGTGATGGTCGGTTTCGGCAGCGCCGGTGAGCTCGCCGAGGAGACGAAGAACCCGCGTCGGGTCGCACCGAAGACAATTCGACAGGCACTGACGCTGTCCGCTCTCGGCGGTGGGCTGCTGATTATCGGTGCGCTCATGGCAGCTCCGTCGTTGACCGACGGGCAGCTGGCCGAGCAGGGGCTGCCGTACGTGCTCAACGCTGTGCTCTCTTCACCGTGGGGGACGGTCCTGCTTATCGACGTCGCCATCGCCGTGCTGATCTGTACCCTGGCGATCCAGACCGCGGCGTCGCGCCTGATGTTCTCCATGGCCCGCGACGGGCGGTTGCCTGCCTCGAAGCGCCTCGCTCACGTGAACTCGCGGACCGGCACCCCGATTCTGCCGTCGATCCTCGTCGGCGTCGGTTGCCTGCTGGTGCTGCTGGTCAACGTCGGCAACGACGCTATCTTCGCCACCCTGACCAGCGTGTGCATCATCCTGATCTACCTCGCGTATCTCATGGTCACCGGGCCGCTGCTGGTCCAGCGGTTCAAGGGCTGGCCCGGTAAGCGCGGCGAGGAGACCGACGCCGAAGGCCGGCCGCTGTTCACCCTGGGCAGGATCGGGGTGCTGGTCAACGCCCTCGCCGTGGGCTACGGGGCGTTGATGGTCATCAACCTGTCGTGGCCGCGCGCCGAGATTTATAATCCCTCCGGCGATATGCCCTGGATGCAGTGGGCTGGACCAATCGCGGTTGCGGTGTGCGTGCTGGCCGGACTGGTGGCGTTCCCATGGACCAAAGCGCACCCGCGACCTGTGAAAGTGGGGGAGTGAGGACCGTGAGTGACATGACGACATTCAGAACCTTCAGGACACAGGATGACGCCCACCGCGCGTTGGACGGTGCCTACCGTGCCCTCGCCGAGGACGATGCATCCAACGCTTTCATCTCCCTCCTGTCCCACCAGGACGCTCGGGACGCGGTGGACACAGCTTTCCGGGAGGTACCCGACGGCCGACTCACCGGGATGATCATTGCGGTGAAGGACAATATCGACGTGGCAGGGTTCGACACCACTGCCGCCTGCCCCGGTTATGCCTACCGGCCGGCGCAGGACGCCGCCTGTGTGGCGGCACTGCGAGCGTCCGGCGCGGTGGTGATCGGGAAGACCAACCTTGACCAGTTCGCCACCGGACTCGTCGGCACCCGTTCTCCCTACGGTGCGGTGAGCGACGCTGCTGTGCCGGAGCGGATCTCCGGAGGATCGTCGTCGGGGTCCGCGGTGGCGGTGGCCGCGAGGATTGTCGACGCGGCCCTGGGTACCGACACCGCAGGCTCTGGACGGGTGCCGGCCGGGTTGCAGGGCATCGTCGGTATCAAGGCGACCGTGGGTGTGGTCTCCACTGAGGGGGTTGTGCCTGCGTGTGCAAGCTACGACTGCGTGACCGTGTTTGCCGGGAGCAGTGCAGACGCTGAGGCAGTCATGGGCGTGATGGCCTCGACCGGATCCCGCGAATGGCCGTCCGACGTACGGTTCACCGCGCCGACGACGCCGGTGGTCGGTGCTCCCGCAGACCTGCCCGGTCTGTCGGCGTCGTGGCGGGAGGCCTTCGATGGGGCGGTGGAGCATCTGCGCGCCACCGGCTGTGAGATCCGGATCATCGACCTCGCCCCTGCGCTCGAGGCCGCCCGAATGCTGTACGACTCCGCCCTGGTCGCAGAGCGCGCTGAGGCGGTGGGGGAGTTCGTCGAGGCGGCGTCTGCCGACGACGGCGGGAACCGTGGTGCCGGCGCGGGGCTCGACCCGACCGTCGCCAGCATCGTCACCGGTGCCACCCAGTGGAATGGCGCCGACGTCCTGCGTGCCCGGCGACTCCTCGCGGAGCGGGGACGGGCTGCGATGCAGGAGTGGGATGGTGTGGATGTCGTCGTTGTTCCCACTGCGCCATTCCATCCCACGATCGCCGCTGTGGAAGCCGACCCGGTCGGGGTGAACTCCGCGATGGGCACCTACACCAACTTCTGCAACCTGCTGGACCTCTGCGGGGTCGCCGTGCCATGGACCACTGTGGATGACAGCGGACGGCCCGAGGACGGGGAGAGCGCACGGTTGCCGGCAAACTTCGGTGTCACCATCCTCGGCCGAGCCTTCGAGGACGGGGTGGTGGGCGGCGTGGCATCGTTGTTCGGTGGTGCTGCGTGCCCGGAGGATGTGTCGACGTCGTGGACGGTGAGTGGGGGTGACGGTGCCAACGTCAATGCGGTGCCGGTGGTCGTATTCGGTGCGCACCTGCGTGGCCAGCCACTCAACTGGGAACTGCGGGCGCTGGGGGCGGCCTTCGTCGGTGACGTGGAGACGACGGCCGATTACCACTTGTATGCGCTGGATACGGTGCCGCCGAAACCTGGACTGACCGGTCCGGTGGAGGGTGGACACAGGATCCTCGGGGAGGAGTGGCTAATTACCCCCACTGGGCTCGGACGTTTCCTCGCTGGCCTCCCTGCACCGATGGCGTTGGGGCGGGTGACGTTGTCGGACGGTCGGCAGGTCACCGGGTTCACCTGTCAGCCGGCGGCAGTGGAGGGAGCGCAGGATATCTCTAGGTTCGGTGGGTGGCGGGAGTATGTGTCGCCGGCGCGGTCTGGAGGCCGGAGCTGATGCACGCGATAGTGAACGGCACTGCCCGGGTACGTCGGCGGGCCCGCCCTGCCGAGTGGTTGTGGGTGTGCAGACGGCATTACATCTGCGGTGCCAGCGAACTCCGCGTTGCGCCTACACGGTGACCAGCCGCGCCAGCGCACGGTCGGAGTTCCGCGGCCCCACCGCGCAGATCCCCATGGGTGGCCCGTCCACCGGCAGAGGACTGCTGACCGCCGGACGGCCGGTGATCCCGGCCAGGCACGTCAGCTGGAACGTGTCAGCCCGTGCGGTCTCGATCGTCTCGCCGCCCAGCTCAGCGCTTTCCCGGTCCGGTGCGACGGAGGACGCGGAAGGCAGGATCAGCACGGAGTTTCCTAGGGCGTCGTTGATGATGCCGCGGGCCTCGTCGAGCGTCCGGTCAGCGGAGGTCAGGTCCGCGTCGGTGTACCCGGCCGCCGTCTCGAACCGGGACCGGACGTCGGGGTTCAGCGAGTCCCAGTGTTCCTCGATCCAGGCGCCGTGGGCCTGCCAGGCTTCGTAGCCCTGCCGGGTCTGGAAAGCCCCCACCCAGTCGGGGAGCACCGCCGCGTCAAACTGGATCTCCTCCACCGGAAGGTCACCGGACCAGTTCCGCAGTGCGTCCTCCACCGCTCCTGCCACCTCGGGATCAGCGATGTCCAGGAGGGATCGCGCGTAGACCACGCGGTCGACGTCGACGGTCTCGGGAAGAACGGGTTCCAGGACATCCGCCACCTCGTACAGCGCTTCCCGGGTCGACGTCAGCCAGCCGACGGTGTCGAAGGACGGGGCGAGGGGGATCAACCCCTCCCGCGAGATCGCGCCGTGAGTCGTCCTTATCCCGAAGAGTCCCTGGTAGGACGCTGGGATGCGGATGGAACCGCCGGTGTCCGTGCCCAGGCCGATGGTGGCTTCCCCGAGGGCGACGGCGGCCCCGGATCCGGACGTCGACCCACCGGGAATGCGGTCGGGTGCCGTGGGATTCGGCGGGATGCCGTAGTGGCCGTTCGTCCCGGCGAGGCTGTAGGCGAATTCATCAGTCCTAGCGATGCCGGCGATCGCCGCACCGGCGGACAGCAGGCCGGTCACCGCGGGAGCGGACGACAATTCTGGTCGTGCCTGTGCCAGCCACTCTTCGTTACCGGCGCCGATGACGTGTCCCTCGACGGCGTACAGGTCCTTGACGGCGACCGTCCCTCCGTCGAGGATGCCGGAGCCTGTCGGTTCCGCCAGTGGGGTGCCGTACTCACGCCAGACGGTGGTGTCAACATCGGCGCCGGCGGTACCGGAGGGTGTGGCATCCGAGGACGTCGTCGATGCGGCGTTGCCTGGGTCGTCGGAACCGCAGGCGGCCAGGCCCATAGCCCCAGCCGCGGACATTCCCGTGAAGAGGAAGAATGTTCGTCGGGACATGGTGGGTTTGGCGGGCATGGTGTCCTCCGGAGGGCCGGGTCGGGGAATGCGTGGTTGGTGGCACCCAGTGTGGCCCGGAGATGTTTCACCTCAGTGACGGCGAGGTAAGCGCCGCGTTCACTCCAGATGTCGCCTGCCGACTTCTTGCACCCTGTGCCGGCACAACTGCTGCCGCAGCCATTCTTCGACCGGCGGGAACCGTCGCGCACGACGCCAGATGACGTCGACGTTCACGTTCCAGTCGGTGAACGGGTAGGCACCCAGGTCCAGTTCGACGAGTTCCCCGGCGGCGATCTCGTCGAGGATCAGCTGGCGGGGCACTGTCGCCCAGCCCACGCCGGCGAGCGCGAGGTGGATCAACGACTGGTAGCTGTCCGAGTGCCAGGTCTGAGTGGACTGGAGGTACTCACTTGTCGGCAGCGACTCCGCGTGTGCGGTGTACGCCAGATGCCGGTGGTCTCTCATGTCCTCGAGGGACGGGTGGTCCACCGTGGCCAGCGGGTGGCTCCGGTGGACCACGTGGGAAATGATCAGTCGACCCAGCTGGCGGAAGGCGATCTCCTCCGGGTACTCCGGGACGGCGAAGGCAATGCCGAGGAGTGCCTCGTCCTGCATCACCAGGGAGGTGACGTCGCCGTTCGCCGGGTTCTTGATCGTCAGATCCACGTACGGGTAGGCCCGGGCGAACTGGGCGAACACGGCCGTGACCTGTCGGTGTGGGACGCCGACGGCGACGGTGATGCTCGGGGGTTCACCGGCGGCGAGGGCGTCGCCGTGCCGTTCGAACTCGATACCGCGGTTGTACAGCGCCTTGGCCTCCTGTAGTAGAGCAGTTCCGGCCGAGGTCAACGCCGGGAACCTCGAAGACCGGTCGAAGAGTTCAGTGTCTAGGGCGATCTCGAGGTTGGCGATTGAGGTGCTCACGGTGGACTGACTCCGCCCCATCTGGCGGGCCGCCGCAGAGAAGGAGCCGTGGCGTGCGGCGAGGACGAAGGCCTCGACCTGTTCGAGGGTGAGTCGCATGCCGGGAAGTTTACTACCGGTAGGGGGGATCCATCGGTTATGTCGATGGTTCCTCACTTCCGACATTATCGTGGACTCCATAGTGTCCGACTCCATGACAACAGCAACTGACCAATCCGAGACCGATCTGGCATTCCTTCGTCGTGCCATCGCCCTGTCCGTGGTGTCCCGGGATCGGGGACGACACCCATTCGCCGCGATCGTGGTGGACAGGCACGGCGACGTTATCGTCAGCCGTGGAAACAACTCCATGCCGCCGGAGGGGGACCCCACACAGCATGCGGAACTGAGCGCCGCCGCCGAGGCCGCGCGGCTTCGCCCGTTGGAGGAGCTGACGGACGCCACCCTCTACACCAGTGCCGAACCCTGCGCGATGTGCACCGGAGCGGTCTACTGGACCGGCATTGGACGCATCGTCTATGCACTCTCCGAGAAGCGGTTGTCCACGTTGACCGGTGATGACCCGGAGAACCCGACGATGGATCTGCCGTGCCGCGAGGTTGCGTCGAGGGGTCTACGTCCCGTCGACATCGTCGGGCCGCTGCTCGAGGACGAGGCCGCCGAGCCCCACCTCGGATTCTGGAACCACCGGGAGGGGCAGTTCTGTGACTGAGCACATGAATGAACCCTTACGTCGCCGGAGCCGTCGAGTTCCTTCCGCGTCCGTCCTCGCCGTAGGTGCCTTCGTCGCCCTCACCGCGTGTACCGGTGGTGACGCGCCGTCGCCCTACGACGGTGAGATCGGCTCCACAGATCTTTCAGCATCCTGTCCAGACACTGTCACCGTGCAGGTCGACTGGTTCCCCGGAGCAGAGGAGGCCCATCTCTACGAACTGTTCGACGCTTCAGGTGAGGGGGCGGACGCTGTCACCGTCGATGCCGACGCCAAGCGTGTTACGGGGCCTTTGTTCGACGGCGACAACGGCTACACGGGTGTCGACCTTGAGATCCGCTCCGGTGGTCCGGCGATCGGGAATCAATCGGTGACGTCACTGATGTACCAGGATCCGGACATCATGCTTGGCTACGTCAACATGGATTCCGCGGTTCAGCATTCGACTGACATGCCCACCGTGTCAGTGATGTCCACGCTGGACAAGAGCCCGCACATGATCATGTGGGATCCTGAAACCCACCCTGACGTGCATGCGATCGAGGACCTCGGCGATGAGGGAGTGGACGTCCTGTACTTCTCGGACGAGACGTACATGAAGTACCTCATCGGTGAAGGCATCCTCGACGAGTCGCAGACCGACTCGAGTTACGACGGGTCGCCGTCGAACTTCGTCGCGTCAGACGGCGAGAAGGCACAGCAGGGGTTCTCGTCCACCGAGCCCTACCAGTACGAGCACGAGGTCGAGGGTTGGATGCGACCGGTGGACTACCAGCTCGTGCACGACACCGGATTCCAGACCTACAAGTCCACCCTCGCGGTGAAGGCCGATCAACTCGAGACACAGTCTGACTGTCTCAGGGGCCTAGTCCCGGTGTTCCAGCGTGGACTGGCGGACTACATGGACACGCCGGAGGACACGAACAGCTTCATCGTTGACGTGGTCGACCAGTTCAATGCGGGCTGGATTTACGGTGTGGACATCGCCGACTACGGTGCGACGACGATGCGGGATGAGGGGTTGGTCGCCAATGGTACGGACGGGACCCTCGGCTCCTTCGACGGAAGCCGGGTGTCGACGTTAGTCGACCAGCTTGGGCCGATTTTCGCCGTTCAGGGAACACCGGTCGCACACGGGCTGATCTCCGAGGATCTCTACACCAATGAGTTCCTCGACACGGCGGTCACGTTGCGGAAGAGATGAACCGCCGATGCCCCTGACCGCTGTAATGCGGCGCTTTCCCCGGTGCAACTGGCAGGAAATCTGGCGGACGTAGAGTCATCCAGTACTGACCGGAAAGGTACAGCACGGTAAACCCGTATGACGGTAAACCGGACACGGATGGCGACATGGAGGTGTGGTCCACTGTGGTGTCGTTGAATACCGTGGTGACAGCCGCCGGGTTGTCGATCGTGGGCGAGACTGCTCGTCCCGGTCGGGACGTCACAGGAATTTACCTGGTAGACAGAGCGGATATCGAGGCTCCTATCACCTCAGCCCCTGGTCCGTTGCGCGATCGGCTTCTGGTGCTACCGCCAGCACTGACAGCACCGATAGCAGCGACATCGCAGGAGTTCATCGCATCCCTCGTCGCGTCTGCCACGAGACAGCGTGCCGCGGGGATCGTGCTCGGTGGCGAAGCAGAGTCATGGTTCATCGAATTGTGCTCCCGGCACGGTCTGCCGCTGCTCACCCAGCAGCTGGACCCGTCTGCCGGGGCGAAGGGAAGAGGACCGACACTTGACAGTCTCCGGGCCCTCGTTGCTACCGAGCTGAGGAGGCAGTTCACGACATCGTCCCTCGCGCCTGCGGCAGACGGCGTTGACCATCTCGCCCGACTCCTCCGCTTACTGGATGAGGGAGCGAGGTCCGTTGGCGCAGAACTTCATCTCGACATTCCCGGTGCTCTGGTCAATCCTTTCGTCACCCTGTCTCCCGCGTTCCGGTCGGCGGCCCTGGACTGTCCGGTGATGGCGGTGAAAGATCTGCCGTATGAAGGCAGGGTGGCCCGCGTGGATGTGGGGAGGCCAGGGTGTTCGTTGCTGTTCACCAGGAGTGTTCCGACAGCATGGCCACACCGTCCGGTGGCCGCTGTCGTGGCTGCTTGTCGGGAGCTGGTTGCGGAGGCAGCGGTTTCCCGTGGCACCCGTAGCATGATGGAGCACACGTTCATGCGTGAACTCATCACCGGAGACTCCTCAGCCGTCGGGCCATGGGCGGAAACACTGGGCCTGCCGCCCGGCTGTCGCGTCACTGCCCTGGTCATCAATGTGGAGGACGTCGACTCGGCCGGGTGCACTGCCGTTGAAAGTGCTGTCCATGACGCTGCTCTCGCGTCACTGAAACCTGCGGTCGCTGCGACTCGGGAGGGACGTGTACTCGCCCTGATCCCGAGGACGGGATCTGTCCGCGATGCCGTGCTCGATTCCGCGCTCGACAGCCTCGGCGTTCGCCTCGCCCCGATCCTGGCACGCCCGGTAGCTATTGGTACCAGTTCCTGTGTCCTCACCGCGCCGGACGATCTTGTCCACGCACTGGTCAGTGCCGGCCAGATGTTGGACCGGGAACTCTACCGCGCGGAGACGGAAACCGCCCGGACATCGGATACGCGGGGCCTCCCAGCCAGAATGAAGGTCCCTCTTGTCGCAGGTCTCCTCTCGGAGGAGGCGTCCTCGACCTTGTCAGACGTGGTACTCGCACCGTTGTTACGCAACGACGGACGAAGCGGTTCGAGTTATGTCGAAACCCTGCGTACTTACCTTCTCCTTGACTGCAGGATGGCGGAGACCGCGGAAGTGCTGGGAGTGCACACCAACACGCTGCGCTACCGCCTGCAGCGGATCGAGGCGTTGACGGGGCGGGACCTGCATGTGACAGCAGATCGGGTCGACTTCTACCTTGCGTTGACGCTGCGAGACATCCCCCACCAGGGCTCGGCCGGAGTAGGTGGGAATTCGGCAATGATGCGGTAGTCGTGACCGTCGGACTCGCCGATGATCGCCGGGTGGATGCTGTAGTGGTCAGCTTGGAATCGAAAGGGCGTACCGGTCGGGTTTCCGTTGAACGTCACATGCGTTAGCGCCGAAGCCAACGCTTCGGTTGACGTATCTCCGGCACGGTCCGCTGCGAGCGAGAGCATGTGGACCGCATTGTAGGCACTGACCTGGGCAGCGTGAGCAGGAACCGGTCCGCGGAACTGGTGGAGGGCGGACCGGTATGTGATGTTGTTGGGGGAGACCACTCCTGCCAGGTAGGACGCGACCATGTAGTGGCCGTCACCGCTCGTTCGTTTCATGGCGCGGAGATCGACTCCGGTGGTGACTGTCGCGGCGACAGGAAGACCGCAGCCGGAGTCATGGAGTTGCTGGTAGAACGCGGACGTGGACTCAGAACCCACCAGGTTGCAGACCACGACGTCCGGTCGCGAGGAGTCTGTTCGTTCCGTGATCTCGGCGACGGCGTCCCGGAAGTCGGTTTCTCCAAGGGGTGCGAAGGAGTCGCCGACAACCTTGATATTCCAGGTGGCGGCAGTGCGACGGATTTCCTCCGACAGGACACGTGGGTAGATGTAGTCCGAGCCGATGATGTATATCCGGTGGCCGAGGTGCGTGGCGATCCACGAGAGGTAGTCGGGCAGGAATTGATTCGGTGCGGCACCACAGTAGAAGACGTGGGGGTCGTTCTCCCCGCCCTCGAAGTACGTCGGGTACATCAGTACGGTGTCGAGTTCCCGTAGCACCGGCAGCATGGCGACCCGGCAGGCGGACATGTAGCCGCCGACCAGGGCGTCAACTTGTCTGTCCTGGACGAGGGTCCGTACTCCGAGGGGCGCCCGGGACACTTCGGAACAGGTATCGAAAACCTCGACTTCCAGGGGTTCGCCGAGTACGCCTCCGGCGGTGTTGATCTCCCTGACGGCCAGCAGTGCCCCATCGGCGATGGTGGACCCGACATCGGAGCGGGGGCCGGTGAGGGAGAAGACAAGACCGATGCGCATATGCCTCAGCCTATGCCTCGCAGTAGTGACGGCTGTGTGTCCTGCTGTTACGACTTGATGAGCAACGGTGACGATTGTGTTTCGCGAAGCTTCCCGCACTGTTCTGTGGTGGCTTCGATTGTCGCAGGTGTGTGCCGGTAGCCTTGCGCAGCGCATTGTGGACATCCACAACGACGGTGCCGTCGGTTCCGTACAGGTGCACCATTGTTGCTGATCCCGGGGGCTTTCTAGGTTTGGTTCTTGTCCCAGAACGACAGAAAACAAGAGAACCATCACAAGGAGGCCCCCATGACATCAACCATCGAACCCGGTGTCCGTACCGCCGTCGATATCGGTGGAACGTTCACCGATGTCTACGTCCAGCAGGCGGACGGCACGATCATCACGGCCAAGTACCCTACCCAGGCTGACCCGATCGACGGCGTGCTCAAGGGGATGGCCCTTACCGGCGTGGAGTGGAAGGACGTCGACCTGTTCTCCCACGGCACCACCATCGCCACCAATGCCCTGATCACCCGGAACTTCCCGAAGGTCGCGATGGTGACCACCGAGGGCTTTCGCGATGTCATCGAGATTCGCCGCGGTGACCGGGAGGACTGGGACCCCTACAACGAGGTTGCAGCGCCGTTCGTTCCGCGCCGTCACCGGCTGACCGTCAGTGAGCGCGTCGGTTACGACGGAGAGGTCCTCACCGCCTTGGACGAGGATGGTGCCCGCGAGGTCGCCCGCGTCCTGCGCCGCCGCGGGGTCGAGACCGTGGCGGTCTGCTTCGTCAACGCCTACACTAACCCGGTCAATGAGGAGCGCATGGCCGAGATCCTCGCCGAGGAACTGCCCGGCGTTCCGGTGTGTACGTCCTCCGACGTCCTTCCCGAAATCTTTGAGTACGAGCGTTTCAACACCACCGTCGCCAACGCGGCCCTGGTGCCGATCATCGGCCCGTACGCCAAGACGCTGGAGTCGCGCCTGACCGACGCGGGCTACGACAATGACGTCCTGCTGCTCCACTCCGGTGGGGGAGTGATGACCCCGAAGATGGCGGAGACCTACGGTGCCCGGCTCGCCGCGTCCGGCATCGCCGCAGGTGCGATTGCCTCCCGCCATATCGGACGTAAGTGCGGCTTCGAGAACTCCATCGGCTTCGACATGGGCGGCACGTCCACCGACGTCAGCCTCACCGAGAACGGTGTCCTGGGCACCACCGACACCTGGTCGGTGCAGTTCGGCTTCCCGATCTGCTTCCCGTCGATCGAGGTTCTCACCATCGGTGCCGGCGGTGGGTCGATCGCCTGGCTCGATGATGCGAAGTCCCTGCGCTCGGGTCCGCAGTCGGCTGGGTCGACCCCTGGACCCGCCTGCTACGGCGACGGCGGTGAGCTGGCGACCAACACCGACGCGAACCTGGTCCTCGGCACCGTCGGTGTCTCTCTGGCCGGAGGTGTCAAACAGCTTGACGTGGAGAAAGCACGAGAGGCCATCTCGGGCATTGCCGAGCCGCTGGGCCTGGGTATAGAGGAGGCCGCCCAGTCGATCATCAAGGTCGCCAACGCGAACATGGCGGACGCCATCCGACTCATCTCGGTGCGTAAGGGCCACGACCCCCGCGACTTCGCCCTCGTGGGTTTCGGCGGGGCAGGGCCACTGCACGTCGCCTACCTGGCCAAAGACCTGGGTATCCCCACGGTGATAGTGCCGCCTCACCCCGGCGTCACCTCGGCGACAGGGTGTCTGCTGGTCGATATCCAGCATGACCTGACGAAGATGTACCTCACCAACGCCGAGGACGCGGACCTGGATGAACTCAACACCTCCTTCGCCGAACTGGCGGCGGAAGGGCGGGACCGCCTGACCGCAGAGCATGTCGAGGATGACGACATGGTGTTCCAGTACTCGATCGACATGCGCTATCAGGGACAGTGGCGGTCGATCTCCGTGGACGTCGGCGTCCCGATCACGAGCCTTGACGAGGTCATCGACAAGTTCCACGAGACGCACCTCAAGGAGCACAACTTCTCCAACCGCGACACCGGTGTCGAGATCTACCGGCTGCAGGTGAAGGCGATCGGACTGACCGCGCACGCCGACGAGCAACCGGCCGAGCTCATCGACCCGTCGACGTTCACGCCCACGGCGGTCGAGGTCCGGCAGGTCCTCTTCCCGGATGAGACAGCCCGGGTGGAGACACCGATCTACAACCGAACGGACCTGCCCGCCGGCGCCGTGATCGACGGCCCCTGCATCATCGACCAACTCGACACCACCACTGTCGTCCCCCCACAGACCACCGCCCGCGTCGACGAGTGGGACCACCTCATCCTCACCACAGCCCCCTGACCCGTTTCCACCACACCGAAAGAAGGACAAGACCATGCCTACCTCGCTCGACCCCGTGACTTTCGAGGTCCTCAAGAACGCTTTCGTCAACACCGTCGACCAGATGGCCGAGCAGATCCTACGGACCTGCTACTCGTTCGTCATTTATTCCAGGGACTTCTCCTCGGCCCTCTGCGACCTGGAGGGCAACACCGTGATGCAGGGGACCGGCGACATCGCCGCCCACGTCGGCACCCTGCATTACACCGCCAAAGCCGTCATCCGTGACTTCGCCCACGACATGAATCCAGGGGACGTTTTCGTCATCAACGACGTGTACGAAGGTGGCAGCCACTTCAACGACACGCGCATCATCCGTCCGATCTACTACGAGGGCGAGCTCCTTGGCTACGCACAGGCCAACGGGCACTGGGCTGATGTCGGTGGCGCGACTCCCGGCTCCTTCAATGTCAAGGCTCTTGACCACATGGGGGAGGGACTACGCATCCCGCCGACCCGTCTGTGGAGTAAGGGGGAGTTCCTCACCGACGTCGCGTACCTGATCGCCAAGAACACCCGCAACCCACGGGACATCATCGGTGACATGCAGGCGCAGGCAGAGGCCACGAAGGTCGCCGAACGTGAGATCCAGCGTCTGTGCGCTAAGTACGGTGTGGAGACCGTAAAGACGGCCATGGCCGAGGTCCAGGATTACGTGGAGGAGCTCACCCGGGCGAAGATCGCCGACCTGCCGGATGGTGTCTGGTACACCGAGGACTACATTGACCAGGACCCGGCCCTCGACGAGGGGCTCATCCCGGTCACTATGAAGATGATCATTGAGGGGGACCGGGTGCACTACGACCTCTCGAAGTCCCACGCCTCGATTTCCTCGATGCTCAATGCAGGTTTCGGCGGTTCGTTCGCCGGTATTGTAGCTGGCACCAAAATGCAGTTCCCCGATATTCCGCTGAATTCGGGCTTCTACCGGGTTGTCACCGCGGACCTCGGGCCGATCGGCTCGGTGGTCAACGCGGAGTGGCCGCGTCCGTGCGCGGGCTTCTGCTCCGGGCCCTTCGAGAAGATCATGAATTCCGTGTTCGAGATCTGGTCGGACATCCAACCGTCCCGAGCCATGGCAGCGACGTTCAACTTGGAGTACCTCCTGGTGGGAGGGAAGGATAACCGGCTCGACGAGTCCCCAAGTTTCATGTGGTACGACTGGATGATGGGTGGTTGGGGAGCCCGCAACGGTGCTGACGGCTATAACGCGTCTGCTCCGATCTTCGGCGTCCAGTACGGTACCCAGCCATTCGAGGGGCAGGAACGCCTCGCACCGGTGTTGACGACCTGCCACGACCTCGTCCCGGACTCGGGTGGGCCGGGAAAGTACCGTGGCGGTCTCGGAGCCGAGAAGGGCGGGCACCTGTGGGCGTCTGACAATACGGTGATGTCCTACTGCTGCGACCGTGAACGGTCGGTGACCTGGGGCCTGTGGGGAGGACTGCCGTCGATCCCGCACGGTGTGTGGCTGAACAAGGGCACTGAAGACGAGCGCTATCTCGGCTCCATCTTTGCCGCGGTACCCATCAAATCCGGCGATCGGTTCACTCGCCCTTCTGCAGGTGGCGGTGGGCTCGGGGACCCGTTGCAGCGTGACCCAGCCGCCGTACTGGAGGACGTCATCGACGGCTACGTCACGGTGGAGCGTGCTGAGCAGGATTACGGTGTGGTCGTCAACCTCGTCGACCCGGAGATCTTCGAGTACGAGATCGACGGGTCGGCGACGGAGAAGGCCCGTGCGTACATCCGTACACATCGCCGCGAGTGGATGGCACGCGACCCACAGGAGGTCTCTGGGGAGTACCGGCAGAAGCTCATCACCGACATGGACTGCATCCGTCGCTACGGGGTGATCCTCGACTGGGGCAGCGGTGAAGTGCTGGAGGAGTCCACCCGCCAGTTCCGGGAGATGTTGGCCCGTCGCACCACCGTCCACTGGACCGACGACCCGGAGACCGCGTTTGTTGAGGGCACGCTGCGTAACCATCCGTCGACCGTCACTGTGACCGTCTGAGGAACGAGGATGACATGACCACTCCACACGTTCATACAGACGCCGGACAGCATCGCGCCGACGTTCCTCCCCTCCGCATTGTCCACACAGATGATCCCAGCGTCCTGGCGAAGAACGCCGCCGAAGATTATTCGCTCCATATCGTCCCCAGGTCCTGGCGGGTCGGGAAGATGTCCACCGCCATGGTCTGGACGGGGTTGATGAGCGCGATGTTCTTCGTTGTGGTCGGGGCGACTGTTGCCCTGAGCGTCGGTACGGTGAACTCGTTGATCGGTATCGCGCTGTCTGTCGTGGCCTACGGACTGATCAACCAAGTGGCCTCAAAGGTGGCGAACGAGTCCGGGACCAGTGTGTCCCAGTTCTCGCGAGCTATGTTCGGACGTGTGGGTTCCGCGTTCGCCGCTGCGCTGTTTGGCATCACGATCATGTACTACGTGGTAGCGGAGGGGGCGATCGTAGCTTCCGCGCTGCACGCGTTCTTCGCCGACCGCGGTTGGGTCGCACCACTCTCCGTCTGGGCACTGGTGGTTGTGCTGTACCAGGCGCCGCTCGCGTGGCGAGGTGTGACGGCATGGCTGGACAAGCTCAACGGCGTCCTGCTGCCGTTGTACATCCTGGGACTCATTGGGTCGGTCGTCTGGGCCATCGTGAAATACGGCTACAGCAACGACTGGCTCACCGGGCCCCCGGCATCAGCCTCCGACCTCGGGGTACCGGGTTGGTGGTACGCCTTCGTCATCTATATGGGAGTGTGGGTCGTCACCATGATGGTGTGGGACTTTGCCCGGTACGGAAAGAACGAGGACGCGGAGATCAACAGCAAGGTCATCTTCGGTGCCCCGTACTACGTGGTCACGCTGCTGGTTAATGCCGCGGTGGGGATGTTCCTTGTCGAGACGATCGAGATCGACGGCCCGTTGAGCGAGGAGTCTGCCATTGTCGGGGTCGTCGGCATGATGGGGGTCTGGGGGCTCGTGTGGGTGCTGGCCTCCCAGACCCGGGTCAACGCAGGAAACTTCTACCTCTCGTCCACTAATTTCCAGAACTTCTTCGCACGCACGGTGAAATGGTCCATGCCAAGGGTCTTCTGGCTTGGGGTGGTCGCCGTGATTGTGTACCTCATGATGCTGACCAACGTCCTGACCTGGATCAACGTGTCCCTTCAGTACCAGGGTGCGTTCATCGTCGGGTGGGTAGCGATCATGCTGGTCCATGTCGCCTGGATGAGACGGACCGGTGTTGCCTACAACAGGGTGGAGATCAGACCGGGGAGGGTTCCCGCGGTCAATCCGGCAGGCACGACCGCCTGGGTGTGCTCCGCTGTCGTGGGAGTGGCCATGGTGGCCTCCGGTGGGAACGCCGCGGCCGTCTGGGCCCCACCGGTTGCCTTCGTGCTTGCGGGAGCCATCTACGCCGTCGCTCTGAGATTTGCCAGGCCCACCTGGTTCGTCATGGAGCGTCCTCACGATCCCCGGATCGAGGTATCCGAGGCAGGCGAGGACCCGTGGGAAGCACGTGTGGAGTGTTACCGCTGCGGTGACTCCTACGTGGCCTTTGAGATGGACAGGGACCCTTCCCATAACCACGCCGCCATCTGTCTGGCGTGTGCCTCTGACGACCCTGAGTTTCAGAGAGCCGCCGATCACGAGGCAAGGCTCTGCGGGGAGAGACGCTGACAGAGAGTGTTCCGATGCTCCAACCCGCTCGGGTTGGAGCGTCATGGCGTGCAGGACCGGCCTGCCACGCATGGCTGCGATTATATCGTGTTCGCGGACATCACCGTCCACAAATGTATGCGTATGTATGACCTTCTCTGGGCGTCTATGAGGTTCGCCTATGCTAAATAAAGGTTCTCGCAGGGGCGACGCTGAGTGTGGTCGCCGTGGCTGCCCGCGGAAGGGATATGCTACTGAACTGGTATTTTGTGGTTTTTCGCGAGGGAGTGTCCGTGGAATATTATGGCATATGTCACAATTGAGAAAAAGAGTGACATAGGTGGTGTTGTTCGGAAAAGGAATCTGTATGCTTCACGTATGCATTTGAACAGCAGTGACAAGAAGCGCATCCCCGGAGCGCTCACCATCATCAAGGAACCGGCGGGGGACGACGTCGCCGAGCAGAACAATCCGAAGGTCGTGGAGACCGTGTCATCGATGCTGCTCGACATTGAGCGCAACGGCATGGACGCCGTCCGGCGATACGCCAAGGAGCTCGATGGCTTCGACGGCGACATCGAAGTGTCCACGAAAGAGATGCGCAAAGCCACCGACGAGCTCCCCGACGACCTCCGTGCGGCCCTCGACACCGGTGCCGAGCGCACCAGGACATTCGCCAGAATGCAGCGCGAGCGTCTCGTGGACTTCGAGGATGAGGTCATCCCCGGCGTGGTGTGCGGCCAGCGCTACGTCCCCGTCAACAACGTCGGCGCCTACCTTCCGGCCGGGCGATTCCCCCTTCTGGCCAGTGCTTTCATGACTGTCGGGGTCGCCGGTGCTGCCGGCGTGCCGAATGTCGTAGCGTGCACTCCGCCGAGCAGGAACGGTCGGCCCCACCCTGCCGTCCTCTACGCGGCCCACGTATCGGGCGGTGACCGCGTTTTCGCTCTCGGTGGTGTCCAGGCACTGGCGTCGATGGCTTTCGGGCTACTGGACGGGAATCCGTCGGACATGGTGGTCGGGGCGGGGAACGCCTTCGTCGCCGAAGCGAAGCGGCAACTCTACGGGACCGTCGGCATCGACGTTCTCGCCGGCCCGTCAGAGGTCGCCGTCCTCGCTGACGCGTCCGCCGATGCCGAGATGGTCGCAGCTGATCTTCTCGCGCAGGCCGAACACGGACCGCAGTCCCCGGCCTGCCTGGTCACCACCGACGAGGCGCTCGGTCGGGCAGTGGCGTCCGAAGTCGACCATCAGCTTGAAGGATTGGCGACCCGGGAGATCGCGGGAGCGGCCTGGCGTGACTTCGGCTCCATCTACGTCGTCGAGGACCGTGAGGCGGCAGCGACGGCGATGGACCTGCTGGCACCCGAACACCTCGAGGTGCTGGCAGAGGATCTCGACTGGTGGCTCGACCGGCTCACCTGCTACGGATCGCTCTTCCTCGGGCCCTGGTCAACTGTCGCCTACGCCGACAAAGGCATGTCCGGCACCAACCACGTGCTCCCGACTGCCCGAGGTGCCCGGTACACCGAGGGACTGTCCGTCCTCGGCTTCCTCAAACAACTCACCTATCAGCGTGCGACGAAGGCCTCGACCCATGCACAGGCCTCGCCCGTGGTCACCATCGCCGACTTCGAACAGATGCCCGGCCACCGTGACAGCGCACAGCTGCGGCTCGACCGACTGTGACTCCGGCGTCCGGACCGGCGTGACCGCCGTACAGGATGCCTCCCTTTCCTTCCCAGAAAGAAGAGAACCATGAAAACGATGAAGTTCCTCCAGACAGGAGCGGCACTGACGATCACGTCCCTGGCCCTCGCCGCGTGCGGTGCCGGCAGCGACAGCCCCTCGAACAGTGCGGCAACCTCCGCCTGTGACTTCGACAACCCGTCCTCGCCGACAACGGTCAACGTCCTGGCGTACAACTCTTCGGCCATCGACCCGTACACCAACTCGATGGTCAACAGTTGCTCAAAGGACAATGTCACCGTCCAGCACGAGCCCATCGACTTCGCCGGGCAGGTGCAGCGCACCCAGGCGACATTGGGGACCGACAACGGAACCTACGATCTGATCGAAAGCTACGGTTTCGTGATTCCCGGCTACGCAGACCAGGACAAGCTTGTCCCGCTGGACGACCTGTTCACCGAATTCACCGACCAGTACGATCTGGACGGCATCAGCCAGGACCTCAAGGACCGCCTGAGCTACGATGGCCAGCTGTGGGCCGTCCCGATGCAGGCACAGGCCTTCACCTTCGTCTACCGCCAGGACGTCTTCGACGAACTCGGACTCGAGGTCCCCACCACCTTCCAGGAGATGGAGGAGACAGCCAAGGAGATCCAGGATTCCGGGAAGATGGAGAATCCGCTTGCGCTGCCGTGGTTGTCGTCCAGTGACCTGGGAACCGCCTACGTCGCGGCACTCGGATCTCTCGGTAAGCAGTACGTGGACGAGGACACTCGCCGCCCGAACTTCGACTCGGACGAGTCCCGCCAGGCGCTCGAGGCGATGAAGGCACTGACCCCGTACATGGACCCGCAGGCGCTCACCTTCGACCAGCCGAAGGTCCAGCAGCAGCTCTTCAACGACCAGGCGGCCATGGCGATCATGTTCTCCGGACGCATGGCCGACCTGCAGGACGAGAACCAGACGTCCTTCAGCGACCAGTTCGCTTTCGCCGCGCCGCCGTCGGTGGAGGACGGCGGAAAGCTCTACTCGCAGGTGTCCATCGACGGCTGGTCGATCCCGAAGAACACGAAGGTGGACAACAAACTGCTGTTCAACCTCATCGGCGCTTCCGTGTCGGAAGAAGCCTCCGAGGCGTCGATCCCCGACGCCTACCCGGCCCGGGAAGGTATCGCCAACCAGGACAACATGGACTACGCCGACGCTGTGGAGACCGCGATTTCAGAAGCCCCGGACCCACAGCTCGTCCCGTGGGCAGCGGACATGAACAACGAGACCATCAACGTCCTGGCCCAGATCATCTCCGGGCAGAAGGACATTGACGCCGGCATGCGCGAGATGCAGCAGATCGCCGAACGCGTCATGCAGAAGTACTGATCCGCGCCAGAGACCACCTGCGTACCGAGAAGGAAGGAGGGAGCCATCGTGAAGAGACGTGAATTCTGGGTCTTCGTCGCCCCGAGCATCATCGTCATGTTCGGGCTGCTGGTCATCCCGCTGTACAAGACTCTCCGGTGGAGCTTCGAAGAGGTGACCTACGGATCGCCAGGGTCCTGGGTCGGACTGCAGAACTACACCCAGGCACTCACAGACAGCCGATTCCTCAAAGCCCTGGTGTTCACCACAGGGCTGACCATCACCACGACCGCGGTCGTCGTCGTTCTCGCCTACGTCCTGGCTGTGATGGTGAACCGGCTGACCTGGCCGAGACCGATCGTCCTGGGAATCATGCTCATCCCGTACGTGATCCCGTCCGTTGTCGGTTCCGCCGCTTACTCGTGGCTGTTCGACTCCAACTTCGGCGGCATCGTCAACCTCGTCATCTCGAAAGTCACCGGTCTCGACATCCTGTGGTTCACCGACGTGTGGCCCAACCGCCTCCTGCTGATGTCCAACATCGTCTGGTCCATGCTGCCGTTCGCCATGCTGATGATCCTCGCCGGCCTTCAGGGTGTGTCGAAGGAAGTCGTCGAAGCAGGACGGATGGACGGCGCGAATCTCTTCCAGAGGCACTGGCACATCATCATCCCGAGTATCCGCGGAATCATGGGGTTTGTCCTGCTGATCCTCACGATGGACATCTTCCGGGTCTTCGATCAGTTGATCCCGCTCTCTCCGTCCGCTGCGCAGATCGGTAACGAGTCGGTCATGCTCTATGTCTTCAACATCGCCTTCCGCGAGGGATCACCCCAACTCGGCCTCGGAAGTGCGGTCAATGTGCTGTCGATCATCGTGATCATGATCCTGCTGTATCCCTCAATCCGAGGCATCCTGAAGGAGGCGAGAGGTCGTGACTGACATCGTGACCCCAGATCCGAGACACAATCCCACAATCACCGACGCCGACTCCTCCGGCCCCGTCCCGAAGAAGCGCCGGAAGTTCCTGGACAAGGGTGAGACCAGCGGATGGCGCGTCGTCGTCATCGGCCTGGTGATGCTGGCGGTCTGTCTGGTCTGCCTGGCACCGTTCCTGTGGACGCTCTTGTCGGTGACGAAACCGCTGAACATTGCGTTCGCCAACCCGCCGAAGTTCATCTACGAGCCGACGATGCAGGCGTTCCAGTCCCTGTGGCAGGGGACCGACTTCTACAAGTACCTCATCAACACCACCATCGTCGCGGTGATCTCCACCGTCGTCGCTCTGGTCATCGGCATTCCGGCGGCCTACGCCCTGTCCCGCTTCCCCGGGTGGGTGTCGGTGGTGCTCCTGATCACCGCCCTGATCTTCCGCGCGCTGCCCCGACCGGCAGTCGTTCTCCCGCTGTACGAACTCACCAAGAGTATCGGCATCTACGACTCGATCTGGGCGATTTCGGCCGCACTGATCGCCATCAACCAGCCCTTCAGCATCTGGTTGTTGCGCAACTTCTTCGCCGAGATACCGAAGGAACTTGACGAGGCCGCGTTGATGGACGGCTGCAACAGGTTCCAGACCCTCAGGCGGGTGCTCATCCCCATCATGGGACCGGGCATTCTCACTGCCGGGATCTTCATGTTCCTCTTCGCCTTCCAGGAGTATTTCGCCGCGATCATCCTGACCGACGTCGACTCCAAGACCGTGCCGGTGTTCATCGCCACCCAGCTGGGACAGACCCTGCCGATGCTGCAGCAGGCAGGTGCGGCGACGATCCTGCTGACCCTGCCCGTGGTCGCCATCGCATTCCTCGCGCAGAAGTACCTGGTTGCCGGCCTGTCGGCCGGGTCGGTGAAGGGGTGATGGCACCATGATCACCGACACCCCGGTCGTGCTCATCGCCGGAATGAACCTGTCTCCCAGGATGTGGTCCCGGTGCGATCTGCCCGCGGGAACGATCCTGGTGACACCGCAGGACGATTCCATGGAAGCGGTAATCGGACGCCTCCTTGCCGAGCTTCCGCCCAGGTTCATTCTTGGTGGGCTCAGCCTTGGCGGCATCGTTGCGATGCACGTGGCGGCCCGAGCGCCGGAGAGAGTGGCCGGGCTGATGCTTATGGCCACGAATGCGAGGTCACCGACCCAAGAACAACTCGAGGGGTGGGAGGCCACGATCGAAGGACTCACCGGCACCGGCTACCGCTCTGGCGGCACGGGGCCGCGCGAGTACCAGGAGTCGATCCTGTCCCTGCTCCTCTCGGATCCGACCGTCGACGACTGGTCGGTCATGGTGACGGACAGCGCAGGAGACCTCACGGCCGACACCCTCGTCAGTCAGCTGAGGCTCCAGCAGACCAGGACCGATGCCCGTCCCGGGCTCCGCCGGTGTCGCATACCAACCGTGATCCTCGCTGGCGACCGGGACGCGTTGTGTCCGGTGGCCAACCACGAGGAGATCCGGGACACGCTGCCGGACGATACGGCGGTCGAGCTCACCGTTCTCGACGGTGTCGGTCACCTGATCCCCGTCGAGGTGCCCGACGCCGTCACCTCGGCAATCGACATCCTGCTCCAACTCTCACGAACAACCATCGAAAGGACATGCACTACACCATGACACTCAAGAAGATCGCCTACGAGCCCTACTCCGACCCTGATGAGTTCATCCGGGAAGTCACCGATCGGATCTGGGTCCAGCGCGACATCGAGCACATCTACGACAATTACGAGGCCGACTCGATCGTCCACGGTCCCGGTGGCACCGCTGTCGGGGTGGAGCAGGTCGTTCAGGGCACGACGATGCGTATCGCCGCCGTCCCTGATCACATCGGTCTGGCAGAGGACGTTGTCTGGGAGGAACGGGGTGACGATGCATTTCTCAGCTCCCACCTCGTCCTCGGTATCGACCACGTTGCGTCGCCGGAAGGGCAGCGCATTGTGCGTAGCCGCACCATCGCCAACTGCCTGTACCGCGAGGGACGCATGGTGGAGGAGTGGGTCGTGCGCGATTCTCTGGCTCAGTGCCTGCAGTTGGGGACCGATCCCGCCGAAGCTGCTGCACGCCTGCCCTATGTCGGCTACTCCGGGTCGCTGACCGGGCCTGCGCCCGAGAACCCGTTGGTGGAGGGCGACTCCGGCCCGCGGGAGAATAACCATCCCGAGGCATGCCAGATGGTCGTCGACATGATCCACCACGTGTGGTCGCGGAGAAACCTCGCCAAGATGGATGAGTATTTTGACCGGGACGTCATCCTCAACACCGTCGGTGATAAGACGGTCGTCCGACCCAAGGCCTACCAGGAGAATCTCCTTGAACTGGTCAGCGCCTTCCCGGACTGCACCGTCGAGGTCCGGGACATCCAGACCAATGAGGAGACCCGGTACGGCGGCCTCCGCGTCGCGGTGTCGTGGAAGCTCAGCGGGCACTACACCGGTGCCCAGCTCTTCGGCCCGCTGACCGGAGAGAAGGTCGACATCCTCGGCGCTTCCCAGTTCCAGATCCACGAGGGTCGAATCGTGCGTGAAGTCCGCATTTTCGACTGGGTGGGCGTGCTCGCGCAGATCAACGCAGGCCGGGGAGAGGAGGAGTTCCGCTTCGACAACCTCTACTGACGAACCCCTCCCGACTACAGCAGCCCCCACGACTGCGTTCCGACGACTGACTGACCACAGGAACCCCTGACCCGAAAGGATCGCACATGTCAACCCCGACCAGTACAACCGCCTCCACCACCATGACCCCGGAGGATCTCGACGCCCGCCTCATCCGGTTCACCCACTGGGTGCCATGCAAGGCGGCCTTCATCGACTGTAAGACGCCCGGCTCCGACCGCAAGGACAACTACTCCTTCGTCGGCCCCGGCGTGTCTCAGAGTTCGAACCAGTTCGTCAATCTCGCGACACCGCATGGCTACCAGCTTGGTGCTGCTGGGATGCCCGCGGACGTGTCGAACAACCTCCATCTGCATTTCACCGCCGAGGTGTTCCTCAACCTCGGTGGACGTTTCCGTCTCCGGTGGGGACCGGACGGCGAACAGGGCAACTACATCTCCGAGGATGGCGACGTGATTTCCGTGCCCACCTGGATCTTCCGTGGTTTCACCAATATCGGACCCGATGACGGCATTCTCTACACGGTGCTGGGACGCGACGACACCGGCGGAATCATCTGGGGTCCCAAGGTCCTGCAGGATGCCGAGGGTTTCGGCCTCTACCTCACCCGTGAGAACCAGCTGGTGGACACGACGATCGGTGAAACAGCTCCGTCGGAGGATGAACGGATTACCCCGCTCGACCAGACGTACCTGGACGACCTCGATGTGTTCACACCGGAGGAGTTCCGGACACGGGTGGTCACCAGGGAGGACCGGCGCTATTCCGACCACGCATTCCTGTGCTCCGTGCTCCCCGGCGGACGCGGCAGGTTTGCGACGGTTATCGGCTACGGGCTGAGTGAGGACCGCCGTCAGGTACCGTCGCTGACCGAACCGCACTCCTTCTGCGCCGCCTGGCTCAGCGCTCCGGTCGGGGAGGGAATGCTCCGCCACCGTGTCGGTGTCGCAGAGACGATCACGGTCAAATCCGGAACATGGGACGTCGTGCTCAACGACGGTGCGGAGGAGACAGTCGTCAGCCTCGGCGAGCGAGACACTCTCTCGATTCCGGCGGGAGTCTGGCGTGCTTTCCGCTGCACTGCCCTGCCGGACGGTACGGGAGATTCCGCGGCAGCAGATGAGGCGGACCTCTTCGTGGTCACGGCAGGGGACCAGCGTGTCGAGATCGACTGGCACACCGAGGTCGAGCAGGCGGCAGCGGATGCTGGCGCTGCCCTGGACCCGAACCATTATGTGGCTCCGGCAGCGGTGCTTGCCAGTATCGGACTGCGGTAGCGGGTTGAAGTGAACACGGTGGACGTGGTGGACGTGGTGGACCCGGTGCTTCGGGTGGCGTGCGCACAGGTCCCGGTGGACGTCGAGCACCCGCGCATGGCGTACTCGGCGGTGTCCGAGGCCGTCAGCGCGGCGGCGCAGGCTGGGGCTGCACTGATTGTGCTACCGGAAATGGTCAACTCCGGGTACCACTTCGCCGATACCGACGAAGCATGGAGCCTGGCGGAACTCGTCCCTGGACCATGGACCACCCTGCTCTCCAGGCTTTCCACCGACCACGGCGTCGTCATCGTCGCCGGTCTCGCAGAACGAGGGACAGACGGGAAGCTCTACTCCGCGTCGGTGGTTGTTGATGCCGGGGACACCGTCGGTGTGTTCCGGAAAGCACACCTGTGGGACGCCGAACACCGGTACTTCACGGCGGGCGAGCGGGCCACGTTGGTCGTGGAGACGTCGATCGGGCGAGTCGCTACCGCGGTCTGCTACGACATCGAGTTCCCCGAAATGGTCAGGGCAGCCGCAGAAGAGCAGGCCGATGTGCTCGCAGCCCCGGTGAACTGGCCTCTGCGCACCGGCCCGGAGGGTGCACTTCCCGGCGGCTGGCCCATCGAGGTGCACAAGGTGGTCGCACACGCGGCCGACTACCGCATACCGATCGCTGTCGCGGACCGGTGCGGGCATGAACGGGGAGAGGAATTCACTGGTGGAAGCATTATCGTCGGTCATGACGGTGTTCCGTTGGCGGGGCCGCATATCGTCCGGCCTGCGCGACCGGCTCTTCTGGTCGCAGATCTCGGGAACGTCGGAGACCGTCGGCTGAGCGACCACAATCATGCACTGACAGACCGACGGCCGGACCTCTACCCGGTGCGCGCCGACGAACAACCCTAAGTAACACACAAGCGAGGAAACATCATGGCATCGATCACCTACGAAAACGCCACCCTTGTCTACCCGGGCGCCAAGCAGCCCAGTGTGGACAACATCAACCTGGAGATCGAGGACGGTGAGTTTCTCGTCCTCGTCGGCCCGTCCGGTTGCGGAAAATCCACCACTCTGCGCATGCTCGCGGGGCTGGAGGAGGTGACCTCCGGTCGCATCCTCATCGGCGGCAAGGACGTCACCACCATCGCCCCGAAGGACCGCGATGCAGCAATGGTCTTCCAGAACTATGCGCTCTACCCGCACATGACCGTTGCGGAGAATATGGGATTCGCTCTGAAGATCGCGAAGGTCAACAAAGCCGAGATCCGGGAACGGGTCGAAGAGGCGGCGAGGATGCTGGACCTGACGAAGTTTCTCGACCGTAAGCCGAAGGCGCTGTCCGGCGGACAACGTCAGCGGGTCGCAATGGGACGTGCCATCGTGCGGGCACCGCAGGTCTTCCTCATGGATGAGCCGTTGTCGAACCTTGATGCCAAGCTGCGGGTGCAGACCAGAACTGAGATCGCGCGGTTGCAGCGCCGGTTGGCCACCACCACGGTCTACGTCACCCATGACCAGGTGGAGGCCATGACAATGGGAGACCGTGTGGCGGTGCTCCGTGACGGTGTCCTACAGCAGTGTGCCCCACCCTCGGAGCTCTACGAGAATCCGGTGAACTCGTTCGTCGCCGGATTTATCGGGTCACCGTCAATGAATCTGTTCACCCGAGATGTGGACGAGAATGGGAAGGTATTGCTTGGCGGAGAACCGATTGCCGTGCCTCCGAGCGCCGGCAACAGCGTCACCGTCGGCGTCCGGCCTGAACACCTGTCCATCGCCGACCACGGAATTGAGGCGACGGTGGACATGGTGGAGGAACTCGGTGCGGATGACTACCTGTACTGTACGACGGCGCTCGGCTACCCGTTGGTGGCGCGTGGTCAGAAGGGGAGAATTCCGCGTCGCGGCGAGAAAGTCTATTTCTCTTTCGAGCCGGAAAAGATGCTCTTCTTCGATGGTGACAATGAACAACGTCTTGCGTGACTCCGCGTCTCGTCAATGAGTACAGTGCAGGTACGATGGCACCATATTCAGTGACGCCGACGGATGGACGGTAATACTGGATGGCGCCCCGAACCCGTGTGATGACGAGATGATGAGGAACTGCAATGGTGACGAGTTTTGATGTGGCACGGCTCGCGGGCGTGTCGCAGCCCACAGTCTCCAGGGCGATGCGGGGAGACCCACGGGTTTCCGGAAAGACGCGCGCCAAGGTCGAGGATGCTGCGAGGACACTGGGGTATGTTCCCAGTGCTGCGGGGCGGGCGCTGTCTTCGGGCAGGACAAGCAGGATTGGTCTTCTGGTCACTGACCTGACAAATGAGTTCTATCACCGGATGATTGGCCCGGTGGTGGCACGTGTCAGTGAGCGCCAGCATGAGGTCGTTCTGATCGCGGATGACGGGGATGTTGATGCGGTGATTACCCGAATATCCTCGCTCGGTCTCGACGGAGTGATTCTGGCCACGACGACGACAGATTCGATGGTGCCCTATAAACTCCGGGAACGTTCGGTCCCTTTCGTCTATTTCAATCGAGTAGCGCCGGCAGTGCCGGCCGACGCCGCCGTAGTTGATGTCACCGTCGGTCTCACCGAAATGGTGGAAAAGATTGTCGCTGCCGGCTATTCGAAGGTGGGGGCGGTGTTGGGGCCGGGCAATGCAACAACCGGTACTCAGCGCGCCGAGCAATTGTTCGCCCTTCTGGGGGAGCATGGAATTGTCGTTCCTTCGTCCTACCGGACGCAGGGCGATTTTGACGTCGTCAGCGGGAGTGGAGGATTCCGGACACTGATGGCATTGGAAGACCCACCGGAGGTCATTGTCTGCGGTAATGATGTGGTGGCGATTGGAGCAGTCAATGAAGCGGTGAGGACGGGGGTGTCGATTCCCGACGACGTGGCCGTCGTCGGCTTCGATGATCTCCCAGAAGCTGCGTGGCCGGTTTTCTCACTGTCGACGGTGGGGTTCGATCTCAATGACCTGGTGCGGATGGCCGTCGACCTGCTCTTTGACCGGATCGCAGCTCCGGAGGCGGAATACCGCACCCAGTATGTGACGAGCTATTTCGTCACACGCTCCTCCCTGCCCGTCGGTCCCTGAGGGGTCTACCCGTGACAGGTGGTCCGGGGAGGAGAGCCGGTCAGGGTAGCGCGCCGAACATGTCCACCAGCAGTGCGGTGGTGTTGTAGACGACGATCCTGGCGCCGTCCGCCTTCGCCGACGCCGCCTGTTCCGCGGAGTTGACGATGTCCATCCGTATCGAAGAGAGGTGCCGACCCGCCTCAGTGACGCGACCGATGGATTCCTCCACCGTAGAATCCTGAGGTTCGGTGGATGCGTTGAGGTCCGAGGTGCCGATCATGTACCCGTCAATACCGGGGACGCCAAGGATGTCGGAGCTGCGGGAGGCGGCGACGGGTGATTCGATCATCGCGAAGAGAAGCATGGCTTCGTCGGTCCGTCGGATATGTGAAGATGCCGAAATGGTGCCGTAGTGGGCGGCTCTGCTGTAGAGAGCGAAGCCTCGGTCGCCGAGCGGGCGGTAGCGGGCCCACTGGACGGCTTCTACGGCCTGGGCCTGGTCGTCGACGTGGGGGACCACGATTCCGGACGCGCCAGCATCGGTGGCTCGCAGGACGAGGGAACGGTCACCCGACCCGATGCGGACCAGGGTCTCGACGCCGAATATCGCCGCCGCGGCGATGTGCTGCCGCACCGCGACGGCGTCGTCGGCACCGTGTTCACAGTCGAGGAGGATGAAGTCCACGCCGCTGCACGCGGCGACCTCCACGAGTTCTTCATTGGGTATGCGCAGGAGCACACCGGAGACAGACTCGCCGGCGGCGATGCGCTTTCTGAGGGTCCTGTCGAATTTCATGCGATCATTCCTCCGGAAACGTCGATGTCCGAGCCGGTCAAGCCAGGGATGGAAAGCGCTGCAACTGCGGCACGGGCGACTTCTTCCATCGTGACCATTCTGTTGAGGGCGGACCGCGAAACGAAAGCGTCGGCTACCTCTTCGATACTCTTCCCGCTCAGGGCAGCCTCGCGTTCGAAGTTCCGGTCCATGCGTTCGGAGTCCACCGGTCCAGGGGAGAGACTGTTGACCATGACGCCGTGCCGTCCCAACTCGAAGGCGAGGGTGGTCGTCAGTCCGATCACGGCCATTTTGCTGGCGGCGTAGGGAGTGCGATTCTCCAGGGGCCGTTTGCCCGTCACGGAGGCGATATTGAGGATGAATCCGTTTCCGCGCTTCTGCATCGCGGGAGCGAATGCGCGGCACATGAGAAACACACCCCGGAGATTGATATCGATCACCTCGTCCCATTCGGCGGGGTCGATATCCACCAGGGGCGTGACCGGTCCTCCGATACCGGCGTTGTTGACCAGGACGGAGACAGTCGAGTCAGTGAGTGTCTCGACAAGTGCAGACACCTCGTCAGGGTCAGAAGCATCGCAGACAATACCGCGGATCTCAGGTCCAGCGGTCGCTGAGAGTGCGTCGGCGGCCGCAGACAGTTTCTCAGGATTACGACCCGTGATCACCACGGGATATCCTTCGGCCCGTAGGGCGGTGGCGATATGGAATCCCAGTCCGCTTCCACCGCCCGTGACCACTGCGGTGCCAGGGTAGAGGCGGCCATCCTGACCTGCATTTGCGGGGGTGTCACGCGTGGACATCGACGTTCTCCAGCCAGTCGAAGGAGTCGCCGAGTGCCTTGGCTGCCCGGAGATCGCCGGAGCGACCGTGGCCGTCGAAGTTCTCCACACGCGCCGCCCGCCCGCACAGTCGGCCCAGCTCACCGGAGGCGTCGTTATCACGGACCTCCTGGAAGGTGCAGGTCTTGAGGAATTTTCCGACCCAGAGTCCGCCGGTGTAGCGGGCAGCGCCAAGCGTAGGCAGGACATGGTTGGTGCCGATTACCTTGTCGCCGTAGGCAACACAGGTCCCTTCACCGAGGAACAGGGCACCGTAGTCGTGCATACGATCGAGGGCGTCCCTAGGCTCCGCTGTGAAGATCTGGACGTGCTCGGAGGCGAATCCGTTGGACACCTCCCACATCTCTTCTTCCCCGTCGCACACGATAATCTGGCCGTAGTCGCGCCAGGCCTGGCCGGCCGTGTCCCCGGTCGGCATGCCCGGTAGAAGCTTCTCGATATTTTCCACCGTTTGACGGGCCACGCGGTCGCTGGTGGTGACCAGCACGGCCGGGGACTCCGGGCCGTGTTCGGCCTGGGAGAGCAGATCGACTGCGACAGTGAGTGGATCGGCGGTGTCGTCGGCGACGATCAGCACCTCAGTCGGACCGGCGAACAGATCGATACCGATCTCACCGAACATCTGGCGCTTGGCTTCTGCGACGAAGGCGTTGCCTGGACCGGCGATCATGTTGACCGGCTCAATGGAGGGGGTGCCGATCGCCATGGCGGCAATGGCCTGGACCCCACCGAGAACGTAGATCTCGTCGGCTCCGGCAAAGTGCGCGGCGGCAACTGTGGCGGCCGGCACCTCGCCGTGGATCGGTGGGGTGCAGGCCACGACTCGTTGAACCCCTGCAGCTTTCGCCGTGATGATCGTCATGTGAGCAGAAGCCATCATCGGGTATCTACCGCCGGGGATATATGCCCCGGTGGCTGCGATAGGGACGTGTCGATGTCCGAGGAAGACCCCCGGCTGGGTTTCGACCTCAAGGTCCTGCATCGTCGCAAGCTGGGCTTCGGCGAACCTGTGCACGTTGTTCTGTACGGTGTGCAGATCCTCGAGCGTTTGTTCGTCCAGTTCAGCGATGTAGCCGGCAATCTGTTCGTCGGTGAGGCGGAAAGACTCTGGTGTCCAGCCGTCGAACTTCTCGGAGAGCTCTCGGACCGCCGCGTCGCCGTTGTCACGGACGTTCTGGAGAGCGTCTGCGACGGCCTTCTCGATGTTCGCCTGAGTGGTATCGGCGAACGTCTTCTGCTGTCCCTGCTTGATGATCCTCATGGGAGCCTTTCGGTCTAATGCATACGCATGTACATGTGATTGGTGAAGTCTAACAAACTATGTGTGATGTCGCCATGGGCTGGTCTGATCTGCCGTCCCTCCGTCGACATGGAATCGATATATCCCCAGTTAGAAAGGTGTTCTATGGTCAGATTTATTCTGAGGCGAGCGGATCTCAGGATGAGTGTCCCAGGGGTTGGTCCGTTGTTGTCTCCGTGCGCAACCGTAGTTTGGCCACGTTCATATGACTACGCTGATCAGCGATATGCCGGGGCGGGTGTGCAGGGGATGGGCGCCCTCTTGTCACTCCAGGCCAATTGGGTAGCGCTCTCGGACAACTCGGGGCCGTGACCACTGATTATTGTTCTTCAGACAAGGGTTGTGGTGTGTGCCACAGAGAGCTGCCACATGACGCAGAGAATACGGAAGTCGCAGGAGAACATGGACAGAACCGGGTACATCATCGTCGGCGCAGGATCCGCGGGCAGCGTTATCGCGCGCAGACTCATTGACGCCGGTAAGCCTGTGACCCTTGTGGAGGCTGGAGGGTACGACGAAAACCCGCTGATCGCGGATGTCTGGTCGTCTGTCGGGCTGTGGCACGGGCCTGAAGACTGGGATTTTCAGACGGTCCCGCAGGAACACTGTGACGGGCGACGAATACACCTGCCGCGCGGCAAAGTCACCGGTGGATCGCACGCGCTGAACGGGACGATCTGGTGTCGCGGGGCAGAGGCGGACTACGACACGTGGTCCTACCTGGGGTGCGCGGGGTGGAGCTGGGCCGACGTCCTCCCCATTTTCCAGAAGATAGAGAAGTTCGATAAAGCGGGTTCAGACCTGCGGGGAAGGGACGGCCTCCTGGATGTGGCTCAGGAGTACGACGTCAACCCGATCCAGGAGAGCATCCTCCATGCGGGAACGGAGATCGGCCTTCCGCTGGATGAGGACTACAACGACGGAGCCCCTGAGGGCATCTCGAGGATGCAGTTGAATGTCCGGGACGGGAAACGGTTCAATACCTGGCACGCTTATCTTGAACCGGTCCTAGGCCACGAGAACCTCACGGTCATCACCGGTGCCGAGGTGGAGCGTCTGATCACAGAGGACGGGACGGTGACCGGGATCGAGTATCTCCGTGAAGGTCGGTCGGAGACTCTGTACGGTGTGGAGACCATTCTGGCCGCGGGAGCGTTGGGGTCACCCGCGATCCTGCTGCGGTCCGGTATCGGGCCGTCGGGAGAGCTGACCTCCGTGGGTGTGGCCCCACTGCTCGACCTGCCCGGCGTCGGAAGGAACCTTCAGGACCACCTCCTGGTTCCGGTGGTCTTCACGACGTCGACTCCGGTCCCAGCGTCGACGACAGGGGTTGCGGAGACACATCATTTCTGGCGGAGCCGGCCGGATATCGCGGTGCCGGACACTCAGCCGATTCATTTCTCCATCCCGATGTATCTCGACGACATGGCTGGACCGGAGAATGGATTCTCTCTGGTGGCAGGATTGATTCGTCCACACGCCAGGGGGTCGGTGCGGCTGTCGGGGCCGGGCCTGACAGATGAACTCCTGATCGATCTCTCGGCACTCGACAACGATGTCGACGTCAGTGCGCTCATCGCGTCCGTGCGACAGTGCCGGCTGATGGGACGCACGGATGCGTTGGCGGCCTGGGGTGCGCACGAGATCTACCCGGGCGAGAGCGTTCCGGATGAGGACTCGGCTCTCGAACGCTACGTGCGGTCGCATGTCAGTACGTATCACCACCAGGTGGGAACGTGCCGAATGGGGGTGGATCGAGCCTCCGTCGTTGATCCCAGGAGCCTCTCCGTGCACGGTCTTGGCGGACTCCGGGTGGCAGATGCGTCGGTCATGCCCCTGGTGACGACGGGAAACACGAATGCCGCAGCGATTCTCATCGGAGAACGTGCCGCGGAGTTCATCATCCGCGACTCCACAACCAGCGCGGAGCACACATCCACCATGATCGGAGAACCACTGTGATTACCTCGCGAACAGGCGCAACGGGTGTCAAGCAACCCTTGTCGAGCAAGGCGGTGATCGTGCTTTGCATGGTTGTCGTGGTGATGGAGGGTTACAACCTGATCACCTTCGGTGTGACGGTCCCGCTTCTCCTGGACGACCCCGGTCTGGCCATCGACCCTGCGACCACCGGTCTCATCGGCGGTGTCGTCTATGCCGGTGGTTTGACGGGTATCCTGGTCAGCGGCCCGCTCGCGGACAGGTGGGGACGGCACCGACTGATGTCGGTGGCAGTAGGGGTGTTCGCACTCGGCTCGGTTCTTGTCGCCGTCGCACCGAATGCCGCGGTTATCGGGATTGCTCGAGTGGTGACCGGTATCGGCATCGGGGCAGCTTTTACCTCGGCGATGACACTGGCACGCAACCATGCGACAACGAACCGGGCGAGCCTGGTGATCACACTGACAACCGCCGGCGTACCGATCGGTGGTGTTTTTGCGTCGTTGTTCGGCATTTTCCTGATGCCCCACTGGGGGTGGCGGTCCAACTACTGGGCTGGCGCAGTCCTGACACTGGTGATCCTGATCATCTCACTGCTGGGCCACATCCGGGAACCTGACGAGGTGCGGAACTCCACGCTCGCGCCTTTCCGTCGACTCACCGCGCTGTTCCATCCGACCACCCGGGTCCTCGTGGTTTTCGTGGCGCTCGCCAGCGTCACCAATCTCGTGACCTGGTTGGGCCTGAACGCCTGGCTCGCTGAGGCGATGCGGAGCAGCGGATTCACCTTGACGCAGGCGCTCACTCTGACCTTCGTCCTCACCGGCGCGGCGGTGATCGGGTCGTGGTTTACCGCGACCGCCGGTGACCGGGTCGGTCCGGCCCGTGTCGCCGTCGTCTGTGCGGTGTTGACGGTGATCGGACTGGTCGGGTTGATGACTGGCCCGACAGCGATGGCAGCCGCGACCCTGTTCGTTGCACTGCTAGGGATCGGTGGTCATTCGACCCAGAACCTGATCAGTGCCGCCGCAACCAACCATGTAGCTGCACCGCTCCGTGGAACCGTCATCGCCATCACCAATGCCATGGCATACGTGGGCTCGTTTCTCGGTCCGGTCGTCGGCGGTGCTGTCTTCGGTGCAGGAGGAGCATCGAGGTTGTTCAGTGTATACGCGGTGTTTGCGGTGGTATGCCTCGCCACCTGCGTGGGTATCGTGGTCGGTGGACGCCGAGGCGGCACCGTGAAGATGTAGTGAGGGGAGCGACCGTGGAGAGAGACAGGGTCGACAGGGTCGACAGGGTCGACCTAGACAAACTGCGCATTGACCTGGCAACATCCCTGCATCTCCTCCGCCCGCTCATCCCGTATGATGCGGCGCAGATCCTGCGGATCGGCCACGGCCTGAAACCCGAGGAGCTGTGCAGGATGGGCTACTCGGCAAACACGGCGTGGGCATTGGCTCACATGTTTCCGGTTGAAGATGCTCGTCGCTTCACATATGAGGTGAGTGATGATGCCCCGCTTCCTCCGACGATCTCCACCTCCGGCGTGGGAGGGGACTTCACGTCGTCCCGACTGTTCCGGGAGCATCTCGCCAAAGAAGGGTTCGAGGAGGGGATGTCCCTGGTTCTTTACCATGACAAGGGACCTGTGGGAATGGCACATTTCTCCAGCAGGACGGCGAGAGCGTTTGAGGGAGCTCCCCGACAAGCGGCACTCGCGGTGTCCGGATTGTTCGGAAGCGTTGTCGCGATGTTTCCAGGAAGCGACGAGCCCTGGCGTGGAGGGGGTCGTCCGGACACTGAACAGCGGTTGTTGGCGGATCCGGACTTTGCGAGACACCTCCGCGACTTCTGTCGGAGCCCTCTCGCATTCATCGGACACCTGTGGGAGGTCGACGGGTCATTCGTCATCGTCGATGTGGCGCAGCCGGGGAGAATAGTGGCGAGGCCCGTCGATCCCGCGACGATGCGTGGACTCACACGCCAAGAGCTGCAGGTGCTCAGTGCATTGTGCTGTGGCGCCGCTGACGCGGAGATAGCGTCACGACTTCATCTGAGCCGTCGGACCGTCCAGTCGTACCTGGGGTCGCTCAGACAGAAGCTGGGAGCGGCAAGCAGGCTCGAGGCCGTGGTCATCGCTCTCGGGGCAGGACTGTACGTACCCCATCCAGACAGAGCACCCCTCGGACAGATCATCCGAGGGGGCTCAGGGTAAGCGGCAGTCAGGGGCGGGGAACGTTCTTCACCAGCTTCTGGGCCTCCGCGACCTCGATGCGTTGGTGTTCGTACAGATCATCGACGCCCTGGGGATCCAGGACAGGGGAGTACGGGTCCCCGAATCCCGTGTCGACTCCCGTGAGGACCTCGAGGACTCCGAGACCGCAGACAGGAACATAGTAGGGGCTGTAGCCGCCTTCCTGGATGAAGACGACGTCGCCCTGACACAACGAATCAGCTGCATCGAGAAGCAGGCGGGTCAGCATTTTGAATCCCCGCTGAGTGACCATCTGCCGGGCGAGAGGATCCATGGCCGACGCATCGAATCCGCTGGCGACGACGATGAGTTCGGGCTGGAACGCCTCGAGTGCAGGGATGACGACATCCCGCATGGCGCGCTCGTAGACGGCGTTGCCGCTGCCTGGGGGGAGGGGGATGTTGAGGGCGGCACCCCCTCCGGCGCCCACTCCGTTGTCTTCCCGGAAGCCCGATTCCGGTGGGAAGCACCGGTCCTGGTGCAACGAGATGGTGAGGACGCTGGGGTCCTCCCACCAGATGTCCTGTGTGCCGTTGCCGTGATGTACATCCCAGTCGACGATCGCCACACGCGAGAGCCCGAGGACATCGCGTGCATATGCGGTGGCGACGGAGACGTTGTTGAACAGACAGAAACCCATTCCCCGCGCCCGCTCGGCATGGTGCCCGGGTGGGTTGATGAGTGCGTAGGCAGTGTCAACGTCGCCGTTCACCACGGCGCGCACGGCTTCGATCGCTCCACCTGAAGCCCGGCGTGCGATGTCGTACCCCCCTCGTCCGAGTGGGCTGGCACCGTCGCCGGCGTCGCCGCCCTTCACGTTGTCCGACTGGGAGCGGATCCACTCCACATGCTCGGTGGTATGGACGCGGAGGAGGTCGTCTTCCTGAGCCAGCCCGGCTTTCAGTGGTGACAGGACGTCAGCCAGCGGTGAGACCTGGACAGCTTCATGGAACCGTCGCTTGGTGTCTGCATGAGCGATGTGGTGACTGATGGGTTGGAGCCCGAGGGAAGGGTCGGCCGGTGTGAAGCCGCCGCTACCGCTATCCACCCATCCGTAGAGGGTGTCCCAGAGGTATCCGACTCGTCGTTGTGATGCCATGGTGGTTCTCCGAATCTGGTGGTGTCATGGGGGTGGGGGAGACGGTCCCACTGTATTTCCTGGAGAAACTAACGCTGTACCGGAAAACTACGGTATTCCGGTCAGCCCGCCATGAGTTGGGGAAGGAAGGTGACCAACCAGGGCAACAAGCAGAGAACGAGGACGACGACGAGGTCTGAGACGATCCACGGGACGGCTGCGCGGTAGATCGTGAACAGTGGCAACCAGGGCGCCGTGGACTTCATGACGAAGAGCCCCATTCCGAACGGCGGCGAAATATTGCCGATCTGCAGGGTCACGAGCACGATGATCGAGAACCATACGGGATCCCAACCGAACTGTGTCACGATCGGCATGAGCAGCGGTGCGGTGATCAGCATGATCGACGCCTGGTCGATGAAACACGACAGAATCACCAGCAGAGCGACAATCAGGAAGATCATCAAGGCGCCGTTGGCAATGCTGCTCGAGACCCACGCAACGAGGCCGGCAGTGGCGCCCATGTAAGCCATGATCTGGGCATACAGGGTGGACGCCATGACGAGGATGAAGATCGTCCCCGTGATGCGGATGCTTCCGACGCCAGCCCCCAGGAGTTCCTTGACGGAGAACCTACCGGTGGCGAAGGCGAGGATGATCGAAGCGAGAGCGCCGAAGGCCGCGGCTTCTGTGGGAGTTGCAATTCCCGTGAAGATCACCATAAGCACGGTGACCGCGATGATGCCGGGTAGCAGGAGATTGCTGAGAAAGCCTCGGAGGATTTCGGCGCCGGTGCGACGCGGGGGCAGATTCTGTGCGGCATCCGGCGACGAGTCACCGACTGCGGCTTTCCTGCTCTTCCACAGGACAATGGTCACGTACCCGAGTGCCATGAGGATGCCAGGTACGATTCCTGCGATGAGGAGCGGACCGATGGAGACGTTGGCGACACCACCCCAGAGGATGGCGAGCGCACTCGGTGGAAACACCATCGCCAAACCGCCTGCGGCGAGGATCGAGCCTGCGGAGAGTCGGGTCTCATATCCTGCCGATTTCATCTGCGGGAGCAGCGTACGGCTGAGGAGTGCCGTGTTCGCCAGCGAGGAACCGGAGAGAATGCCGAAAGCACTACCGCCGGCAACCGCCACCATGGGAAGGCGCCCGGGGACGCGTCGGAGAAGTTTGGCGATTTCGACGATGGCATCCTGCGCGATCCGCGCGCGGAACAGTACATCGCCCATGAGGATGAACAGTGGGATCGCGGTGAATGTGAAACTGTTGACCGAGCTGATCACGCTCAGGCTGAGCAGGCGCGAAGTAACCTCGATGTCACCGAAGATCAGGAGTGATGCGACGATTCCGACCGCGAAGATGCCGAAAGCGACGGGAATGCGCAGGAACAGAACGAGGATCAGTGCCAGGATGTAGACGGGAAGAAAGATATACCATTCCATGATCTACCCCTCCTCTCGTTTCGATGCGGTGGATTGGTCGGTGGGCTTCCGTACCCGTGCCCGGATCGTTCTGATCGATCGGATGAGGTAGAAGACCGTGGCGTGCAGCATGACCGCGAAGCCAACGAAGACGGCCAGAGACAGCCAATACCGGTGGAGCGCCAGCTCGCCCGCCATGGTTGTTTTTGTGGTCCAGTCATTGATGAGGAGTTCCAGCGCGCTGAAGGTCAGGAACAGCGCCACGACGAGCTGCACAACCGCGCCGATGAGTTGACCGATGACGACGAGAACCGGCCGGTTGAACATGTCGAGAATCTCGACTTTGAAGTTATCGTCGGCAGCGGTCGCGGCCGGGATAACGAGGACGGTGATCAGTACCATCGCCAACGCGGACAGTTCGACTGCGCCGAGGACCCCGTGGCCGGTGAAGCGCATCACGACGGTGACGGCGATGAATACGGTCAGGACCAGGATCACGATGGCGCCGAGATATTCGAGGAGGCGCTCCGGCAACCAGGTCCGGGCGGAAATATCGGTGGTGTCGTTGACGGTGTCCGGCAGTGCCTCGAGCACTTCCTCGGCGCTGTCGGCCGGGGAAAACCGGCCATCGGTGTGGGGAGTTGTCGAACTCATTGCATGTCCTCCTGAAGCTCCTCGGTATCTGAAACGAAGGCGCCTCCGGGGACGCGGTCGTAGCCACGTCCTTCGAGCGGGACATCGTAGGCTTCCCGCAGATCCGCAGCGGCCGGGGACGTCGTGAGGATTCGATCCCAGTCGAGGTCCTCCCAGCCGTCGACATAGGCGAGTTTGAGCAGGGCTTCGGAGTCCTCTTCGTTCAGGCGTGTCTCCTGAACCCCGGCGTCATGCCATTGCTGTGTCTCTTCCACCGTTCGGTCAAGGTAGTGAGCGAAGATGTCGGGCTCCGTTTCCGCCAGTGTTTCCGTCAACGCGTGTTGGGTCCGCGAATCGAGACGGTCCCATGCGCGGTCGTTCATCAGGAGATTGGCGACTGATTCGTAGAAGCGGGGAGCGAGATCATGGTTGACTACTCCCTCGAGACCAAGGCTCGAGGGCCCGACGGATGCCCAGGTGGCGCCAGAGACGACGTTGCGTTCCAGTGCGGTGTAGACCTCTCCGCCCGGTAGGTCGACGGGTACCCCGTTCATACGACTGACCATGCCGGAGGTTGCTGACGAGGTCCGGTACGACCCTCCCCGGAGGTCTAGACCATCTATGTTGTCCCGACTCAGGATCACCTGTGGCATGCCGGCGACTGCGCGTCCGAGATAGGTGACGCCGAGCTGCTCGCGGTGGATCTCGTCGTAGATCTCGACGACACCGTTGTCGCGTTCTTCCATCGGAGTGAATGGCGTGAATCGGGCAAGCTCCATCGCCGGGACCTGGTCGACGTAGTAGTCCCCGGGCATGATCCCCATGTCGAATACTCCGGCAGAAACTCCTTCAATGAGGAGGTTTGGGGCCATGACTTCCGGACCGCCCTTGAAATCGATGGTGATCCAGGGGGCGGACTCTTTCAGGCGGTCGATGAACATGAAGACGCCCTCATTATTTGAATGATTCTTCGCGAAACCGCTGGCGAGGGTGATCGTCACATCACCGTTGTCCTCATCAGCAGCAGTCGAACAGCCAGCCACGAGAAGTGGGACGAGAAGTATTGCCAACAGTCTTTTTCTTAGTGTGCCGAGCATCCTGCCTCCTGCAGTGGTGTCATCGGAGTCTGTGGTGCGGTTTATGCTATGGGGCTATCAGTGCACTGCGATATAGGAACTTTCCTTACGGTGAAGCGGCGGCCCGTGATATCACGGACCGCCGCCAGATGTAACGAACTTTTTACTTGAAGAGTACTGACTGTGAAGGGTAGCTCCCGGCAAAATTATCGGGGAGGTCCGAGATGAAAACATTCTCGGTGCGCGTCCGCGTGACCTTCCATGTGCCGCCTTCTTTACGGAACGCGTTATTGAGTCGGCTGGAACGAAGGAGGGCATGGCCGTCAGAGAACAACCATGGCTGCATGTGAATCCAGGCGCCTTCGGCTTCGTCGCCGTTGACAGATATCTGCTCCGAGGTCAGATAGTGTGCGTTGAGGATGAGCTTGGGGTCCTGGTTCTCGGGCCAGAACCGGTTGAAGTGAGCCCTGATCGCGTCTTTGCCCTCTGCTCGTCCGAACTGGCCGGTGTAGTATTCGCCGACTCCTTCCCACACCGCATCGTCGGTGTAGAGATCGAGGACGAGTTCGATGCGCTCCGGGTCGCTCACTGGGGGGTAGACGGGACACGGGGTGTCGCACAGCATCATGTAGCGCGCCTGTACGCGGCGAATGTCAGCTTCGGCCTCCAGAACGTCGATGCGGGCGGCGAGCCTTTCGATGGTCGCGTGGGTGTTTTCCTGCATGGTGGAACTCCTTGGGTGACTTCGTGGTGGGATCCGTGAAAAGGACTGGCATTCAGTCCTCGATGCTTCGGACAACAGCCTGCGCATGGGCTATCCAGTCCGTGACAGTCGCTCCGTCGACGCCCTGGGGAAGCTGGGCCAGGCGGAGGGTCATCGTGTGTTCCCCGGCGGGGTCACGGACAGGAAAGACGATGGAACCGACGTTGTAGCGTTCCCCGGCAGTGATCTCTCTGTGGGTGTAGTCCACGGTGGTGCTCCCGATCAGTTCGCGTATCGTTCTTTCCGCGAACGGGGTCAGGGGGCCTTTGAGGTACTCTTTCGTTGCCTCGATCATCTGCTCATACGCAGCACTGCCTTCCTCGGGCAGGTGGGAGATGACGTATCCCTTGTCGTTCAGCATCTCCAGGCGGCGGCAGTGATTCCTGCGTACCTCGTCGGGTGGGTCGCCGAGCTTGGCGAGCCACCGGTCGCGGACCTCCTGGGGCTTGTCGAAGAGATATGTGTCGCCGATGGGTGGCACGATCGGTACCCGGCTGGCGAAACGGTGCTCGGGGGATACCCCCGGGCCCAGCGCCGAATAGACTGTTGCGAACTCGTCCTCGCTCAACGCTGCATAGACGATGACCTCGCAACCGATTGATTCAGCGAGTGTCTCGAGCTCGTTGTCGGCACCGTGAGCGGCGTGGATCGCGGGAAGCGAGTCGTGACGTAGCCGTCCCATCATGGTGGACCCGACGAAACTCCCATATCCCCCCTGGAAGAACAGGAGGGGAGCGACCGGATTGGTGACTTCCAGGTCGTGGACTCGACACAGGACGATCCAGTGGTCGCCCGCCTCGATTGTTTCTGAGATGGTGGTGTCAATCCAGGCGATGGAGTTCCGGAGAATGGGGTCACCGCCGGGGGATGGGTACCAGTCGATACCGTCAAGCTTGTTCTGCCATCGCTGTGCGATGGACAGCATCTCGGACTCCTGTTCGCCTCCGAAAATGTTGATGCACAATGAGGAGCACTGCTGCATTTTCTTGAACGTCTTCGATGCCTTCATAGGCATGAAAGATACCAGTGGCGGGTCAAGTGACACTGATGAGAATGTTCCGACAACCATAGCGAGAAGTTCTCCGTCGGGGGCCCGTCCTGTAACGACTGCGACACCAGTGGGGTAATGGCCCATGGCATTCCTGAACGTTCGGGGATCGAATTGTGTGGAGACGGGGTGATCGCTCATGTCGGTTACTCCTTTGTCGCGGTCTCCGGCTATATTTCAGCGGTCCCGTGGAGAGTTGTTTTCCGGTTACGACATAAAGCTAGGGCAGGGTGGACTTACGGCACCACGCGGGAAACCTTTATCTTGTCGATCTCCCGATGAAGGCAAAGTGCCGGTAGGCGAACAATGAATTCTGATATAAATAAGGCAAGGGTAGCCTTTCTATTTATGTCAGGGTTACCTTTACGCTCTAAAAGTAGGCGTCGCATGGGTGAGTGTAATAATCTTGTGTTCCACAAGATCCATGAGTGATTGGCATCACAGTCTGTTGTTGACGAGTGACGCTGTCACGGAGACAGATCTTCGGAGGAAGGAACCAGCATGACGCTCGCGCACCGTTTGCAGTCGGTGGAGCACCGGGTGAGGGCCGTCAACGACGGTCATGTCACGGCCAGGGACAGCGCCGACCAGCACCGCCGGGAAATCACGAGATATGAACCTCGCCTGAAGGCGTGGGTCGAGCTCTCAGATCTCGATGAGCCTGGTGCCGTCCCAGTCGACGGCCCGCTGGCCGGGCTGTCAGTGGGGGTTAAGGACATCATCGATGTGCGGGGATATCCGACCCGCTGTGGGACACCGGTTTCTGATGTTAGGCCGAAGGTCCGGGACGCCGACTGCGTCGCACGTCTGAGGGACCTCGGTGCGACGATACAAGGTAAGACCGTGACCACAGAGTACGGCTACTTTTCGCCCGGACCGACGACGAACCCGTTCAACGATCAAGCGACACCGGGAGGGTCATCGAGTGGCTCTGCGGCCTCGGTCGGTGCAGGAACAATCCCTTTTGCCCTCGGGACGCAGACCGCAGGATCGTTGACCCGGCCGGCGTCCTTTTGTGGAGCTGCAGGCCTGGTTCTCACTCAGGGAACGACATCCCTCGCCGGGGTCACCGGTCTGAGCGACACATTGGACTCACTGGGCTTTTTGGCGCGTACTGTCGATGACCTGTCTTTCGTCCACCACGCCTTCTTCAACGGGGTGGCGGACGGCACGAAACCCGAGAGCCTCAACGTAGCGGACGTATCGGACACCACAGTTTTCCTGTGGGAGGGGTCTGGGATGCTCAACCTGGACAGCACCATGATGCAACTCCTCCGGGCCGTCCCCGGGTTACTTGACGAGCTCAACATCGAATCTACCGCCCTGAACTGGGATGATCATATCCGGACTCTGGTTGACGACCACAAGACGGTCATGGCCTATGAGGCGGCTGCAGGATTGGGAGCGCGGTTGGGGCCGTCGAGGACGAAGGTGAGTGCTCAGCTCCGCCAGTTGTTCGATGACGGCGACGATGTCGGTGAGCGGGAGCTCACCGACGCGTTGTTCCGCCGGGACGTTTCCCTGACCGCGTTGAGTCGTTGCCTCGGAGAGACGGGCGTGATCATCGGCCCTGCCGCCAAGGGGCCGGCCCCGGCAATGTCCACCGGGACCGGCTCCCCGGAATTAAGCCGTCCATGGCAACTGCTCGGACTTCCCGTGCTCACCGTCCCTGGTGCACGTACCGGTACAGGAATGCCGTTGGGGATACAGATCATCGGTCCCCGAGGAAGCGAGGGCTTGCTCCTGCAACTCGGGGCAGTCTTGGAACCGCTGCTCCGGGATCTTCCCTCGTACAGCGACACTGACGGCACCCCCGCTCTCAAGGAGATGAAATGGTAGTCACACCCGATACTCTGATCCGTCCACGCCCGGTTAACCACTACAGAATGTTCCTCACCTGCTACGGAGACGAGTTCACCTACGGCTGGCATCACGTCGACCTGTTCGTCCACGACGAACTCGGGCGCGAAGTCAACTGGGTGCACTGGACCGTGGAGGCAGACGGGCCCGAAGCCGCGGACGCCTCGGTCCGTCGAGAAGAGCCTGACCTGGTACGCACCACCCCTTGGGAACATCATGTCAGTGAGTTCGGCATGCATTACTGGACTGCAGAAGCAGCGTGGGACTGATGGACAGCTCGCCGGTCGTCTACATCGTTGACGACGATCCAGGCCTCTGCGACTCCGTCGCATGGTTGTTGGACAGTGCCTGTATCGACAGCATCGTGTGCCACAGTGCCGCCGAGTTTCTCGGCCGATTCGACCGGACCCGTCCGGCATGTATCATCCTCGACGTTCGGATGCCGGAGATGAGCGGCCCTCGCCTGCAGGAGAAGCTCGCCGATATCGCCCCATATGTTTCGATCATCTTCGTGTCGGCGCACGGGGATATCCGTATGTCGGTGGACACGATCAAGGCGGGGGCGCAGGACTTCCTGGAGAAACCCTACGATCCTCAGAAACTGCTCGATGCTGTCCAGTTGGGGGTGGAGAACGCGGAGAAGGAGTTCAACCGCTACCGGAGTATGACCGATGTCTCCCAGAAGGTAGAGATGCTCACACCCCGTGAGAAAGAGGTTCTGGCCATGGTTGTCGAGGGCCTGCCGAGCAAGTCGATCGGTCGACGTCTCGGAATGAGCGTCAAGACGGTCGACGTCCACCGCACACGCATCAAGATGAAGACCGGTGCCGACAGCATCGGCACCTTCGTCCGCGACATTCTGCGGTACGGGACCCCGCTGTAAGACACCTGGCGTCCGGAAACCCTGCGACGAACCCTGCGACGAACCCCGCGGCGCCGCCGCGGCGCCGCCGCGGGAGCCGCGGTATGCTGCAGGCATCGGGAGGCCGGGGTCAGAAGTAGTCGAGAACGAGTTTTGGCGACTTCGACCGGGAGATGCATACCGCCATCGTCTCGTTTGCCTCGCGCTCCGACGGGGTCAGCACATTGTCCCGGTGATCGGGGACGCCCTCAAGAACCTCCATGATGCAGGTGCCGCAGATTCCTTCTCGGCAGGACGTGTCGATCTCAGCGCCATTGTCGTTGAGGACGTCCACGATGCTGCGGTCCACGGGAATGTCATATTCCTCGCCTTCGAGTTCAACGACGAAGGTCGTGTTCTCCGACTCATCCACCTGATCCCCGGCATGGAAGTTCTCGAAGTGGATCTCAGTGTCGTTGAATCTCTGTGAGACGATGCCCGTAACTTTGTCCATGAATCCCTGCGGCCCACACAGATAGACATGGCTCCCGTCCGGCGCATCGTCGCGCAGCTGTTCCAGGATTCCGGTCTGGGCATCCCTGCTGATTCCCAGATGGGCGTGAAGCTTCTCCGGGCACTTCTCCTGCAGGATCGGGAGGAACGCCGCATCCTCTTCGGATGAGGCAAAGTAGTGGAGTTCGAAGCTGATGTCACGGACATCCATGTAACGGGCCAAGCTGTGCATGGGTGTGATACCGATGCCCCCTGCGATGAGGATGTGGTGCGTCGCCTCCCCTGCCAACCCGATGAGGTTGCGAGGTTCAGAGATCTTGAGCCGGTCCCCGACCTTGAGAGTGTGCAGCGCTGCGGATCCGCCTCGGGAATCGTCCTCCCGTTTTACCGCTACCACGTAAGCGTCGTCACCGTCCGGCCGACCACACAGTGAGTACTGCCGCGTGATGGCGGTCGGCCCTTCGACGTCAATGTGCGCCCCGGGCGTGTAATGCCCGATGGGCGTGCCGTCCGGCATGCTCAGGTAGATGGAGATGATGGTCGGCGTCTCGTGGACGATGTCGGCCACGACGACTTCCTTGAGTCCCATTGTTCTTCCCTGTCGTGATAGTGCGGTGAAACGGAGATTTCCTACCGGAGGTACAGGCCCCCGTTGATGTCCCAACAGGCACCGGTGACGAAATAGGCGTTCGGTTGCGTCAGAAGCGACACGGTGTCGGCGATGAAGTCGGGACTGCCGAGCCGCCCCACCGGAATCCCCTCGACGACCTGGTCCATCCGGTCACCGACGGTGTCATGGACGATCGAGACATCATGAGGCCCCGGCGAGATGGCGTTGACGGTGACCCCGGCATTGGCGAACTCTTTGGCGAAGATCTTCGTCGTCGTGAGTATCGCGCCTTTGGACGCGGCGTAGTGTGCGCCGGTCGCTGTTCCCCCGTTTTGGCCCGCAAGGGACGCCTGATTGACGATGCGTCCGTACCCCTCCTCTGCCATGGCGGGGCCGAAGACCTGGCACCCAAAGAAGATGCTGTTGACATTCGTCGTGAGCACTTCATCGAACTCGTCGGTGTCCAGCTCGAGAGCATTGGCGGCGCGGGTGACAGCAGCATTGTTGACAAGAATGGACGGGGTTCCCCAGTGGTCGGTGACGCGGTCGAGAGCGTTGGTGAATCCTTCTTTCCTGGAGACATCCAGCTCCACCGCGATCGCGGTGGAACCGTCGGAGGAGAGTTCCTCCGCGAGTGCTGCCGCCTTCTCCATGTTGCGACCTGTCACGACCACCTTGTGGCCGTCGGCATGGAGGCGGCGTGTGATGAAACTACCGAGTCCACCGGCTGCGCCAGTGACCAGGGCGATCCCAGGCTGCTGTTGGTGTGGGCTGTCAGTCATATCTGCCACGGACCTTTCTAGATCAGGAAGCCGGCGGCGCCGATGGCGTCCTGGCTGTCGATGAGACGGGCGACTTTCTGAATGATGAGGTCAGTGCCGCCGTCGGGAGTGAGCCGGATACGGTGGGTCAGCTCGGCGCCCAGGTTGCGGGTCTCGTTACGCTTGTGCGCCGTGATGATCTGCGCTGACCGAACCACGATCTCGCTGTCCGACAGCTCCAGGACCTCGAACCGTGACACAGTACGGACGGTTGTCGCCGCTGCGACCGCACTGGGGGAGAATCCTTGGATGAGACGTTCGACCCGGAGATGCCGCATGCGTGCGTCGTCGTAGATCATGTTCAGCGAGTTCTCGAAGTCTTCCGTCTCCGGGTCGACCGGGACGATGTAGTACCCGTCCTCGGTGAACTGTTGTTCCCAGGCGGGGTAGTCCTTACGGTCGAGAAGTGCGGCTTCGTACCAGATCAGTTCGATCGCTCTCTGAACCCGGGTATCAGAGAGAAAGGGGGACATCGGGCGCACCGCGCTGTCAGACGTCTGCGTTGTCTGTGTTGTCTGTGTCGTCACTGCTCATCATCCTCTTCCACATGTAGTAGGCCTCACGCATGCCCGTTTCATCGGTGACGTGTGAGGTCGGCCAGTTCTCGTTGTCAGTGGTGTATTCGCGACCGAGTCCACGATTGATCATGATCGGCATTGACGGGTTTCCACCCGCTCCGATCTGGACGCGGTCCCACCCTTCGGAGTCGTCCGGACTGCCGAATCCGAATGGGCCCTGGAAGTGCTCATGGATTCTGAGCCGCTCGCGGTTGACTGATTCCGGCCCCCCGTCCATACCCAGAGCCATGTGCCAGATCTCCGTCTCATCGACGGAGATGGGGATAAGTACTCGGAAGAAAGCTGATGACATGGCGATGTTGGGGAACATGTTCAGGTTGAAGCCGCAGCCGTGCATCGAGCGCATATAGCGTCGAATTCTCTCCGGGCTTTCCCCGGTCTCTTCGAGTTCCTTGACGATGTGGTTGAACCGCGGCTGAATCTCCTCGGTCCCGTCATCGTCGTCCAGGTCCATGTGGGCGGTGGCCATGACACTCACGCTGTGGCCATGGCCGAGTGCGTGGGTTTCCGCAGCCGGGTCGTCCATGAAGGACATCATGTCGGCCGTTTCAGAATCTACGGAGGCCATCCATGACTTGTGCACCATCGGGAAATGATAGCCGTCCGTGGTGTTCTCCAACTGGATCTTCCAGTTGCCCTTGAACCGGAATTTATGGGTGCCGATGACCTTGCAGGGAAAACCGTTGGTCTGCTTGAAGAAGCGGTCCATCCAGATCTTCGCATCGCCCAGATAGTCTTCGAGAGGTTCAACATCGTCGTTGAAGGTGGCGAAGATCATTCCGAGGTAACTTTCGGTGCGAAGCTTCTGCAGCCCGAAGTCTTTCTTGTCGATTAACCCTTCGTAACCGTCGGGGTAGGGGATACCGCGCAGACGTCCGTCATGGGTGTATGACCAGTTGTGATAGGGGCAGGTGAAGCCGTTGGCCTTGCCGCTGCGCTGATCGCAGACGGTGGCACCCCGGTGCCTGCACCGGTTGAGCAAGGTGTTGAAGTTTCCCTTGCGGTCACGGTTGACAATCACCGGCTGGTCGCCTACCCAGGTGGTCTTGAATGAGCCCGACTCGGGGATTTCACTTTCGTGCGCGACCCAGACCCAGGTGCGGTAGAAGATCTTCTTCATCTCTTCCCGGAAAATCTCGGGATCGGTGTAGAGCTGTCCCGCCACGCGGTCGTCGTCGACAAGGTCGGAGAAATTGTTTTGCGAACGGCTCGGGATTTTTGTAGGGATAGTCATGGTTCCGTCCTCTCTCAAGGGGTGTCAGAGCGTGACATCATCGCGGATGGTCAATTCCCTGCCCATACGGGCTTCGATAGTGAAGTAACGCCACAGGGCGTGTTCCTCGACTCTGACGGTTCTCAGCAGATTGCAGGCATCTTTCACCGTCGGCTGGTCCCGGACGTCGGCCAGGATGTAGAACGTCCAGGGCCACCCCGTGGACGGGCCGACCATGTGGGCGTCGTCATCGAATGTCCCGATGATCTCGATTCCGTCCATGTCCCGGAGCTGGGTCAGGAACGTCTGGGTGGCGACCCAGACCTTGCCGATGTCGTCTTTCGGGAGATCGAAGAAGTTCTGGTTGTTTCCGACGCAGAACAGTGTGCGCAGTGGTGAATCTGACATGGTTACTCTTCTCGGTAGGTTGTGGGAAAAAGTCACGGGAAGCTGGGGATCGTCGATTCCAGCCCCAGAAGGAGGGCCCCTCCGGCCTCGAAGGTGTTCTCCTGGAGCATCGCGTGCTGGGCAGGGACGAGCCCGTCCTGCAGGAAACGTTGCAATGGGTGCCCATTGAAGATGGCTCCGGTCCCAGCGAGGTCGAAAGCCGTCATCACTGCCTTTCGCCCCATCTGGGCAGCATGGGAGGCGGCGATCCGGAGCAGAGCCTGATCCTCGACGGTGATGACCTCATCGGCGACGGCCTTGTTCCAGACGGTGTCCGTGGTTTCGTAGAAGAGGGCTCGCGCGGCGCGAAGCTCAGCTTCGGCGTGTGCGAGTCCGAGTTTGTAGACCGGGCGGTTTCCCTTGGCGGGGCCACCGGTGACCGATGCATTCGCCGAGCCGGTGTCCCGGACAAAGTCCAGTGCACCCCGGCCAGCGCCCAGTGCGGTCACCGCCAGGACCTGGGCGGCGTAGGCGAGTGCAGGATAACGGGTCAGAGGTTCATCGATCGTCGGTGCGCCTCCACGGATGAAGGTCAGCTCGTCCGGGATGAACAGGTCGGTGACTCGGACGTTGTGCGATCCGGTGGATTTCATACCCGCCACGTCCCAGTTTTCGACGATCTCGACGTCCTCCGGATGGACGAGTGCCGTCAGCGGGCGTCCTGCGGTCTCCGGTCCACCACGTAGGCCGATCCCCAGAATATCGGCACCCTTGCACCCTGAAGCGAAGAACCAGGTCCCGTTGGCGATCCAACCACCGTCGACCCGCTCCGCTTCTATCATCGGGAACATGCCGCCGGCGAAAACGATGTCGACGCTTTTCCCATACAGTTCTTCCTGCGTCCCTCGGGGTAGCGCGGAGAAATACGTCAGCGCCGACCCGAAGCTGGCTACCCAACCGGTAGAGGGGTCGATGGTGGATATCTTTTCGATATCGCGCATGAAATCCGCGGGGGGCTGGGGCTCACCGCCGAACGTCGCTGGCGTCGATGCACGGTACAGTCCAGCCTCCACCAGGAGATCGATATAATCCTTGGGGACATGTCCGAGCTGAGTGAACTCGTCCTTACGCTCATGGAGGACTGACAGCGCGTGGTCGAACGCAGCCTGCCGGGCCTGACCCGCCGGAGCCGCCTTGGTGGTGAATCGAACTCGGTCGAGTAGCACTAGTCCTCCAGAAGTCTCGGTGAATTATTCACGTCCGACGTTATGTTTCTGCTGTGCTCCCTGACTATTGGGAAATCCCGTGCCCCGGGTACAGGAATCCTTATTCCCTGCCGGTTCTCCTGGTCTTCCAGGTACTTTCCAGCAGACCTATAGTGGTCACCATGGAATTCGATGCGGAGAGCTTCCGGCTTCTGGCGGACAGTTCGTCTAATGGATGGCTGGTCCACGATGCGAAGTCGAAGAGTATCCTCTGGGCGAACCGGACAGCATGTGAGGAGTTCGGCTACACGGTAGAGGAACTTCGCTCGCTGAAGGCGCATCACATGAGCTCACAGGATCCGCGTTACCGGCGCTCGATGGGCACGGCGTGGCTGCAGGCGGCGGTGGTCTACGGCAGCAACAAGAGACTCTGGAAGTACGCTAATCGTGACGGAGACGAATTCATGACAGACGCTGTCGCCACGCTTGTCACACTTCCTGGCACGGGGGCTGACGACGACGGCCCCGCGGACGTCATTCTCGTCGAGTTTCGGGTGCTGCACGAGGCTGATGTGGTTCCGGACTCGAGTAAATGGGTGGAGGATTCACTGGATCGGCTCATGCTGCACACCTCATCCGGGATGATGTTGCTCGACCGTGACTACCGGGTGGAGGATGTGTCCCCGTTCGCCGCGAAGCTGCTGGGCTCGTCGGTGGAGGAGATGCTCGGGCAGCGTCTCGATGAACTGGCTGACATCGATACTCCGCTGGACGACATGTTCATCGTGGCGGAAATGAGCAAGCCGGACGGTGCGGTGACCGTGCGGATGAAGGTTTCCAGTGACTCCGGTGAAGTGCGCTGGCTGGCCGGCATTCTCGATAACGTCGTCCTAGACGGAAGCTGTATCCGGGTTCTCACCGTCAGAGACATCTCGAGCAAGGTTGAGTGGGAGCGACGGAATGCGTACCAGGAGAAGAACCTGCAGTACATGAGCCGGTACAACGCCATGGGGGATATGGCGATGATCCTCGCTCACGATCTGGGGCAGCCGATTGCGGCGGCCACGAACTACCTCGATGGGGTGCGGCGTCGCCTCAGGGTGAGCCACCGTGAGTCGGAGGATCTTGAGTACGGTCTGGGACAGGCACGGTCGCAGTTGGAGCGGGTGTCCGACATTGTGACATCGGTGAAGAAGTATGTCCGCCGTATCGAGAACGTCAGTACTGTTGTCGACCTCAACGACGCGGTGGAGGAGAGCCTCTACTTCGTGAGACTGCGCGCCGAGGACAAAGGTGTCGAGGTGATCACCGACCTGTGCGCCGGGCGGCCCACGATTGTCGGCGAAAGCGTATTGATAGGGCAGGTCATCATCAACATCTGTGTGAACGCTATCGACGAGATCGCGCTGCCGACGACCGAGGAGAAGTACATGGTCGTCTCGACAGAAATGACGGACGACGCTGCGTCAGTTGTCGTCCGCGACAGGGGGAGAGGAATGTCGCGGGCACCGGCGGACATGCTTGCCGCGGGCGCTTTCTCGTCGAAGAGTGACGGTTCGGGTATAGGGCTGGTGATTTGTGAGCACATCGTCCAACGGCACGGGGGGAACATCACCTACGAGTCCAACGACCCACGCGGGACGGCTGTCCGTATCAGCTTCCCGTTGAGTTCCCCTTGAGCCCTCCGTGAGATCTGGTCGATTCCCCGGCGTACCGCATACACATCCAGGGGTGGGGGTTTCTCTGTATCCGCTAAAGATGGCTTGGTGTGTTGTTGTGGCGCGTGACCCCGGGGGTCACAGTGGGAGCCAGATCAACAGGCCTAAGGAGACCAGGATGCCGCAGGACAACAAGACCTCGCTCGTATTCGATCATGTGACGTTGGGGCAGAGGGTGTTGTTCGGCTTCGGGCGGGCGCGGTCGAATCTTGCCGACGAAGTTGCCCGCCTGAAGGCCAGAAGAATCATGGTCATCGTGTCGGAGAGGGAGCGGTCGCTCGCTGAAGAGGTGGCTGCAGAGGTCGACGTGGCTGTATGGCACACCGATGTTGCGATGCATGTTCCTGTGGAGACGGCGGAGGCCGCACGCGCTGTGGCACGTGAGGTGGAGGCAGACCTCCTCGTTTGTATCGGTGGCGGCTCCACCACGGGGCTGGCGAAAGCTGTCGCACTGACCGGTGGGCAACGTGTCGTTGCCGTCCCGACCACCTACGCAGGTTCCGAGGCGACGAACGTGTGGGGCTTGACCGAAGGTAAGCGCAAGACCACCGGTGTGGACGATTCGGTACTGCCGGTGACGGTGATATACGACGCCCGGCTGACGTTGTCGCTTCCCGTCGACATGTCGGTGGCCTCCGGTCTTAACGGTCTAGCCCACTGTGTGGATTCGCTCTGGGCACCCCGGGCGGACCCGATCAATGCCGCCATGGCCGTGGAGGGGATCCGTGTGCTCGGCGAAGGCTTGCCGTTGCTCGTCGACGAGCCGGGGTCCGTCACCGGGAGGGACCGGGTCCTTTATGGCGCCTATCTGTCCGCCGTTGCCTTCGCGTCTGCGGGATCCGGTCTCCACCACAAGATCTGCCACGTACTTGGAGGAACATTCGACCTGCCCCATGCGCAGACCCACGCCACGGTTTTGCCTTATGTGCTGGAATTCAACGCGCCGTACGCCCCTGCCGCAGAAGCGCGGATCGCACAAGCTCTGGGAGGATGCGATGCGTCTGCGGGGCTCGCCGAGTTGAGAGAGCGGATCTCTGCCCCGCAGAGGCTGGCTGACTACGGGTTCAGGCGCTCGGACATACCTACAGCGGTGGACATCATTCAACAGCACGTTCCGGAAGGGAATCCCCGTCCGGTGAGCGAGATGGCGCTGACCAGGCTCCTCCATGCAGCCTTGGACGGTAGCGACCCCCGAGACACGTTTACCGAGGAGTGACGATCATGACTACATCTGAAACGACCCCTGGGAGCGCCCCCAACCGCCAGGTTGAGGTGGAGGAGGATGTGCTCCGTCGGGTTCTCGACTCATTCTCCGGCTGCACCGATCCGCGGCTACGCGAGATCATGGAAGGGGTGGTCCGGCATCTTCACTCGTTCATCCGTGAGGTCCGGTTGAGTGAAGACGAGTGGAAGTACGCCATTGACTTCCTCACCGCTGTCGGACACATCACGGATGACACCCGCCAGGAATTCATCCTGCTGTCCGACACACTCGGTGTTTCGATGCAGACGATCGCCGTCAACAACGAGGCGTACCGGAACGCAACGGAAGCTACCGTGTTCGGCCCATTCTTTGTCGACGATGCTCCGGAGGTACCTCTCGGCGGCGACATCGCAGCCGGTGCTGTAGGCGAGCCTGCGTGGGTCGAAGGCACGGTCACCGACACGGACGGCAGACCGGTACCTGGCGCCCGGATCGAGGTGTGGGAATGCGACGAGGACGGTATGTACGACGTGCAGTACGGCGACGGTCGTACCGCCGGACGCGCCTGCCTCTACAGTGACGAAGACGGGGCCTTCCGGTTCTGGGGGCTCACACCGGTGCCCTACCCGATCCCCTATGACGGCCCGGTGGGGAAGATGCTCAGCGCGGTCGGACGGTCCCCGGTGCGTGCGGCACACCTGCATTTTATGGTCACAGCGCCGGGACTGCGGACTCTTGTGACCCATATCTTCGTGGAGGGGGACCCACAGCTGGAGATCGGTGATTCGGTCTTCGGGGTGAAGGACTCGCTGATCAAGCCTTTCCGGAAGCAGTCTCCGGAAACTCCCACCCCCGACGGGCGGAGACTGGACGGACAGGAATGGAGCCGCGCGCGATTCGACATTGTTCTCGCGCCAGAAGAAATTACCTAGTGTCGCATCCGGCCGGGGTATCGGGTACAGGGGTGGGGAAATCTTTACTCCCGTGAGTGATTCTCGTAGATCGCTCGCGGGGGTTTTTCTGCAGTGGGGGAAGATTCTTACCGAACAGTAGTGGTTGAACTGCTATTTCTCTTCTTTCCGATGCTGTCACGGGACGCCCGGTATCCGGGGGGAGTGTTTTTCTTTCATTGACTGGCGATGTGTCGCGGACCACAGTGGAAATTGTTCCAATCGCAGCCGCACCACCATGAGGAGAGACCATGACTACGGGTACAGACAATCCCACCGCCCACGGTTCCGGAAATGCCGCGACCGATAAATTCAAGAAGAACCGGGTCAGTGCTGACACGTCCAGGGAGCGTGCAAACGCGATCTACAAGGACCTTCTCGGCGCCATCGGTGATGTCGCACGAAAGCACGAGGTGACATACGACGAGTACCGGGTTGTCAAACAGTGGATGATCGATGTCGGCGAGTACGGGGAGTGGCCGCTGTGGCTTGATGTTTTCCTCGAGCATGACATCGAAGAGATCAACTACAACCGGCACGCGTACACCGGCACGAAAGGTTCGATCGAGGGTCCGTACTACGTTCCCGATGCTCCGGAACTTCCCTCCCACTGTGAGATGCCGATGCGGGACAAGGACAAGGCCGCGACTCCATTGATTTTCCGGGGCCAGGTCACCGACATTGACGGCAACGGCCTGGCAGGAGCCCACCTCGAACTGTGGCACGCCGATGAGGACGGCTACTATTCGCAGTTCGCGCCCGATATCCCGGAGTGGAATCTCCGAGGCACGATCGTTGCCGATGAGGAGGGACGGTACGAGATCAAGACCCTCCAGCCGGCTCCGTACATGATTCCGCATGACGGACCGACCGGCTGGTTCGTCGAGTCCTACGGCGGCCACCCGTGGCGTCCGGCGCACCTGCACCTGCGCGTCACCCACCCCGGTTACCGTGAGATCACCACACAGCTGTATTTCAAGGGCGGGAAGTGGATTGAGAACGATGTCGCCACGGCAGTAAAGCCGGAGCTTCTGCTGGATCCGAAGACCGAGGGAGACAACAACGTCGTCGACTACAGCTTCGCCCTCGACAAGGAGGACTGACACAGTGACGACGGCGGGTCTGACCATTGAGCGGGTGGACACACGCATCCTCGACGTGCCGTTGATCCGGCCGCACGGGTTTGCCACCACGACCGCCACCGAGCAGTCCATTCTTCTGGTCAGCGTCACCACGGCCGACGGGGTGACCGGTCTGGGCGAGGGGGTGGTCCCCGGAGGTCCGTGGTGGGGTGGCGAGTCGGTGGAGACGATGAAGCCCCTGGTGGACCGTTACCTTGCCCCGGTCATGGTCGGTCGGCGGGTCGATGAACTCGCCGGCGTCCTCGCCGATATGGAGAAGGTCGTGGCCAATGCACGGTTCGCGAAGGCGGCCTGTGACGTCGCTATGCACGATGCGTGGGCACGGACCTTGGGTGTGCCCGTCCGTGACCTCCTCGGTGGCCGGTTTCGTGACAGTGTCGACGTCACCTGGGCGCTCGGTGTCTTGCCTGTGGAGGCCGCCGTCGCCGAGATCGAGGAGCGGATCGCCTCCCACGGCCACCGCAGCTTCAAGCTGAAGATGGGTGCTGGTGACCCGGCCCGTGATGTCGACCGTCTCGTCGGGCTCGCCGGTGAGGTCGGCCACAAGGTGTCGCTGCGGATCGACGTCAACGCCCGATGGGACCGGATGACGGCTCTGACACACCTGCCGCGGCTGGCCGACGCCGGCTTCGACCTGTTCGAGCAGCCCACTCCTGCGCATGACCTGGCTACTCTCCGTGAGATCACCCGACGGACCGGTGTACCGGTCATGGCCGATGAGTCCGTGTGCTCCCCGGCGGACGCCCTGGCTGTCGTGCGTGCGGAGGCTGCCGATGTCATCGCGCTGAAGACCACGAAACTCGGTGGGCTGCGTGAGTCGTTGAAGACCGCCGCGGTGGCGGAGGCTGCAGGGTTGGCCTGTCACGGCGCCACCAGTCTCGAGGGGCCTTTCGGTACCGCCGCGTCGCTGCACTTCGCCTGCGCGGTAGCCGCTGTCAGCTGGGGAACCGAGCTGTTCGGGCCGATGCTGCTGCGGGAGTCCTACACCACCACCGCGCTGGAGTACGCCGACGGGCGCCTCACCCTCCCCGAGGGGCCCGGACTCGGACTCGACCCGGATTGGGCAGCAATCAACCACTTCACCCGCGAATGAGAAACACCACCGACTACACCAAGGAGGCCGACCATGGCCCTGTTCCTCGTCCGTATGGACGTCTCAATCCCGTACGACCTCGACCCTGATGTCGCGGCGGACACCATCGCTCGCGAGAAGGAGTATTCTCAGGACCTACAGCGTAGGGGGGTGTGGCGCAATATCTGGCGAGTTGCGGGGGAGTACTCGAACTACTCGGTGTTCGAGGTCGAGGATGCCGACGAGCTTCATGAGATCCTGTGGAACCTCCCCTTGTTCCGCCACATGTCCTGCAGTGTCACTGCACTGGCGCATCATCCTTCGGACATCTCGCCTGGGGTATCTGGGACGGCGAACGAATGACGGCTGACACACCACAACCACTGTTTCCGTTCTCTGCCGTCGTCGGGCAGGACGACCTACGGCTCTCCCTGATTCTCACCGCAATCTCACCGCGTATCGGTGGTGTGGTCGTCAGAGGGGAAAAGGGGACCGCGAAAACGACGACGGTCCGCGCCTTTGCGTCACTGTTGGGTGACGCCCCCCTGGTGAACCTCCCGGTCGGAGCCACGGAAGACCGGGTCGTCGGCTCTCTCGACATGGAGACCGTCCTGACCACCGGACGGGCTGAATACCGTCCAGGGCTGCTGGCACAGGCTGATGGCGGGGTTCTCTATGTCGATGAGGTGAATCTGTTGGCGGATCACCTCGTGGACGCGCTGCTGGATGCTGCGGCTACCGGACGTGTCACAGTCGAACGCGACGGAATCTCCCACAGCTCGCCGGCAAGTTTCGTCCTCGTCGGCACGATGAATCCGGAGGAGGGAGAGTTGCGGCCCCAGTTGCTCGACCGCTTCGGATTGGCCGTGGACGTCGCAGCGTCGACGCGTCCGGAGACCAGGGTGGAGATCATTCGCCGTCGTCTCGCGTTCGAGGACGCCCCTCACGCTATGGTGGCTGAATGGGAGGGAGACGATCTCCGGATCGCGGAGCGGATTGACCGGGCACGTCGACTGGTCAGGGAGGTTGTTCTGCCGGATGCGGTGCTGAACCACATCGCCTGGTTGTGCTCCAGGATCGAGGTCGACGGAATGCGCGCAGACCTAGTGATCAGCCGCACCGCCGTCGCTCATGCAGCGTGGGAGGGACGGCGGCGAGTGCTCGATGCCGATATCGACGTGGCAGCTCGGCTTGCTCTGCCGCATCGTCGACGCCGGCAGCCATTCGAGGCTCCGGACATGGAGGAGCGGGAAGTACGCGAAACCCTCGAGGAGGCACGACGGTTCTTCGAGGACAATGAGACCGGAGGACCGGCGAGCGAATCCGCTGATGAGGAGACCGGGGCTGAGGTGCTGGTCGACAGTGAAAAACCGTCCGATGAACAAGCGATGCAGGGTGCTTCACAGGCACGTCCGCAGTCGACCGGGAAGGCAGGTACCGCCGGTTCCGGCGAACCCTTTCGATCCGCGGGTGTTTCGGCTGGACCGTATAGGGCATGAGGATGCGCCTAGCGGGCGCCGTTCGCTGGCACATACTTCTCATGGTGCCGACATTCGTCCGGTCAAGGGAGGCCACGGGGTGAACCTGGTTGGCACGGTCATGGCTGCCGCTGACCGAGGCGCAGCCGTGACCGATGGTCTCGTCGCTGTTCGTGCCGAAGACCTGAGGGGGTCGCTGCGCAGGGGACGTGAGTCCAACCTCATCGTATTCGTCGTGGATACGTCAGGGTCGATGTCCGCCCGCTCCCGAGTCCGCGCGGTTACTGGCGCGGTGACCTCGATGCTGACCGATGCCTACCAGCGCCGGGATAAGGTCGCGGTTATTGCCGTCAACGGTGGAAACCCGACACTGGTTCTTCCTCCGACCAGTTCAGTGGATACTGCCCGGCGTCGGCTGGACGAGATGCCTGTCGGGGGACGAACCCCTCTGGCGGAGGGGCTGTTGATGGCCCTGGACCTTCTCGAGCGTGAGCACCGGCGCGAACCTGGGCGTAGGGCACTACTGGTGGTGATGACGGATGGTGAAGACACGTCCGACGCCGGGACCCCGGGACTGGCGACGGCGTGCCGACGTATCGTGCGTGCCGGGTTGTCAGGAAACCTCGTCATCGACTGTGAGGGCAGGATGAAGGTGAGGAGAGAGCTGGCGTACTCGCTGGCAGAACAGCTCGACGGACCATGTGTCAGACTGTCGGAGATGAACTCTGGCACCCTGCGGTCCGAGGTCCGTCTGTGACCGACGGACGGTCAGCCGTTGTACACCTTCGGTACGGCCACTGCCTTTAGCCCCTCAGCCCCGAACTCCAGTCCGTAACCGGACTGTTTGATCCCGCCGAACGGTATCCTCGGGTCCGGTTTCGCGTGGCCGTTGATCCAGACCGTCCCCGCTCGGACCCGACGGGCGACCTCCACCGCGCGCTCGCGGTCAGCAGACCACACGGATGCGCCCAATCCGACGTCAAGTGAGTTCGCGAGTTCGACAGCCTCATCGACGTCTTTGACGCGGACGATCGGAAGCGCGGGGCCGAACTGTTCTTCGGTGACCAACGGATTGTCCGGGGAGATGTCGGTGACGATGGTCGCCGGATAGAAGTTCCCGGGCCCGTCTGTCGGGTCCCCACCGGTGAGGATGTGTGCGCCGCCGGTGCGTGCAGCCTCGACGAGCTCGGAGACGATTCGATGCTGTGCCGGGTTCTGCAGAGGCCCGAGGACATTATTCTCGTCGACTCCGGGGCCCATCGGAACCGTGCTGGCGATCTCCGCCAGTGATGCACAGAGCTCGTCGTAGATGGCGTCGGCGGCGTAGACACGTTTGACGGCGGCACATGTCTGCCCGGTGTTGATGAACGCTCCCCAGAAGAGGTCTTCGGCGATGGCGCGCGGATCACAGTCGTCGAGGATGATTGCCGGATCATTACCGCCGAGTTCCAGAGTAAGCCGTTTGAGGGTGGATGCGCTGGCAGCGGCGATCGCGCGACCGGTGGCGATGGAGCCGGTGAACATGATCTTTCCGATGTCGGGATGCTCACTCAGCCGTGCTCCGACCTCGCGGCCGCCGGAGACCACCTGCAGAACGCCCTCGGGAAGCACCTCGTTGATGACATGTACCAGCGACAGAACGCTGAGAGGAGTATATTCCGAAGGTTTCACCACCGCAGTATTACCCATACGTAATGCGGCTGCGAACTGCCATACGGAGATCATCAGCGGCCAGTTCCATGGTCCGATCGCCCCGACAACACCGATCGGTTCATAGGACATCGTGGCGTGGGCGTCTTCGTCATCGACCAGCGTATCCTGCGGGATGTCGAAACGTGCGGTCGCACGCAGCCAGTCGCTGCACATCGCCACCTCCATACGGGCATTCGGCCCGTTGAGTGGTTTGCCCGACTCCCGTGTGAGCAGTTGAGCAAGGTCCTCGCCTCGTTCCTCGACAACGGCGGCCGCAGCTACCAGAAGTCTCGAACGTTCCTCGTGCCCCAGGGCATCCCAGCTCGGTTGGGCCGTTTTAGCGGCGGCGACGGCCGCATCCAGGTCATCAGCCGATTGGCGGGGCGCATAGCCGATGACATCACCGGTGGCTGGGTCTGGAATCCCCCGCCCATCGGTGGAACCGGCTCCAATGGCGTCCAGTAGGTCTGTGTACATGTCCAATCCTCCTCAGATCGGTACGAAACTGTTCGGCACGGTCACTGTAGTTCTCGGGCTAACCGCGTGGTGGAGTCAATTCTGCCGGGTGGGCAGGGTAAGGAATTGCTTTATTGTGCAGGCTTTTTGTTCTGTAGCGTGCATCGATCGTTTTAGGCTTAAAGGTGTCCGGAACGACGTAACCGGACGCAGACGCCCCGCGGCAGGAGGAAGAGATGACGACCGGCGTGGAGACAACCCGATCACACGATTTCATGCAGTGGACTGACTTGATTACCCGGAACTTCAGTGGGATCCGCGTGAGCAGCCCGTCGCCGGGGTTCACTGCTCAAGCACGGCACCTGCACCTCGGAGATGTAGAACTCTTCGACATGCTCACCGACGCTCATACCGTCGGTCATCCGGACGTCACCGCCGTAGGGCCGGTGCATCCCCCGGGAGGAGAGGGACGGGGGACCCCCATGTGCAAGCTCAGTCTCCAGTTGGAGGGACGCTGTGTACTGACGCAGGACGGTCGGACGTGTGAACTGCATCCAGGTGATCTCGCTCTCTACACCGGCGAACGCGAGTACAGCCTGGAGTTCCCGGGACGGCAGCGCAGCCTCGTGGTGTTCTTCCCACGGTCCTACATACAACTGAGGGACGACGAGATCGAGGCAGTGACGGCCACCCCGATCTCGCATGACAAGGGGCTCGGGAAGGTTGCCGTCCCGCTGTTCCGGCAGTTGGCGGGAAACCTTGATGAGCTGCGCGGGGCACACGGCCAGTCTCTCATCCGGTCGTCGCTGGACGTCCTGGTCACGGTGCTTGCTGATCATGCTCAGCGAGGCGGCAGTACGACAACGGGAGAAGCCACCCCGTCTGCTGTTTTTCATCGCGCCGTGAATTTCATCGACGCCAACTTGGCGGACCCGGAGCTGTCACCAGGTACCGTCGCACGCGAACTGTATGTCTCAGTCCGCAGCCTCCACACCCACTTCGCCGAACAGGAACTCACCGTCGCCTCGTATATCCGGTCCCGGCGGTTGAGCGCGATCCATTCTGATCTGGCTGACCCGCAATTGCGGGGTGAGACGGTCCAGGCGATCAGCGCCCGTCATGGTCTCTTCGACGCCTCACACGTTTCGAAAGCATTCCGTTCCGAGTACGGCGAGTCACCGCGCGCATACCGCACGCGGTTGCACAGGTGACATTCGGTCACGGTAGGCGTGCTCAGCTGAGCTCGTGCACAACATTGCGGGCCGTCGACACGCCCATCTCCAGTGCTCCGTCAACGCAGACACCACGCCACCCGTTTGCCCAGTCGGATCCGGCGAAGTGGAGACGTGTGCCGGTGTCCCGGAAGTGATGCCAACTGTCGGTGAACTGTCCCTTGCGGGGTGTCGCCCATGCTTGTCCGCTCCACTGGTCGGAGACCCAGTCATGTCCGGTGCACTCGATGACTTCCAGTTCGGGGAGCCAGTGGTCGATGATCTGTTGACCGCAGGCGGGGTCATTGAGGTCCAGCTTGTCATGGTACGCACCGAATCCTACGATAATGGTGGAGTCGTCGGTGAACACCTCGGAACGCAGCATGTTTATCGGGGCCGGTTGCGGTGCCATGCCCATAATACTGTGATGACCCTTGACCTTGATCCAGATCTTCGCCCCGGTGGAGTTCCATTTCTCGTCGACGACCCTGCTCATCTTTTCTGGCAGCGGAGGATCGAATTCCACCGTTCCCAGGGCGCCTACTGGAACCGTCATGATGACTGCGTCACAGGTGATCTTCTCCCCGCTGGAGAGCATGACTGTCGCGCCAGATGTCGTGTGGGTGACTCCGGAGACTGGTGTTGAGAGTCGTACCGGGGATTTCAGATCTCTGGCGATACCGTCGTAGAGTCCTCTCATCCCGTTGTTCAGTTTGTACCCGAGAGTCTGTGCGTCCACTGCAGCCATATTGTGGTCGCACAGTGCGGCCCATTGTTTCGCCATCAACGACGAACCTTGTCGCGGTTCTCCGATGAATCCACCGGACCAGTATGCATCCGTCAGATCTATCTCTTCCTGTGAGAATTCTCCGTCGGAGAGCTCGTCGAAGACGCTCTTCCAGTCGGCCTCGATGAACTTTTCCCGGAGGTCCGGGTCTTCCAGTGCAGAGAGCTGTTCGTAGGGGTTAGGGAAGAATTCACGGGATCCGTCGTAGATCCGGTTCATCGCCCGGACCCGTTTCTGGTCGACTTCTTCTTCGGTGCCGGAGTGGACCTTACCTGCGCTGATCCAGTAGGCGGTGTCTACGTGCGGGCTTGAGTAAATTCCTTGGCCGTACCGCGTGATCTCCGACCAGATATGAGGTTGGTGCCAGTGGACCCACGTGGCGCCGAGCTCCAGCTTCGCGCCCATGCGTTCATCGGTCCACGCGCGCCCGCCGATACGGTCGCGAGCTTCGACCACTTCCACGTCAATTCCTGCGAGTTGCAGTTCGCGCGCGGCAACCAGACCGGCGAAACCTGCTCCTACGACGACGACTTTCTTACTCATGGGGTTCTCCTTGTTCGTGGCTTTCTACGTACTATTTTTCCCTGAAGGGGGTTTGGTTCGGTTCACGGCGCCGCGGTTGTTGTCTCCCGTGGCTCTGACCGTGTCTCTGGGAGATGTGGAAGGGCATCCATGTCTACGGTCTCATTGGGGAAGCGCAGGGACCAGAGTGCTCCGATGACTCCTGCGCCGATAATGATGCCGGGCATGATGAAAACCATTGCTCGGGGAGACTCCTCGCCGATCATGATGTCGAAGTTAACCAGAATGAGGATTGCGACGATCAGCATGGATACAGCCGACACGAAAGGTGCGATGACCCGGGTGAAGGTACTGAAACCGTGGTGATCCCGGCGGAACCAGACCAGCACCGCGCATGAGGTGACGGCGAGGAGAAAAACGAGGCCGAATGCTGCAGCCGTCGAGAACCACGTGAAAAGAGTGATGACCGGGAAAAGCTCTCCTAGTTCAGAACCGCGTCCGGCAAGGGCGAAAATGACGACAACGATGACACCGATCGCGGATTGTGTGACTGAGCCGGCCACCGGTGCTCCGTTTTGGCCCGGTGTTCCTAAACGTCGGGGGAGCACCCCGGAGCGTCCGAGCGCGAAGAAGTAGCGCGCTGCCGCGTTGTGGAATGCGACCAGGGCGGCGAGAATACTCGTGACGAAAAGCAGGTGGACAACGTCAGACAGCAGCGGGGAGAAGTCAGCGAGCCACACAAACACCAGGTCGGGGCCGTACTCCCGTGACTCGTCGACGACCGATGAGGGGCCGACTCCCATGGTGAGTGCCCAGGTGGACAACGCGTAGAAGAGCGCTATGATACTGACCGCGATATAGGTCGCCCGCGGAACTGTCCTGCTCGGGTCCTTCGACTCCTCTGAATAGATGGCGCCGGACTCGAAGCCCATGAATGCAGCGATGGAGAATGCGAGGAGCACGCCCACCCCTGGTGTCAGGAACTGCTCAGGCAGGACGGAGTCGGCGCTGATCCCCTCTGATGAGTTCAGTAGTGCGAAGCCCATGACAACCAGGACGACCAGGAACTCGAGCGACACCAGCACTCCCAGCACCCTGGCAGAAAGATCGACGTTGCTAACCCCCATGAGTGCGACGATGATCCATCCGGCGGCTCCTGCCACCCACCAGGGGACACTGAGCCCCGTCCAGGTGGCGAGTGCTGCTGACAGTGAGAACCCGAAAAGTCCGTAGAGTCCGACTTGCAGCATGTTGTAGACGACCAGTGCCAGGAGCGCGGCGGCGATACCGTGGCGCGGGCCGAGGCCTTCGGATATGTAGGCGTAGAACGCGCCGGCGTTGTGCACCCTGGAGCTCATCGCACAGTAGCCGACCGCGAAAATGATGAGGGCCGCCCCGAGTACCAGGTAGCCCACGGGAAGTCCCAGGAGGCCTGAGACTGCGAATGTGGTCGGTGCCCCGCCAGCGAGAACGGTGAGTGGTGCTGAGGCCGCGATGATCATGAAGACTAGCGCAGGCGTGCCGAGGCGCCCCTTCTTCAAAGTCTTGTTGTCGGTCATGTGATGCTCTCCGCTCTACGGGTCCATGGTGCTCTCAGTATGACCTGGGACACATGCGGACTCTTTGCCTGTAGTGCGGGGTTGTTGGCCAGGGGTGTGTCAGGTGCCGGAGTGCTTTCGGCAGAAGCGCTTGCGGCCGCCTGGAGTTCTGCGAGTGCGGAGCGTGCGACGTTGCAGCCGCACACGCCGCGTGGTCCGGCACCAGGGGGAGCGGCGGCCGAACACAGGTAGACCCTGTGTGCGCCGGTGTGGTGGGCCACACGCGCTCATCGAGACGCCGGGTGCAGCTCGGATCCGCAGCCAGACGTGACTTCTCCTAGTCGAAGAGGATGACCTGCCGGACGGCTCGTCCCTCTGCGAGTTCCTCCATCGCTTCATTGATCTGGTCGAGCCGGATGGTCCGGGAAATCAGTTTCTCCACCGGCAGTTTGCCGGAGCGCCACCAGTCCGCGAACGTGGGGATATCGCGCTGGGGCACCGCTGACCCGAGGTAGCTGCCGATGATGGTGCGTGCCTCACCGGTGACGACAGCCGTCGGTATCCCCGATTTTGCCTCAGGGTGGGGCAGTCCGACGGTGACGGTGCGTCCACCCGGCTTCGTCGCAGCGAAGGCTGTCTCGAAGGCTTTGGGGTGCCCGGCGCATTCCAGAGCATGGTCTGCCTTGATGCCCTGCTCCACGACCTCAGCAGGAGTGTAGACCGATGTGGCGCCGAGTTCTTTGGCGAGTTCCAGTTTCTCCGGCAGCGCATCGACGGCGATGACGTCGCCCTTGTCCTCCGCGACTGCAGAGATCAGGGCGGAAATCCCCACCCCTCCCAAACCGACGACCACGACGGACTCGTGGCCGTCGCGCTGGACGGCGTTGAGTAGCGCGCCACCACCTGTCAGGACGGCGCACCCGAGCACCGCCGCGATCTCCGGGGGAACGTCGTTGCCGATCTTCACCAGGGAAGCACGGTCGACGACGGCGTATGTGGCGAACCCCGACACGCCCAGGTGGTGTTGAATGACCTCGCCCTGGCGGTGCAGGTGACGGGTGCCGTGCAGCAGCGTGCCTGCGGTATTGGATGCGGAGCCACGTTCACAGGGCAGACGTCCGTCAGTTCTGCAGCCGTCGCATTCCCCACACCGGGGCAGGAAGGTCATGGTGACGCGTTCACCCGGTTCCAGGTCATCGACCACAGAACCGGTTTCGACGACGATCCCTGCGGCCTCGTGACCGAGCAGCATGGGTACGGGGCGGGGCCGGTTACCGTCAACGACAGAAAGGTCGGAATGGCACAGTCCTGCAGCCTCGATCTTGACCAGAACCTCGGTAGGCCCCGGTGAGTCAAGATCGAGTTCGCTGATGGTGATCGGCTGGCTCTCGGTGTAGGGGCGTTGGCGTCCGATTTCTTCGAGTACAGCTCCGGTGATTCTCATCTGTGTGGCCTTTACTGGTGGTGCGGTGGAATGTTTATTTGCTGAATTACATTAGAGTCCCTGTTCCTCGTCAGGAAGTTCCGGCCCTAAACACGCGAAGAGTGCTGGTGGTGGGGCAACCAGTGGAATACCCACGGCGCGGCAAGGATCGCCGCTGCGAGGACCAGAGAGGCGGCCCCCAACCCCATTGTCCAGCCCGCGATGACTGCCATTGGTGCGATGATCGTCATCCCGATTTCGAACGGGGCGAATCCCACGTACGCCACTCCGTATTCGTTCATCGTTCCGGATTTCATCTTTGGATCCACAATCTTCAGCAACGCGATACCGGTGGCCACCGCGGCGGTGGCCCAGCCCCATCCGAAAAGACCCCGCTCCACCCAGTGCTCGCCGAAGAAGCGTGGTGCAACGACACAGCAGAAGAAGACGCAGTACCCGGTGCCGAGCACGAAGAGGATGGCCAACGGGACCCAGTAGTCGGCGATCGCAGCCGGCACGATCGAAGCGATACCGAACGCGATCAGATAGTCCGTGGAAGCGCCGGACAGTGAGGAGACGGTATCTTTGTCGAGGTAGTTCGGTTTGCGGACGGCCCGCAGTAACAGCTGACCGATGATCCCGACGACGAAGGACATCGCGAACAGTGGCACTGACACATCGGGGAAGAGATGCGAGATCCCCTGGGTGATGTAGTGGGCCACCATCACGGTAAGTACCAGGACGCCGAGGTGCAGCGCCAACGGTTCGATCGAAGACGGGTTCGTCGTTGCCTTTCCGATGGAGGGACGCTCACTGAGCTTGTCGATGAAACCAGACCGCAGGTCCCATGGCAGTGCCGCCGGAAGCTCGGTTGTTTTTCCCCTGCGGATACCCCAGTTCGCGATGATGATGCCACCGACGATCGCGGCAAGCGTACCGACCGTCGCTGAGGTGAAACCCAGCGAACTTGCGGCTGTGGCACCCGCGGCTTCCAGAGATGAGCCCACGGCGGCCGCGGTCCCGAATCCTCCGACGAAACCGACGGGCAGCATCATGCCGAACCAGTCCTCCGTCCCCCAGACCGGCTGGAACAGTACGGCTCCCAGGAGGATGAATACACCCCATTGACCCAGGAACATCCCGGTCGAGAACGACCACATTGTCTTGGCGCCACGCCGTACCGACCGGTCGAAACGCATGGAGTAGGGCATGGCGGCGAAGACCAACGCGATCAGCAAGGTCGTGTAATCGCCCATGGCGTCTGACAGCCCGATGACGCCGAGGACCTGTGGCCCGAGGAGCAGGCCCAGGAGTCCGGCGGTGATGGGACTGGGCAGTAGCAGTGAACGGAAGACGGGCACATGTCGGCGCAGTAGGTTACCGATGACCAGGAGCAGCGATATCCAACCGACATCTGTCAGCAGCGTGAACGGGGTGTACTCCACATGGCCTCCTGGAATGTTCGACGTCAGATAGCCTGCCCCTGAGAACGACGGGTGGCAGGCCGGAACTTCGCTATCCTAGCGGGAGGGGGCTTAGGTGTTTTCACCGCATGGTCCGGAGGGCAAGGCCCAGGGCAAACTGTGTGTCTTCCTGGGCGAGATCAGCGCCGAGAAGCCGTTCAATTGTGTTGATGCGGGAGTAGAGCGACGTTCGCGACAGGTGCAGTTCAGCAGCTGCCGCGGAACGCGACGTGGGATGTCGCACCACCGCACGTACCGTCTGGATCAGATCTGTGCTGTGTCTGGCATCGTGCTCCCTCAGCGGCTCGAGGAGCCGGTCGCCGAAGTGACGAACCTGTACATCGTCACTGAGCTCGTCCATGAGAGCGGCGACGGCGGTGGTGCCCGTGGCGGTGATTCCGGGGGCGGCATGGGGGATCCGGGCCAAGGCGCGCACCGCACGTGCCAGTCCGGGGACATCGTGGCGGACGGGTGAGACGAGCAGCGCGACGCCGTTGCCCTGCTGTGCGTCGGCCCATGGGGTGGCCGCGGCAAGCGTGGTGTAGACGTCTCCGCCGGAGGGGGCGGATACCACCGCACACACCCGGCCCGGGTGTTCTGTCGCCCGGGCCGCGAGAACGTCCCATCCTGTCCGCGCGGTAATCTCCCGCACCCGTGCGGCGTCTACGGCTCCGCGGACTTCTATCGCCAGTAGTGTTCGGTTCCGTGTACGAAAGCCGCTGGCTTCGAGAACGGCTGCCATGCCGTCTGTCGAGGTGAACTGACTGCCTGTCAGTCTGTCCAATACGCTGTGGTTCAGGAGATCTTCCCACGTGTACGGACGCGAAGAGCCGAGACGCTCGACTGCCAGAGCCGTTGCCGCGTGACGTAGCACATGGCCGGCTCCAGCGGGAGACTCTGACCATCCGATCTGTATGAGCCGACCCCAGTGTGTGCCGCGCGCTGTGACATCAATGCATCGGCCCTCCTCACCCGGTAGGGCTGTTGGTTCGGTGAGGGTTCCGGTCTGCCCGAGAACGCTCTCCCATCGACGCGACCGGCTCTGCCACTCGTTGAGCAGGTCGGCAGGCGGTTGAATCCCTTCCGTGTGGAAGATCATCCGGTGTGCGGGATCCTCCAACACCAGCGGGGAACCGAGCAGGCGTGAAGCCTGGACGATGAGCTGTTGCGGGGGAACGCCGTCAACGATCATTGCGGTGAACATCTCCGCGACCTCCTGCATCGCCTCGACCCGGGACACCTGTTGCTGCAACAGTGCGGCGTGCACCTGCTCGCTGACATCGATGAACCTGATCTCCGATCCAGTGGTGATCAGCGGTAGGTCCAGCTCTCTGCAGGCCTCGACAACATCGTCGGGAACCGCCGCCCACACCTGTCCGATCTCCAGTACCAGCGCCGCTGCCCCGGCGCTCTGGAACGAGCTGATCAATTCACGGCGGGAGACTGCGTCCTCGTTCCACCCGGAGCCGGTGGCCAGCAGGAGCTCTCCGCCGCTGAGCAGAAGTCCGGCCCGCGCAGACTCGGCGACGTGGACCCACCGCACGGCGCGGTCGAGTTTATCGGCACCATGCAGGATACGTACGCCGGAGTCGCGGAATGCGGGGAGAGCCAGAGCCTCCCGGAGAGACATCACACTCAGATGGACACTCTGTTCAGTCATGGGTGAACTGTGCCACAGAAAGTAGCTTCCCGTCGACAACAACCGACCGTAGCGTTCATGGGGACACGACCAATACAGGACCGTTTCACAGACTCAGAAGGTCCTAGACAGTCCCCCAATATTTCAGGAGATGACCGAGCATGACCGAGAAGCTGTACCACCTGATCGGTGGGGCCAAGAACACAGATGGGCAGAGCACCGGGCAGGTGTTTAACCCGGCTACGGGTAAGCAGACCGGGCAGGTGCCGTTTGCCTCGGTGTCCACTGTGGAAGCGGCGGTGGATGCTGCCGAGGCCGCTCAGCCCGGTTGGCGGGCGACGGGCATGGCCAAGCGTGCTGGTGTGATGTTCCGGTTGCGGGAGATCATCGTCGCACGCAAACGGGAACTTGCCGGGGTGATCACTGCCGAGCACGGCAAGGTGCTCGATGATGCTGCCGGGGAGATTGACCGTGGGTTGGAGAACGTCGAGTTCTGTGCCGGGCTGGTGCACCACATGAAAGGTGAGTTCCTTGAGCAGGCTGCCGGTGGGGTGGATGTCTCCCAGATCCGCCAGCCGGTGGGGGTGGTGGGGTGTATCACCCCGTTCAACTTCCCGGCGATGGTGCCGTTGTGGATGATCACCACCGCGATTGCCGCGGGCAATGCGGTGATCCTCAAGCCCAGTGAGAAGGTCCCGTCCGCGGCGTTGTGGATTGCTGAGGCCTTCCGTGAGGCCGGTCTGCCCGACGGCATTCTGAATGTCGTGCACGGCGACAAGGAGACTGTGGAGGCGATTCTGGAGGAGCCGCGGATCAAGGCGGTCAGTTTCGTCGGGTCCACCCCGATCGCCAAGTCGATCTACACCACTGCGGCGGCCAACGGTAAGCGGGTGCAGGCCCTGGGTGGGGCGAAGAACCACATGGTCGTGATGCCCGATGCTGATCTGGATTCGGCCGCGGATGCGGCGATCTCGGCGGGTTACGGCTCGGCCGGTGAGCGGTGCATGGCGGTGTCGGTACTGGTGGCTGTCGGTGATATTGCCGATGAGTTGGTGGACAAGGTCGCCCAGCGTATGGGGGATATCCGGGTGCGCAACGGTGTGGAGCAGGGCGCTGACATGGGACCGATTGTCACGGAGGTGTCGCGGGACCGGATTGAGTCCATCGTCGCCGGCGCCGCTGAGCAGGATGCCACGGTGGTGGTGGATGGGCGCGAGCATGATCTGCCGGCGGAGGGCTTTTTCACCGGTCCGACGCTGGTCGACAACGTGACCCCGGGTATGGCGGTATATGACGAGGAGATTTTCGGACCCGTGCTGTCGGTGGTGCGGGTGGAGTCCTACGACGAGGCGGTGGCGTTGATCAACTCCAGCCGGTACGCCAACGGTACGGCGATGTTCACCCGCGACGGGCGCACGGCCCGGCAGTTCACCTTCGATATCGAGGTGGGCATGGTCGGTATCAATGTGCCGATCCCGGTGCCGATCGGGGCGTTTTCTTTCGGTGGGTGGAAGGACTCGCTGTTCGGTGACACCCACATGTACGGCCCGGAGTCCTTCAACTTCTACACCCGGCGCAAGGTGGTCACCGAACGCTGGCCGCTGCCGAGTGAGTCGCAGATCAATCTGGGGTTCCCCACCAACTAGTGCCTGGTCGCTACAGAGAGTGAGTGTGAGTGTGATGAGTGTGTTTCCGTCCCGTCCGACCACCGGTGCTGAGATCCGGGCGATGGACAAGGCCCATGTGTTTCATTCCTGGTCGGCCCAGGATGAGATCGCCCCGGTGCCGGTGAAGTCTGCCTCGGGGGCGGTGTTCACTGACTATGAGGGCAATGACTATCTCGATTTCGCCTCGCAGCTGGTGTACACCAATCTGGGCCATCAGCATCCGCGGTTGGTGTCGGCGATTAAGGATCAGGCTGACCGGTTGGTCACGGTTGCCCCGGCGTTTGCCAATGACGCCCGGTCGCAGCTGGCGGCGATGATCGCGGCGGTGGCGCCGGGGGATCTCAACCACGTGTTCTTCACCAATGGTGGTGCTGAGGCCAATGAGAATGCGGTGCGTATGGCGCGGGTGCATACCGGGCGACGCAAGGTGATGAGTATGTACCGTTCGTATCACGGGTCGACGTCGACGGCGATCAGTATGACCGGGGATCCGCGGCGGTGGGCTAATGAGCCGTCGGATTCGTCGGTGGTGCATTTCTTCGGGCCGTATGATTACCGTTCGCCGTTCTATTCCTCCAGTCCGCAGGAGGAGTCGGATCGGGCTCTGGAGCAGTTGGAGCAGCAGATCATTCTGGAGGGTGCGGGTACGATTGCGGCGATCATCATGGAGACCGTGGTGGGCACTAACGGTATTCTCGTGCCTCCTCCGGGGTATCTGGCTGGTGTGCGGGAGATCTGTGACCGCTATGGCATCGTATATATCGCTGATGAGGTCATGGCCGGGTTCGGTCGGACCGGGCAGTGGTTCGCGGTGGATAACTGGGATGTCACACCGGATCTGATCAGCTTCGCCAAGGGGGTGAATTCGGGGTATGTGCCGTTGGGTGGTGTGGTGATCAGTGATGCGATCCGGGAAACCTTCGCACATCGGGCGTTCCCGGGTGGGTTGACGTATTCGGGGCATCCGTTGGCGTGTGCCGTGGGTGTTGAGTCGTTGCGTGTGATGGAGGACGACGGGGTCCTGGAGCGGGTGCGGGACCTGGGGGAGCGTGTGGTGCGTCCGTTTGTGGAGGATCTTGCCCAGCGTCACCCGGTGGTCGGCGCGGTGCGGGGGGTTGGGTTGTTCTGGGCGATTGAGTTGGTGCGTGATCGGGAGTCTAGGGAGCCGTTGGTGCCGTTTAACGCTGCTGGTGAGGCTAATGCGCCGATGGTGGAGTTTGCTGCGGCGTGTAAGGTCCGGGGGTTGTGGCCGTTTATGCATTTCAACAGGGTGCATGTCGCTCCGCCGTTGGTGATTTCGGAGGAGGAGCTGGTGCGGGGGTTGCAGATCACGGACGAGGCGTTGGGTTTGCTGGACCAGTACGTGAAGTGAGAGCAGACCTCAGCCAGGCGGGAGGAGGCACAGCTGTACCAGGGCCAGGGAACGGGGGTGGCGCAGGTCAATTTTGGTCACCTCCTCGAACTTCCTGACGCGGTTGAGAACAGTGTTCCGGTGACAGTACAACGCCGCCGAGGTTGCAGCGAACGACCCAGTGTTGGCGTAGGCAAGTACCGTCTTGACGATGGTGTCTCTGTCCGGGACGCCTTCGAGTGGACCGAGCACGACGTCGCGCAAGTCAGCCTCGACAGTCGCCAGCTGCCGGATCGACAACCCGGCCCAGGACCGTCGTAGCGTTGCCGCTTCCTGACCGAGCGAGACGAGCATCTGTACGGTCGCCGTTGCCGCGACGACACCGCTCAGCGTGACGGGCCTGGGATGCGCCGCTCCCGGGATCCCGTCGAGAACGTCGGTGGCCAGGGCATCGTCGTCCAGCCACGGGCCCGTGCCGGCGAGGAGAAGGCCTCCACCGTAACGGGCGTGTTCGACCACGCTGATTGAACGGCGTTCGAGACGTTCCGCGACGGTACCCATGTCGTCCTCGTCCGCCGTGCCGAGAACCCAGAATGTGGCGTCGTTGTCGATACCGAGTACCAGGGCAGCATGCTCGAGGTCGGCAGAGGTTGCCGTGGTGTCCGTGAATATGGTGGCCAGACTCCGTTGCTGTTCAATCACGTCAGAACGTGCCATGATCAGGCTTTCGTCGAGATAACCACGTTGGATAGCCACCACGAAGCGGTCGACCACGCTCCAGAGTTCCTCGGTGTGGAGCGCAAGCACCACCAGATCGCCACGGTCCCGGGCGCATCGCAACAGTACCGACCAGATGATGGGGAAGTCGGTACGAACCGCCGAGCTGACATTCTCCAGAGAGATCCGCTGCCTGGCTCGTCGGGCACCGACGCCGGCGGGAAATGAGGCGAGATCTTCGCTCATCGGACGGTCGAGAAGTGCGGTGATGAGGTAGCGGAAGGCCAGGACCGCGTTGTCCCACAGGTCCTGCAGTTCCGGAATTCCGTCGTAGTAGCGCGCGCCACGCTGAATCTGTTCCATGAACTCCACGGACAACTGTTCCTCGAGTTCGGCCAGCTCCTCCAGCAGTGACCGCCACCGGTCGCGACTGTGTTCACGGTCCAGATCGAAGACGTCCATACCTCACGGTACCCCGAGCTCTCTGGGCAATGTAGTGCATCACGCCCAGAGGCACGCGGCACTTCTCGGCCTCTGGACCTCGCATCATGTGCTCGATGCACAATATATGAGATGAAACCGAGTGCACGGTGACTATGGTCCGCATCACAGTCACATGCTTACACTTGCTCCGGGAAAACGACTGACAACCGGGCGAAGCACCCACTAACCGCACCAGGGAAAGCGAGCGGTCATGACAGAAGACACCACCGATGAGAGTTTCCTCGCAGATTTTCACCACACCACCGGCTACGGCGCCACGCCGGCGGGAGGAATCGACCGGCAGGCGGGGACGAAGGAGCACGGGGATGTCCGTGCCTGGTTCCGCCGCCGTGCCCGGGAACTGGGGATGACCGTCACAATCGACGGCCTCGGGAACCAGTACGCCACCTACCGCTGGTTCCAGGGGGCGCCCAGTGTGCTCACCGGATCCCACCTGGACAGTCAGCCACTGGGAGGACGGTTCGACGGAACGTACGGCGTTGTCGCCTCGCTCCACGCGGCCGCCAGGGTCAACCGTGATGTCCGGGCTCACAGGATTACCCCCCACCACAACCTCACCGTTGTCGACTGGTTCAACGAGGAAGGGGCGCGCTTTGCCCCGTCCATCATGGGGAGCTCGGGGATGGCCGGGATCATGGACCGTGACCAGCTGCTCGCCGTCACCGACGTCAAGGGCGTCACCGTCCGTGAGGCGCTTGAATCCATTGACTGCCTGGGAAGTGATCCGGCTCCGGTGGTCGCCGCCTACGCCGAGATCCACATCGAACAGGGCCGTCTGCTCGAACGGGACGACACCGCCATCGGTGCAGTAACTCAGAGCTGGTACACCCAGAAACTCGTCGTCACCGTCGCCGGAGAGCAGTCACACACCGGGGCGACCGTGATGGCAGACCGCCACGACGCCCTCGTCGCCGCGGCAAAGATAGTCGTCATGACTGAGGACATCGTCCATGACTACGACGATGAGTCCATCGTCACCTCGGTAGGCGAACTCCATGTCGAACCCAACTCCCCGATCGTCGTACCTCGGGAGGTCCGGTTTGTCATCGACCTGCGTGCCCGCACCGTCGATGATGTCCTTTCGGCACGGCGGACGTTGCTCGACGGCATCGCCCGGATCGCCGAGGAGCGGGACATCGCGATCGGTACCGAGGATTTCGACGTCCGCGACATTCAACGTTTCCCCCTCGCCGGAGTCGAGCTGACCGAGAAGGCTGCCGCGGACGTCGGTGTGGACGTACGCAGATTGGAGACTATGGCCGGCCACGACTCGGTGGCGATGAACCGGATCGCGCCGTCGGTGATGATGTTCATCCCGTCCGTCGGTGGGGTATCGCACTGCGAACGTGAATTCTCCACCGATGATGACATGCTCCGAGGTCTCGACGTACTCACCGGTGTCGTCACCAGACTTCTTGACGGAGCTCTCGATGACGTCGCCCCTGGCGAACCCCTCCATTCCGCAGAAAGGTAGGCCGCTGTGCATCTGACACCACAACATTGGCTTCTGGCCTTCCCGGTGCTGGCCCTCGTACTGACACCGGTGTTTCCCTTCATCAACACCCCGACGCTGATCCTCGGTCTACCGGTGATGGTGCTCTGGGTCGGCGGCTGGGCGATCCTCACCACCGTGATCCTGGGCCTGCTCTACCGGCACGAACCGGAACTCGCCGACGAGATTCCCGGTGAATACGACACGGACACGACCACTACGGAGGCCACCGCATGATCGCGGCGACAGTCATCGGGATCGCACTGATCGCGGCCCTCGCGTTCATGGGACGACGACAGTCCCTCAACACCCACACCGGGTGGTCCATCGGCAACCGGGGAATGAGTAGTCTGACGACCTTCTTCCTCCAGGCCGGTGCGATTTTCACCAGCTTCACCTTCCTCGGGATGTCCGGACTGACCGTTCTGGGAGGGGTATCCGCCACGTACCTGCCGGCGTACCTGGTCCTCGGATATGTCGGCATGTTCCTCATCGGCCCGGTGATCTGGAAGCTCGGCAAGGTCTTCAACTACCACACCAACGCAGACATGGCCGGCCACCAGTTCCGTAGCCCGCTACTGGGGAAGGTCGTCGCCGTGGTTTGTGTGGTTTTCTTCATGCCGATCGTGCAGGTGCAGATCGTCGGTCTCGGCACGATGGTCTCCTTCGCCACCGGAAACAAATCGGCAGGAACGGCGAGCATGGTGGTCTCCACAATCCTCATCCTCCTGTTCGTGGCCTGGGCAGGCCTTCGCGGCGTAGCCACCGTGGCCTACTTCAAGGATGTGGCGATGGTTGTCGCTCTCGTCGTGGTTCTAGCCGGTGTCCTCGTCAGTTACGTCGGCGACGGCGGTATCGGCGGAGTGATGGATCAAGCGCAGGAGCTGTTCACCGTCCAGTCCGGCACCGGCACCTACGGCATCATCTGGTTCATCACCAGCGTCATCGTCAGCGGCATCGGCCTCGGGGCGATGACTCTGCCGGAAAGTTGGCCCGCCGTGTTGTCGGCGAACAAGTCCAGAGCCGTCTCGAAGAACCACGTGATGCTGCCGCTGTACACGTTGGCGACGTTCATTCCCATCGTCATCGGGTTCTACGCCGCACGCTACGTCGTCGTCGGGGACGGGGAGGAAAATTCCGCCATCCTGTCCCTCGCGGCAGACTCACTGCCGGGCTGGCTGATGGGATGCGTGCTGATCGCCGGGATCTCCTGCGCCATCGTCCCCGCCGCCCACTGCGTGCTGTCCATCGCCACGCTGATCTCATCGAACCTCGTGCCGGCTTCGACATCGGACCACCGCCAGCTGACGGTCGGTCGTATGGCAGCTGGTCTGGTGCTGTTGCTGTCGCTGGGCCTGTCCCTGGCACGGCCGGACCTGATGGCCAATCTCTACCTGCTCACCTACGCTGGCCTGACCCAGCTGGCGCCGGTGAACATTCTGTCCTGCACGAGGACAACCAGAGTCAACGCCACTGGCCTGCTCTCCGGACTCACTGTGGGCGTGGTGATCGTCATCGTGTGCACCTTCAGCGGGATCTCCGTGTGGGGCATCAACCCAGGAGTACTGGGGCTCCTGGCGAATATTGCCGTGGTGGTGATGGTGTCCGCGGCAACGCCGACCACCAGCAGACCGGAGGTGCCCGAGCGCCTGAGCCCCCGCGCGGTACGCGGTTTCCCGCCGGTGTCGCCGGGATCAGCGGGCTCCGCTCCTTCGTCCTACTCCAGTCGCTACCGGGCTTCCCGGTCACGGTCCGCCAGTCCGTCGGAGGTGCAGCCGGATGTCGAATAACAGCACGTGTAACAGCACGTGGACCGCCGCGGAACTGTTGGTACGGTACGGCGACCGTACCGCCCGCCCCAGTGACGTCATCGCAGGACAGCTGGACCGTGTGCGCCGGCTCGACGGCGACCTCAATGCAGTGACACAGATGTTGGATGACGAGGCACTCATCGCCGCTGAACAGGCGGATGCGACCTGGGACGCGGAGGCAGGTCTAGCCGACGTCGTTCGGCATCGTCCGCTGCTCGGGGTCCCGGTCCTGGTCAAGGAGAAGCACGCGCTTGCCGGGCACCGGGTGGACCAGGCGGTGCCCGCGACCGCTGTACGCGCTGATCGTGATCATCCGGTCGTCGCCCGGCTGCGCGCCGCCGGGGCGATCCCGATCGCCCGGACCACGAACCCCGAATTCTGCGCAGCTACGATGACGGAGTCCCTGGCACACGGTGTCACTCGCAACCCCTACAACCTGGACTGCACACCCGGTGGATCGTCCGGTGGATCGGGGGCGGCATTAGCCGCCGGGTACGCGCCACTGGCTACGGGATCGGACATCGGAGGATCCACCCGGATCCCGGCGTCCTTCTGCGGTGTCGTCGGGTACAAGGCGCCCTACGGTGTCGTCCCCGGACTACACCCTTCGACCATGGACTGGTACCGCAGTGATTCCGCGATGGCCCGTACAGTGGGGGACACGCTGATGATGCACAACATCATCGCCGGCCAGCATCCCGACGATCCGCACAGCGTGCCCTTCGGTCCAGTCACCGAACCCGCCGGCGGCTGGAGCGTCGAGGGCCAGCGCATCGTGGTGTCCCGGCGGCTCGGGGACTACGCGGTAGACGACGACATCCTCGATGGCGTGGAGTCGGCAGCCGATGCCCTGCGCCACAACGGCGCCACCATCGAGTACCGGGAACCGTGCTGGGACACCAGCGAGATCATGGCCGTGGCGATGGCGCACTACGGCCATACCCTGGCGCCCGGAATGGCCGACCAGATCGAGCGTTCCGGTGCCGCGGTGTCGCCGTACATCGTCCAGTTCATCGACCACACGCTGGCTGCGGCGTCGAGGATGCCGCTCTACCAGACATTCGCCCGGGAATCCGACATACGGCGGAGCCTGGCACGACTGCTCGAGGGGGCCAGTGTGCTTGTCACCCCCGTGACGACGCGCAGTGCGATGCCGGCGCACGCTCCCACTGTGTCCGTCGACAACCACGGTCAGCACTACTGGGCTGATTTCATGGCGGTACCCTTCAACATCGCCAACCGGCACCCGGCACTGGCTGTACCGTCCGGCGTTGGCGACAGCGGCGTTCCCACGGGGATCCAACTGGTGGGCAACGCCTACGATCAACAGGCCGTGTTCCGCGCCGGGTTCGTTCTGGAGCGTGCTCTGCCCTGGGAGCACCCCCACGCGCGGTGACGGCTGAGGCATCCCCGTTCATTCCGACTGCGGTGGAAGGAGCCGTCGGGCCAGCCGGTCCAACCGGGTCGGCGTCGGCAGCCACGGAGCCGAATCCGTGGGGAGCCAGGCGTAGCTCGGGACTCCGTCGGTGAGCAGATCATTCAGAGCCGGTTGCCGCAGCTCGTCTGCCGACCAGGCGTAAAGGTCCCGGAGCCGGGGAGTGATCATTCCTACGTCGAGGAATCTTCCGACGCTGTGCTCAGCGGCGGTGTAGACCTCAAGCGGGCCTCGTAAGGGGTAGCGGTCAGGGAGGACGCGGGACAGGGACAGGAAGATACCGGTCATCCCCAGTCTGGGATCGCCGAGCAGCGGGGAGAGAGGGTGGCACCACCCCAACGCCATTCGAGGAGCCGTCACCAGGGCATGAGCGTACAGGACGCGGACCAGTACGAGGTTGATGAAGAACCGCTCCGCCCGAGTCTCGGTCACCGCCAGGTCGGCATGCCGGAGATAGGCGGAGACGACGGACGCGTTGTGGGCGCGGTACCACGTCTGAGCTGAGGGGGCCCGGATGAATTCCATCCCGAGACCGACTGGTGGGCAGGAGGGCGTCGCGCCATGCTCCGAGTCCAGGCTCCGGGCCTCCGCGGTGTCGAGGAGCAGTGACTCATTGACCGCACGCCACCATGGGCTTCCGGTGGCCGGGTCGAGGAGACCTCGGTGGACCTGCCAGTCCATGAATGCCAGTGCCGCCCGTCGGTACGGAAGGCGGGGAGGACGTTCGCGTGAGGAATCCTCGTACAGGGACATCATCAATGCGCGGCGCTGATCCGGATGGTCGCGCACGGCGGCAACCAGGTCCAGGGCTCGTGACCGGGCCGACGGAGAGGACATCCGTTCACGCTACCAAGACTATGTGGTTGCCGTGGTTGCAATGGTTGCCGGGCGGAATACTCCGGGGCCGTGCCGCCAGCGGTAGTACGCAAGGCACGCCACCGTGAATGGCACGCCGAAGTACAGCGACGCACGCTGTGAGGGATCGAATCCTACCCCGATCAGGGAGATCACCAGCAGCACCAACGCCGCACCGGGTACCCAGGGAAACAGGGGTGAGTGGTACGCGAGGTCGGCGACGCGTCCACCCGCGGCGGTGAAGCGGCGACGGAAAGCGATCTGGGAGGCGGCGATGGCGATCCACACCGCGACTACCGCGAACCCGGCTACCGACACCAGGGCGATGAACAGGCTCCCTGGAGCGACGACACTGGACAGCAGTGAGGCCAGACCACCGAGCATGGATACGCACAGTGCCAGCATCGGGATGCCGCGTCCCGTCGTCCGTGCCAGCGCTTTCGGCGCCTGCCCTTCGGATGCCAGGGAATGCAGCATGCGGGTGCAGGAGAATAATCCGGAGTTGCCTGCGGACAGGAGCGCAGTGATGATCACGAAGTTCATCACGTCACCCATGCTCGGTAGTCCCACGACATCAAAGACGGTGACGAAGGGACTTTCGTCCAACCCCGCCCGGGAGTAGGGGATGATTGTCGCGATGACGGCGATCGCACCGATGAAGAAGACGGTCAGCCGTAGGACGGCGGTACGGATCGCCCGCGGAATCGTCTTCTCCGGGTCCTTCGTCTCCCCGGCGGCGACGCCGATCAGCTCGGTACCGGAGAAAGCGTAGAACACGGCCAGGGTGGTGATCAGGATGCCGCCGATGCCGGTGGGGAGCAGGCCGTCGGGGGTGTCGAAGTTACCGAGTCCGAGTGCACCATCGTCCGTCAGCGGGTTGATGCCGACGATGGACGCTGCGCCGACCACGATCAACGCCACGACGGCGATGACCTTGATCAGTGACAGCCAGAACTCCGACTCGCCGAAGACCCGTGAGGAGATGGCGTTGAGGGTGAACAGGACGATGGCGAAGACCACGCACCACACCCAGACCGGGATATCAGGGAACCACCGCTGCATCAGGATGCCGATGGCCGTGAATTCGCTGCCCAACGCCACTGCCCAGCACAGCCAGTACAACCAGGCTGTGGTGAACCCCCAGGCAGGGCCGAGGTTACGGGTGGCGTACACGTGGAATCCACCGGACACGGGGTAGACCACGGCCAGCTCCCCGAGACAGGTCATCACCAGCCATGCGACCAGTGCGCCGATGCCGTAGGCGATCACCGCACCGAGGGGGCCGGCATGGTCGATGGTGTAGCCCGAGGAGACGAAGAGCCCGGATCCAATCACTCCGCCCAGCGCGATCATCACGAGATGTCGTGACGACATGGTGCGTTGCAGGGAGGAGTTCTCGGGCGGTGCGGTCATGGCAGACACTGTACGGGGAGGTCTACAGTGGGCCCGATGACAGACCCCGTTCTTCCCCGTCTCATTCTCGACGGCGGCCTTGGCACCCGCCTGGCCGACCGCGGCAACGACATCAGCGGTTCGCTCTGGTCCGCCCAGATCCTGCGCGATAACCCGGACGAGGTCACCGCCGCCCACCGCGACTTCTTCGATGCCGGTGCCGATGTCGCAACGACCTGCTCCTACGAGGTGACCACCGACGGACTCCTCGCGGCCGGTGTGGCGGCGTCCGAGGCAGATGACCTTGCGGACTCGCTGTTGCGGCAGAGTGTGAGGTTGGCAGTCGCTGCCGCGGAGCAGTGCGGGACGGACGCGCTCATCGCCGCGTCAGTCGGCCCGTACGGCGCTGGCCCGGGCCGGGGAACTGAGTACGACGGTGACTACGGGTTGACCACTGCGCAGCTGGCGGCGTGGCACCGTCGACGGGTCGACATCCTCGCAGACACGGAGGCGGACGTCCTGCTCGCTGAGACGGTTCCGTCGATCCGCGAGGTCGAGGCACTGGCCGGGGAACTGGACCGCGCCGGGACTCCGGCGTTGTTGAGCGTAACGGTGAAGCCCGGCAGCGACGGCGTCTTGAGCGACGGAACGGATGTGCGGGAGGTCGCCGCGATCGCGTCATCGTCGTCCGCGATCCGCGCTGTCGGCGTGAACTGTGGTTCGGTGGGAGACGTCCTTGCCGGGGCCCGCCGGTTGGCGGAACACACCGACCTGCCACTGATCGCCTATCCGAACAGTGGCGAGCGGTGGGATCATGCGCACCGCGTCTGGGTTCCCCGGCAGAACGATGGTGGTCCGGGACTTCTGGAGTCGGTCCCGGACTTCCTGGAGGCAGGCGTCCGCCTGCTGGGCGGATGCTGCCGGGTGACACCGCGGGAGATCGCCGCGGTGCGGGACCGGGCGCTTGCCTACTGACCGGTCGTCGTGCGGTCGGCTGTGTCGTCTGGGGCACCGGCATCGATCTCAGCTGCACGCTGGGCGTGGCGTCGGGCGGTGCGGTTGGCGCGGAGGTTGGTGTAGTGCTTGTAGCCTGCCGCGATCATCACGATGGCGATCATGCCGTAGAGCACCCAGGTGATCGGGGAGTCGATGAGCGAAGTGTAGGAACCACCGGAGGAGAGCAGGGCGTTACGGAAGCTCGTCTCCGCCAACGGTCCGAGGATCACGCCGATCATGATCGGAGCCAGCGGGAAACCGTAGCGCCGCATGAGGAATCCGACGAAGCCGATGACCAGAACGAGCAGCAGGTCAGTCATCGCCGCCGAGGTGGCGTAGACACCGAGCGCACAGAACAGTGCGATACCGGGGTAGAGGTAGTGCCGTGGGATGAGCAGCAGCTTCGCCCACATGGGGGCGAGCGGCAGGTTCAGGATCAACAGCACGAACAAGCCGACGAACAGCGACGCCAGCAGCGGCCAGACGAGATCGGCGTTGCGTTCGAAGAGCAGGGGACCCGGCTGGATACCGTACTGCTGGAATGCCGCGAGCATGATGGCTGCGGTCGCCGAGGTCGGTAGCCCCATAGCGAGAAGCGCACCCATGGCTGTACCGGCGGTGGCGTTACCGGCGGCTTCGGGGGCTGCGACACCGCGGATCGCACCTTTGCCGAACTGCGGCTCCTTGCGACGGGAGTCGAGCTTACGCTCCGTCGCGTAGGCCATGAATGTCGGAACCTCGGCGCCGCCCACGGGAATGACGCCGAAGGGCACACCGAAACCGGCGCCACGGAACCAGGCGGGCAGGGCCTCTTTGAAGTCACGCCACTTGAGGTAGGCGCTGCCGGTCACCTTCACCGAGGGGCGGGGTTTGGGTCTGCGGCGCTCGTAGATGGTGTGGAATACCTCGCCGAGAGCAAGAATGCCGACGGTGACGACGATGATGCTGATCCCGTCGAACAGTTCGGGGACACCGGCGGTGAAGCGCTGGGTGCCGGAGATGCCGTCGATACCGACGGTGGCGATCAGCAAGCCGATCATCAGTGAGGCGAGTCCCTTGATCAGGGAGTCCGACACTACTGCGGAGCATGCGAGGAAGGCGAAGACGGCGAGGGCGAAGTATTCGGCGGGGCCGAAGTGCACCGCCAGCTCGGCAAGTTTCGGGGCGAAGAAGACGACGAGTGTGGTGGCGATGAGGCCACCGGTGAAGGCGCCGATGGCTGATGTCGCCAGAGCCTGTGGCGCTCTTCCGGTCAACGTCATCTTGTATCCCTCGAAGGAGGTCGCGATCGCGGTTGAACCTCCCGGAGTGTTGACCAGGATGCCCATGGTGGAGTCACCGAACAGACCGCCGAAGTACACGCCGGCGAACATGATGAAGGCCGCGGTGGGGTCGAGGGTGAAGGTGATCGGGAGAAGCAGGGCGACGGCCATCGCCGACCCCATGCCAGGCAGGACGCCCACCGCGGTGCCCAGCAGCGCACCGATGAACACCCACAGCAGATTCATGGGGCTGAATGCTTCACCGAAGCCGCCCATGAGGAGTGACAGTGAATCCATTTAGAACAGACCTCCCAGAATGCCGGCCGGCAGCGCCAGACCGAGGCCCATGGAGAACGCTACCTGGATCGCACAGGAGACGACCAGACCCACGGCCAGTTTGATCAGTGGTTTCTTCGCATTGAACGTCAGGGTGAGTGCCCAGAACAGAAGTGCCGCCGAGATCACCCACCCCACAGGTTCGAGGACCAGTGCGAACACCAGGAAGCTGACGATGGCGATGATCAGGTTGCGGGTGTCGGGTCGGCCGGAAGCCTGGATCATGGCTTCGTCGCGGTTCTCGCCGACCGGCGGGACGTAGCGGGTGTCCCCTTCTTCGATGTCAGGATTGCGGATGGCGTTGACCACCAGGCCGATGATGATGGCAGTGGTCGCGACGACGAGCAGGGTCGGATAGAACTTCGGGCCAGGGGACTGGGCGGAGTCCGGGACATCCATGGTGAGGATGCCGTAGCTGATGTAGGCGGTGAACAGTGCCAGGATGCCGGCGAGGTAGAGCGAGCCGCGTCCGGTCATGAAGGACTGACGGTCGGACGGCAGTGAAGTGGTGGAAGTCATCTCGTGTCCTTACGTCAGTAACCCAGGTCCGACCAGATACCGTCGACGACGGTAGTTTCTTCGTCGAGGTTGGTCGCGAAGTCGTCGCCGATCAGGGAGGTGTCGGTCCAGTTGTTGCGCTCCAGGGCGTCGTCCCAGGTGCCGCTCGTGATCATCTCGTCCACGATCGCCTCCAGGTCCGCCCGTTCATCGTCGGTGATCCCCGGCGGGGCGACGATGCCTCGCCAGTTGGTCAGTTCCACGTCGTAGCCGGACTCCACGAGGGTGGGCGCGTCGATACCCTCCACCCTGTCCGGCGCAGAGATCGCGATCATCTTCAGACGTCCGGCCTCGATCTGGTCCTCGAAATCCGCGTATCCACTGACGGAGGCGGTGATGGTTCCGGAGAGCAGCGCAGTAGCCAGTTCGGCGCCACCTGAATGCGCAAGGTAGTTCACGGAGGTCGGGTCGATTCCCGCCTCCCCGGCGATCTGGGCGATGATCATCTGGTCGAGGCTGCCGAGGGAGCCGCCACCGAAGGGGAAGTTCGTGGGATTGGCGCGCCAGGCGTCGACAAGGTCATCGATGGTGTTGATGGGGGAGTCCGCGGGGACGACGACGACATCGTAGTCATCGGTCAGGCGTGCAATGGGGGTGACATCGTCGAGGTCGATGCCCGAGCCGTTGATGTGGATGGCGCCGAGCATGGTGATGCCCGTGATCATCATCGTCGTCGCCTCACCCCTCATCTGGCTGAGCTGGCTGAGGCCGATGGTGCCGCCGGCACCGGGGACATTGACGACCTGCGGGTTGTTGACGATGCTTTCGCTGCGCAGAGCCTGCTGTGCTTCGCGGGCCGTACTGTCCCAACCACCGCCGGCATTGGCCGGCGCGATGAGCGTGAGTGCGGATCGGGCGCTGGCGCCGGCGGTGGAGTTGTTGGCGTCGACGACACCGAAGGCGACGAGGGCGACGCCGACTACTGCAGCGATCACGCTGACGGCTTTCTTGACGGGGGAGGACGTAGATCGTTCAGAGTCGGACGGAGGGTGGTCGTCGGCGGGAGGTGTTGGCATTACCCGGCGGCCTTTCGTAGACGAGGTGTACAGAGTGAGGTGAACTATAGATACCCCTTTGTTGTGATCACGAATACATCTGCACTCCGTGAGCGCGTGATGATGCCCGGTGGCACTGTCGGACGGGGGCGTCAGGGGGACGCGGGCCGCACGACTACCTGTCGTTGACCTGTGTAAAGGCTGGCTGTTGTGTGGTGAATCTACGGGTGGAATCCGGGGGTGACACCGGGTGTAGCGCGTTCACCCCCGCAGTATCGTGCGCAGGAGGATTACCATCCAGGAATGTTATGACGACAGTTGAACCGTGGGGGCGGTGTCGCGTGGTCAGTGGGACAGGATGTCAACGGCGCGATGGCCGAGACTGTTGCGAATGTGTTCGCGCATCGTGGAGTCCGCCTGAGTGCGGTCCCTGTCGTCGATGGCTATGACGAGGGTGCGATGTTCGTTGTCGATCCGGGACGCGTCTGACGGCGAGTCGCCTCTGGTACGGAGGCCGATGAGACGGTAGCGGTCCGCTTTGTCCCAGAGGCGGTCCAGTTCGTCGATGAGAACAGGGTTGTGGCTCGCGGTGTAGATTGCCCGGTGGAATCGGCGATGCGCCTGTAATGCGTCTTCTTCCGGTTCCCCGGTGGGAAGGGTCAGGGGACGAAGCGCTGAGGCGGCGTCGTGGATCTCGGCCAGCTCGTCGTCGGTGCGCCTCTCGGCGGCGAGGCCAGCGGCGAGTGGATCGAGGGACTCACGCACTTCAAGGAGGTAGATAGCTTCATCGGCGCTGACCGCGGTGACCCGGGCGTCCCGGTGCGCGGCGAGTTGGACGAGCCCTTCACTTGTCAGTCGGCGAATTGCTTCCCGGAGCGGAGTGGTGCTCACCCCCAACTCACCGGAGAGTTTCCCTTGGTCGATGCGGGAGCCAGGGGCAAGTTCGCCACTGAGGATCAGGGTGCGCAGCTGGGCGTAGGCATAGTCGTTCTTGGTGAAGGTGCCGGGAAACTGGTTGGTCGACACGGGAGACCCGGGCCTTTCGTCGGGGAGTTACTGGAGAGGAATGCTACCGGACACGCGACGATCCGGCTACACTCTATAGATTATAAGATGTAACTTGACCGGGAAGAAGTGGATGTCACGTGGGAGAGATCACCGTCAACGGCATAGCGCACCGGTTCTGTTCAGCGTCTGAGCTGCTGGGGCCTGAGGCGGGGCGATGGCCTGTCGTGCTTCGTCTGCTCGCTGAGAATGTCGGACGCTGTATCTCCGGCGACGACCGCAACACCATGCTCGCGGCGCTGCGCCACTGGGTGGACGGTCGGACCAGCCAGGCGGAGATCCACTTTCAGCCGGGGCGGCTCCTCATGCATGACACCACCAGCACCCCAGCTCTGGTCGATATGGTGGCGATGCGTGATGAGCTTTCCAGGCGAGGCCACTCTCCGGAGACGATTTCACCGGCACTGCCCGTCGAGATCTCCGTGGACCATTCACTGGCTGTGGAGAGTTATGCCCGGCGTGACGCCCCAATGAGAAATCTCACCGAGGAGATCCGGAGGAACCGGGAGCGCTACCGCTTCCTGCGCTGGGCGTCGGCACAGATGGCCAACATCCACATCAATCCGCCAGGGACCGGCATCATGCACACGATCAATCTCGAGCAGCTCGCCACCGTGGTGACCAGCGAGATCCGGGAGGACGGGCCATGGGTGATTCCGGATCAGATGATCGGCACTGACAGCCACACACCGATGATTAACGGTCTCGGAGTTCTCGGATGGGGTGTTGGAGGCCTGGAAGCAGAGACGGTCATGTTCGGCCTACCGACAACCATGCGAATCCCGGACGTTCTTGGCGTCCGGCTGACCGGCAGGCTCCGGGACGGGGTCACTGCCACCGACCTCGCGCTGGTCATTACCCACCGTTTGCGGGAACTGGGGGTGACCGGTGAGTTCGTCGAGTTCTTCGGCGAAGGCGTGTCCTCCCTGTCAGTCGGAGAGCGCGCCGTCGTTGCGAACATGGCACCGGAGTACGGAGCCACGACGGGATTCTTTCCGGTCGATGACGCCGTCCTCGACTACCTGCGGATGACCGGACGCGAGGAACCGCACATCGACCTCGTCAGGACATACTGCCAGGCTACTGGTCTGTGGTTCGACCCCTGTGCCGAGCCGGAGTACACCCGGACGACCACCCTCGACCTAGATACCGTCGGGCCGAGTGCCGCCGGCCCGCGTCGACCCCAGGATCACCTCGCGGTCTCGCGGATCCCGGAAGCGTTGGCGAAGGAGACCGGTCCAGTCGCCCCGGAGCGGGGTGACGGTGCCATGCCCGCCTTCCCGGTCGCTCTCGCGGCGATCACCAGTTGCACGAACACCACCGATCCGCGTCTGATCATCACGGCCGGCCTCGTCGCTCGGCGCGCCCGGGAGCTCGGTCTCCGGCCACCGTCGTGGGTGAAGACCTCCCTGGCACCGGGATCGCCGGCGGCGGTGTCTTATCTCCGACGTGCGGGGTTGCTTGAGGACCTGTCATTCGTCGGTTTCGACATCGTGGGTTTCGGTTGCACAACCTGCATCGGTAACTCGGGTGAGCTTCCGGACCGGGTGCGCCAGGCTCGGCAGAACGGAAGTATCGTCCCCGGTCCGGTACTTTCGGGCAACCGCAACTTTCCCGGACGTATCCACCCGGACCTCGACATCGGCTTCCTCGTCAGCCCGGCCCTGGTCGTCGCATTCGCTCTTACGGGAGACCTGGACACAGACATCACCACGGACCAGATCGGCATCAGCGATGACGGTCGCGCCATCCGCCTCGCCGACCTGTGGCCGAGTGCAGCGGTCGTCGATGAGACGGTGGCCGCCGCCGTGGACCCGGCGGATTTCGCGGCAGACTTTCGGGTAGCGTCGCATAACACCATGTGGGAACGTCTCGAGGTGCCGGATACTCCGCTGTTTCCGTGGCAGCCGGAATCGACGATGCTCCGGCCGCCGCCCTTTGCACGCACGGAGGATGACGGGGACGAGCGAGTCGGCATTCTGGAGGGGGTGGCAGGTGCATATCCGTTACTGGTTCTCGGTGACGACATCACCACCGACCACATCTCGCCGGCCGGTGCGATTCCTTCCGACAGTGCTGTTGCGGAGTATCTTGTCGCCCGTGGCGAGATGCCGGACGACCTCAACGTCTTCGCGTCCCGCCGTGGCAACTGGGAGGTCATGGTCCGCGGAGCGTTCTCGGCCCGAGCGGTGAAGAATGTCCTCGCCCCCGGGTCACGCGGTGCCTGGACGGTGCACGGACCGACAGGGGAGGGGATGCCCGTATGGGACGCGGCCGAACGGTACCGGCACGCCGGCGACCCGGTGATCGTGGTTGCTGGTGACCGCTACGGTATGGGGTCGTCCCGGGACTGGGCGGCCAAAGCCCAGTATCTTCTGGGGGTCCGGGCCGTTCTGGCTGTCGGGTTTGAACGGATCCACCGGTCGAACCTGATCGGTATGGGTATTCTCCCGGTCACTGTGGACACTGCTCTTCACACCCATCTGTCGGGTCCGCAGGGTCTACGGGCGGGGGACACGGTGGACATACTGCCCGGCGACCACATGGTCCCGCAGGGGGAGGTTCAGTTCGTCGTCCATCGGCGGGGAGCGTCGGGCGTGGAGTCGTTCGCTGCGACCGCAGCCGTGGAGACTGCTCTGGAAGTTGAGCTACTCCGAGCCGGCGGAGTGATTCCGTCGATCCTCGCCGCCGCGACGGTGTGACGCCGTGGCCCCTCCGCGGGCTGAGAGGTCATTGGCCGGTGAGCTCGTTCAGCCGCTCCAGCCGTTCGGCATAGGCTCGCCGCGCAGTGAGAGCTTCCTCCATCGTCACCTCGATAAACCTGGTCGTGGTCCCCGGTGTCGCACGGGCAACAAGATCCATGTCGGCACTGATGACGGTGCCGATCATGGCGTATCCGCCACCTGAGACGGCGTCCCGGTGCAATATGATCGGTTGGGTCCCGCCAGGTATCTGGATCGACCCCACCGCATATCCGGCGTCGACGATGTTCGAGGGATCGGCACCGGCGCCGAAGGGCTGAGGAGAATCACGCCATTCCACACCAGGGCCGCTGTAGCGCAGCCCGGCACGGTCGGCCACCGGAGTCAAGGTCCACTCACCGGACAGGAGATTCTCTCTCCCCCTCTCCGTCAGTTTGTGATCGTAGAGGCCCATCAGAATCCGGACGTTCTGGGACGTGCTGAACTCCGGCCGGAGCTCCTCCGGAACCTCCGGGAAACCGGGGCGCGTGGATGCCGGTCCGAGAGGTAGAACGTCTCCGGCCTCGAGTTTCCGACCGTCGATGCCGCCCAGTGCGCCGGGAATGTAGGTCGACCGAGAACCCAGAACCACGGGAACATCGATGCCACCCTTCGCAGCCACATAGAACCGTGTTCCGGCTTCGATAAGGCCGAACGTGACTGTTGCGCCGGCAGGAACGAGGACGCGCGACCACATCGCGACGGGCTCGTTGTTCACCATCGTCGCTACCGGTGCTCCGGTGACGGCGATCACCGTGTCACGGGAGAAGTGTAGAGAGGGGCCCATGTAGGTGCACTCCAACACCGCATCGTGCGCGTCGTTTCCGACGAGTGCGTTGGCGGACCGTGAAGACCAGGCGTCGAGCGCGCCGCCTTGAGGAATTCCCAGGTGGTAGTAGCCGAATCTGCCCAGATCCTGAACGGTCGTCAAGAGTCCGGGCGAGACGACCTGGATCGTTCCGTTGATGTCGTCAGCGTCCGTCGACATTGAGTGCCTCCACGAGTTCGGTGTTGTAGACCGCACCTTCTTCCAAGGCACGCTCCATGTCGAAGTCAATCGGGACCTGCCTGTAACGGAAAGACCCCGCCTCAACTTCCTGTTGTATCCGCCGGTACTCAGCTTCTTCGACCGGCCGGAACTTCACGATGTCCCCGGGCCGGAAAAGGATCATCTGGTCCTCCTGATCGGTTCCCTGGAGCTCCGGGTGGTAGATGGGAGCGGCAGCGATACCGAACATCTGGTAGCCACCGGCACCGCGGACGGAGTAGATCACCGCGAAGCAACCGCCGTGCCCCACCGTCAGAGGTGCGGTGTCGGTGCGGGGGGAGAGATACTTCGGGACCTCGAGTTGGTGCTCCCTGTCGACGAGTTGGTACATGAAGGGGAGGCCTGCCACGAAACCGACCATCGACACGATCCAGGGTGACTGGTGGTGTGCTCGGATGAAAGCGGAGGCATCCTCAAGGCCGTTTACCGTGGCGGCGTAGTCCAGATCGTTGCCGGACGGGTCCTGGTGGTAGCCCTCCCTGAAGCGGGAGACGACTTCGGCCGTTACCGGGTCGTCGTACCAGACCGGCACCTCGATAATCCTCGTCGGTACGACGGAGTTTGCGGAGTCAGTGACCTTCTCCTCGATCGAGCGAACGGAGTCTTCGAGATCGCCGGGCGCGATGACCTCCGGGTTGAACCTGATCAGCAATGAGGCATTGGCGGGACAGATTTCGATGACGCCGTTGAGATGATGTTCCTGGAGTTCACGGGCAATCAGGGTGACAGTGAAGTTCGCAGCGAGGCTCATCTCTTCGGATACCTCTACGAACAGGAATTCGTCCCCTCCGTATGTGTAGCGCGCGCGTGTCATGACAGGCTCTCCAGGATTTCCGGGTGCTTTTCGACAAATGTTGAGAAGTGGGTGACCTCGCGAAGTTCAGGGGTGGTCGCGAGCGCCGCAAGGAGGGCGCGGGTGGTCGACACGCCCTCGATATGGAGTTCGGACAGGGCCGTCTGAAGTGACGTGAGTGCGGCATCCCTGGTGTCGGCGTGGACGATGATCTTCGCGATCATGGAATCGTAGAAGGGGAGGACGACTGATCCTTCCTCGAATCCGGTGTCGATCCGTACTGACCCACTGCGTGGCCACGTCACCACAGTCAACGTCCCCGGTGACGGCATGAAATTGTTCGAGGGATCCTCGGCATTGATGCGGACCTCGAAAGCATGGCCGTCGAACTTCACGTCGTCTTGTGCGAGAGACAACCCTCTGCCGTCGGCGATCCGGATCTGTTCGGCGACGACGTCAGTACCTGTCACCATCTCGGTGACAGGGTGTTCAACCTGGATCCGGGTGTTCATTTCGATGAAGGCCGCCTCTCGGCGGACCGGATCGTAGAGGAATTCGACGGTACCGGCACCAGAGTATCCGCAATTCTGGGCGAGTTGTACCGAAGATTCACGGATAGTTTCCCGTACATCGTCGGGAAGGTCTGGGGCGGGAGCTTCCTCCAGCAGCTTCTGGTGGCGTCGCTGCATCGTGCAGTCACGGTCTCCAAGGTGGATCACCGTGTGGCCGTCGCCAATGACCTGCACCTCCACGTGTCGCGCTTTCTCGATGAACCTTTCTAGGTAAACGGCAGGGTCGCCGAAGGCTGCCCGAGCCTCAGCCTGGGCTACATCGATCGTGGAAAGCAGCTCATCGGGTGAGCTGACCAGACGGATTCCTCGTCCTCCGCCTCCAGAGGACGCTTTGACCACCAGTGGATATCCTATTGCGTTGGCGATGGCCAGGGCATCGTCTCCCTCCTTGAGCGCGCCGTCGGTACCGGGCAGGGTCGGAACACCGGCCTCCCGCGCTGCCCGGCGGGCCTCGGACTTGTTTCCCATCAGTTCGATCGTTTCGGGCGACGGGCCGACCCAGGTCACCCCGGCTTCACCGACCGCGCGCGCAAAGTCCGCGTTCTCTGACAGGAAGCCGAAACCCGGGTGGACCGCGTCCGCCCCAGACCGTCTGACCGCTTCCATGACCGCGTCAACGTTGATGTAGGAACTGGTGACCGGCGGCGGTCCGATGGTGATGGTCGCATCGGCAAGGCGGGCCGCCACCGAGTCCACGTCTGCTTCACTGACGGTGAGGACTGTCTCGATCCCTGCCTCCCTCGCAGAGCGGATGATCCGGACGGCGATCTCGCCACGGTTGGCGATGAGAAGCTTCTTCATGTTCCTGCCCTACTCTTCTTCGATGACGGCGATGACGTCACCTGGGTTGACCATGCCTTCGTTGTCGACGCGGAATTCCCGGATCACGCCGGCGACATCAGACTTGATTTCATTGAACTGTTTCATGATCTCGATAACGCCGACCGTCTGACCGGCGCTAACCATGTCGCCGACGTTGACCAGGTTGGGTTTGTCCGGGGCTGGCTTGCGGTAGAAGACGCCGGGGAAGGGGGACTTGATCTCTGACATGAGGGCCTCTCTCTGGGGATGCAGGTGTGGTTATGAGAATGTGATGGCGGACCGGACGGCACGGACGACGTCAACGGCATTGGGTGGGTCGGAATGCACACAGACGCTGTCGAAGGTGACCTGAAGGTCACCACCGTCGACCGACTGGATGACGCCCTGCGTCAGCCCGGAGCGGATTCTCGCTGCCGCCTCGTCCGGGACCGCAGGCGCCGGGGTGCGTTCGATGATCAGTGTCCCGTCTGCGTCATAGTTGAGGTCGACGTACACCTCGGCGATGAACGGCACACCGAACTCGTCGCACACCGTCTTGTGCGCGGTGTTCGCCAACCCGAGAACGGGGACGCCGTAATCGGCCGCCACTCTGGCTACGCCGCGCATCAGTTCGGGGTCGCGACCGACCATGCCGTAGAGGGCACCGTGGGGTTTGATGTGGTTGAGGGGGACACCGTGGCCAGTAAGAAAGCCACTGAGTGCCCCGACCTGATATCGAACGATGTTCTCCACCTCGTGCGGGGAGAGCGCCATTGCCCGGCGACCGAAACCGGCGAGGTCGGGTAGCCCGGGGTGGGCTCCCACGGAGACCCCGTGCTCTTTGGCCAGGGCCACCGTACGGTCCATGATCTGCGGATCCGACGCATGGAAACCGCAGGCCACGTTGGCGAGATCAATGACCTCCATCAAGTGTTCGTCGTTGCCGAATGCGTGAAGACCGAGACCTTCGCCAAGATCTGCATTGATTGTGGTTGTGCTCACATTTCCTCCTTCGTTATGGACATTAGTTCCGAGAAACGACGCGTAGAATATCGAAAGTGCACTATCTGGTGACCAGATTTTGCGCAGTATGCACAAGGAAGAGTGGCCTTGACGAGCCAAGGGAGCATTGATTCATGCTGATTGTCGACCTGATTGCTGATCCGTCGCTGAACCTGGAGCTCGCCACTCCGTCGTCGGATGATGAGCTTCACCGTCCTGTCCGGACGGTGGTGACCGCCGAGCAGTTGGATCCCACCGCTTATCTTGAACCGGACACATTGTTGTTGACCACGGGGATGGCGATGAACTTTGAGGACGGGCGCATCTGGGAGGCGTACGTCGAGCGGCTTGTCGGTGCACATGTTCCTGCCCTGGCCTTCGGTATCGGGCAACCTCACGCGCGTGTGCCGGAGGGGTTGATCGGGGCAGCGCGGTCATTCGGTCTTCCTGTGCTCACTGTCGCCGCCGATATGCCGTTTCTTCATCTCCAGCACAGCGTGAATCAGGCGATCGCCGGCGAACGCTACTGGGAGTCACGGCAGGCCTGGGATATCGCCACGGTCTGCACCCGTAGCGCTTCGAGGAATGAGGGTGTCGACCGGTTGGTCGAGTTGATCGAGCAAAAGGCAGGTACAACGGTGACGGTCTTTGACGAAACAGGCTTTGTTGTCGCAGGCGGACGCGGTGAGAAAGCGGGGGACGGAGAAACGGGACAGCTCAGTATCCCCCTCTCGATCAGTGGTGAGACGACGTGGACGCTTGTCGTCCCCGCGGAGGCAGGACGGGAGATGAGGGTGCTCCTGACACCCGCCGCAGCAATCCTCGGCATGGCGCTGACCCGCCAGTTCGAGGAACTTGGCTCGGCGGGCGCAACTCGCACCGCTGAAATGATCCAGCATCCGGATGCCGATCTTGTGCCGTTCGTCGTCTCGGAGCTGTCAGAAGCAGGAGTGGACCCGACCCAGGGAATGCGCGGGGTGCGGATAGCGTCCCGGTCGGGAGTTCGGCGCAGCGTCCTGGCGCATCGGGTGGAGTCAGCCCTGTCGTCGGGCGAGAGGTCGGCGTTGCTGGTGACGGTAGGAGGGTTCCTGCTGATGGTCCTGCCAGATGACGGACAAGGAGAGGGGTGGCGGACTCCGGAGATCCTGGCACCGTCCGTGGACCCCGCAGCCGGGGACTCGGTGCTCGTGGGGCCGATGTGCGAGACCCCGGAAGATCTTGTTCTGTCCCTCCGTATTCAAGTGGGGCGCGAGACAACACCTGGCGTGACAATCCAGGGTGTGCCCGACCTGGGTGATGTTGTGAGTCTCCTGCCCGAGGTGTTCCGGCCGTCGCTGGTGACTGCCGTGCTGAGGCCCCTCCTTGAATCGTCTGACCGGCGGCGGGCCTTCGAGACCCTCGAGGCGCTCCTGTCCACCGATACGCAGACTAGAGCAGCGGAGGTATTGGGGGTCCATCGCAATACGCTGTTGGCGAATCGTCGCCGGGTCGAACGGAAGCTGGGGGTGGATCTGACAGACCCTGAGGGGCGTGCGTTGTGTGTGACGGCGTTGCGTCTGTTGGAGTTGCTAGGCCGCTGAGCTTGGGTACCGTGCCGTCTCCGAGACCGTCGCACACGTCGAAGGGGAGTGGTACAGGACGGAGTTCGAGGCAGGTGTAATCTCGGCCTCCATGTATGATTCACCAACTTATCTGGTTGGGGTTCTGGCTGTATCGATCATCCTTTTGATCTTCCTGATCAACTGGCGTACGAAACTCCACCCCTTCCTCGCACTCACGGTTGTTTCCTTCTTTGCTGCAGTCGCCGCAGGTCTGCCGATGGCGGATATCCCTGAGACGCTCATCGACGGCGCAGGCGGGACTCTCGGGGAGACCGGTCTCGTCGTCTTTCTCGGCGCAATGCTCGGGCGTCTGCTCGCCGACTCCGGAGCAGTGGGGCGTATCGCCGACCTCGTCGTCGACCACAGTTCTCCGCGCACCGCACCCTGGGTGATGACGGCGGTCGCCTTCCTCATCGGCATCCCGATGTTCTTCGAGGTCGGACTCGTCGTCCTGATGCCGGTGATCTACGGCGTCGCGCTGCGCCTCGACGTCGCCGCCGGACGCCCGAAGACCTGGTACCTGAAAGTCCTCATCCCCGCCATCGCCGCACTGAGCTGCCTGCACGGCATGCTTCCCCCTCACCCGGGGCCGACCATCGCTGTCAACGGTCTGGACGCCAACATCGGGCTGACGATCGGGCTGGGACTGCTGTGCGCAGTGCCGGCTGTCGTCCTCTCCGGGCCGGTCTACGGTCACTTCATCGCACCGCGGATCTCCCTGGAGCCGGAGGACAAGTTGGTGCGCCAGTACACCGGTACCACTCCGGCGGAACTCGCGGCAGAGTTGTCCGCGAGCGCCGCATCCGGTAACGCCGGTGGTGAGCACGGTTCTTCCCCGGTGGAGGAACCGCGACGTGGTGAAGAGTCTGGCAACGTCCTGCGCCCCGTGCCTACCTGGTTGGCATTCGTGTGCGTTCTGGTACCCGTCGTCCTCATGCTCTTCGAGACTGTGGTGGATCTGGTAGCGCCGAACTCCTCGCTGAAGACTCCGGCTGCCCTTCTCGGAGAGCCCGTCATCGCCATGTTCATCGGTGTTCTGTTCGCTGCATTCGTGTTGAGCTTTTCTGCGAAGATGAGTGGCGCGGACGTGAAGAAGTCTTTCGGCAGTTCCCTGGGGTCTGTCGCCGGCGTGGCCCTGATCATCGCGGGCGGTGGCATGTTCAACTCCGTGCTGAAGACGTCGGACATCAACGATGCCATCGTTGACGTGGTCTCGGGCTTCGACATGAACCTCATCCTGCTCGGCTGGTTGATTGGTCTGATCCTGTCGTTCTGCACCGGTTCAGCCACCGTCGGCATCGTCAGCGCCACAGGTATCCTCGCTCCGTTGGTCGCCGGTATGCCGTCGGCCTACGTGTCGCTGGTGGTCATCGCCATCGGGTCGGGGTCGGTGGGGCTGAACTGGGTGAACCACGCAGGCTTCTGGTTCGTCAAGGAATCCTTCGGCATGACGCTCGGCCAGGCAACCAAGACACATATGACAGTGCAGACGCTGGTGTCGGTCTTCGGTCTACTCATGGCGCTGCTGATCTCCGTCTTCGTGTAGAAGGGGGACATGAGCACCTCACACACCACACCGATCCGCACCGTTGTCCTCGGTTTCGGCCTGTCCGGACGCATCTTCCACGCGCCTTTCATCGCCGCCGACCCTGCCTTCGACCTCACGGCTGTGGTCACCACCAACGAGCAGCGGCGTGCGGACGCGCTGCAGGAGTATCCGGACGTCCAACTGCTCGATTCCGCTGAGACGGTGTGGTCCCGCGCTGACGAGTTCGATCTCGTCGTGATCGGCACGCCCGGAGCGACCCATGCCGGGTTGGCTACCGCCGCTCTCGACGCCGGTCTGCATGTTTTGATCGATAAGCCGTTCGTCCCCACGGCTGATGAAGGCCGCGACCTCATTGCGCGTGCGGAGCGGGCGGGGCGCTGCCTCACCGTCTTCCAGAACCGACGGTGGGACGGCGACTTCCGGACCGTTCGTTCACTTGTCGACGACGGTGCACTGGGGGAGGTGCGTCGCTTCGAGTCACGCTTCGAGAAGTGGCAGCCCGTCCCACGGGACTCCTGGAAGACCGCAGGCACCCCTGCGGACGGTGCCGGAGTGCTCTACGACCTCGGATCCCACATTATCGACCAGGCGCTCCAACTGTTCGGTCCCGTGGCGTCGACCAACGGTGAGTTCGACATGCACGTCGAGATCGACCAGCGTCGCAGGCAGACCAACTCCGAGGATGACGCGTTCCTCGCCTTGCGCCATACTTCCGGGGTCCGCTCCCACCTGTGGATGAGTGCGGTACGTCCGAACCTGGGCCCACGGTTCCAGGTCGTCGGATCAGAGGCCGGGTACACCAGCTGGGGAATTGACGGCCAGGAACAGGCGCTGAAGGACGGTGTGCGTCCCGGGGACCCCGGTTACGGGACAACGACGTCCGCGAACTGGGGCACGGTGAGTGTCGGGGAGCGGTCCCGGCAGGTCGAGACGCTGGTGGGTGATTACTCTGACTTCTACCGGGGCCTCGCTGCCAGCATCCACGGCACGGGTCCACTGCCGGTCGATCCGGCGGACGCGGTCCGGGTGCTTGAGATCATCGAACAGGCCTTCGCCCGGGGGACGGCGTAGCCGACGACGGGTCGTCGATCGATATGAGTGTAAGCACAGATTTAGCTGTGCGTTATACTTTCCCTATGCAGTATTCTTCCCTGGGGGGGCCACTCCCGCCGTGTAGTCTCCGCCGCCCTCGTCGCCGTCGCCGGAGTCGCTGTCTGTTCGGTGACCAGCGCTCACGCTCAGTCCTCTCTGCCGGGGTCGTCAGCGGGAAGCAGCGCTGGCCCTCGATGTGTCATCGCCCTGGATCCCGGCCATAACGGAGAAGACACCGACGAGTTCGACCCGGTTACCGGCGTCCGCATGATTGACTACCCCAATGGCGATGAGGACGCCGACGCTCTCGAGATCACCCGTGCCGTCGAATCGCGGCTCGCCCTCGTAGGGATCGGCACGGAGGTGCTGAAGTCGTCTGTCGACGATGACGTGACCTACCGCGAGCGCGTTGACCGGGCATCGGCTGCCGGCACGTTCATGGGAGTGTCTATCCACACAACCTCGGGCGCTGAGCAGTCGGCGATCTTCCCGCAACGTCAGGGCGGATACCGTGCGGGGACGGACGCCGGTGGTGAGCACCGCACCGTCACCTTTGACGATCCGCAGATGGCCGCGGAATCGCAGCGGCTGTCCGGCGTCGTTGCCGGTGCACGGTCGGTGCTCGAAGGCGGGGAAGTTCCGGTGCGTGACAACTCCTTTAGCGGGCGGGAGCCGTTGTGGGAGGGCAACCTTCCCGTGATCTCCCTGATCGCGGAGACACCGTGGATCTACAATGAATTCGGCAGCGCCACCGGCGGGGGAGCTGACGGACTCACCGCTGCCGAGAAGGAGCGCTACATCGACGGCCTGTCGGCAGGGCTGATCGCAGCGGCGGCGACGTCACCGGCGTGCACGGGGATCGGTAGTTAAGTGCCTGACGGCTGGCTCCGAGGACGAGGTTTTCGCCGCCAGATCCCCTCGTGACACACTTTCGATTCCTCCCCGCTGGCGCGGGGAGTACGGCGACGGTGGCGGCGCTAGAGGACATCCGGTGGGCTCATCCCCGCGCCAGCGGGGATGAGCCCATGGCCAGCTTCTTATACGCCGAACGGATAGCAGATTTCTGCAGTGTGGGCAGTTGCTCTTCGTCATGAACTACACACTTTCCTGGCCTGTGGAAGGGCACAACCGGCGCACGGTCATGTCAGCGCAACTCCCGTCACACACAGTGAAGATCAAGCCAGCTGACCCGAATTTACCCCTTCATCCCGTACGGACATCGGAGATCAGGACCGGCAGCAGCGTCAGTATAAGGAGCCGCGCGTCATCGGAGGAATCAGGACGGAACGACGGTCCCGGACCCAGCGGTCCCCGGTGGCGGTGAACTCGTCGCGGGTGGAGAACCGGTAACGGTAGGAGACCACCCGCACCGCCGTCGGACGGGCAGCGTGAAAAGGGTCGTGTGCGAGCAGCTTCAGTGTCGGGGCATCCGCTTCCAGCAGGCGGTGCAGCAGCACGATGAACCATCGGTCGATCCCGCCCAGAGGCAGGAACCACATCATCCAGTCCAGTCGCAGATGGTACGGGGCGATCTGTGGCGGCCGCCGGTGGACGTCACCGGGTTTTCCGCGGAAACCGTACTCCTGCCAGGTCACCCCGTCAGCGCTGCCTTCGATGACGTATTCGGTGCGTGTGGTCGTCACCGTGCCGAAGGCGCCGTAGGCGTTGGCCAGCTGCCACCGGTTGAAGGAACCGTTCATCACTTGGTTCCTGGAGAACAGGTTGCGTGCCGCAGGCCAGCTGAGAATCACGTAGAGGATGAAGACCGCCGAGGTCACCACAACCCAGTAGATGGGGATGTCGGCGTCGGCCGAACCTGAACCGGGAATGCCGACCGCGGAGAAGACCAGCACTATCGTGGCCCAGTTCAGCCAAGCGAAGTTCCCAGTGACCACCAGCCACAATTGCGTGACGATCACTACCGCGGCGGTGCCTGCCCCGACCAGCAGGGGCCAGGGTGAATCGATCGCCAGGCTGAGCAAAGGAACGAACAGCAGCCAGGTCAAGCCCAACTGCGTCACGTGGTTGCCGACGACCTCGCCACGGTGGAACCAGGACGGCATCAGGTGTGCGGTCCTGCTCAAGGGACCGGGCATCGGCTGGGTCTCGTGGTGGTACATCAAGGCGGTGAGGTCGCGCCATTCCCGACCGCCCCGTACCTTGATCATCCCCGCCCCGAACTCCAGCCGGAAGACCAGCCACATCATCAGGACGATCGTCACCGTCGTCGGCGGTTGTGAATTCGACCCGAGGAACGCAGCGAGGAAGCCGGCTTCGCACAACAGCATCTCCCAGCCGAATCCGTAGAACGTCCGGCCGATGCTGGTCACGGACATGTAGCCGTACCAGAGGGCCAGGAAACACAGCATCGGGACCCACGGAGGACCGAGCTGCGGTACTCCTGCGACCAGGAGAAACGCCACCGTCGTACCCGCCCAGCACACCAGAGCCAGGCGCCGGTCGGTGTAGCCTGCCCAGCGGAACAGAGTGGGACGCAGCATCTTCTGTCCGCGTTCGTGCTCGATCTCACGCGCGCGCAGAAGCAGATCCGGTGCCGGCAGTAGTCCGCGCTCACCTGCCAGCGGGCGGAACTGGTTCAGTGTGGACAGGAATCCGAGAATGAAGAGCACTGCGATGCCCCGCTGAAGCATCTGGCGGGCGAACTCGAAATCCACGGCCGCGACACCATTCATGATCTCCACCGTAGCTCTTCCTCCGGTCTGGAACGGCAGGGGTGAGAGGGGTCGATGAGGGGGCCCGTACCGCTGCGGACGGACTATCATCGGAAAGTGCACGGGGCCGCCGACCCATGTGGTCCCGCAATTCTCCGGAAGGACTGGACTGCACCATGAGAGCAGCACGTTTCTATGACCGCGGCGACATCAGGGTCGAGGACATCGACCCGCAACCGCTCGAATTCGGCACCGCCCGCATCGACGTCGCATGGTGCGGCATCTGCGGCACCGACCTCCACGAGTACCTGGACGGGCCGATCTTCTGTCCGGCCTGTGGGAAGCCGCACCCGATCTCCGGCGAGGATGCTCCAGTCACCCTCGGCCACGAGTTCTCCGGCGTCGTCAGTGAGGTCGGCGAGGGGATCGACGACCTGGCGGTAGGCGATCACGTGGTCGTGGAGCCGTACATCATTGCCGACGACGTGGACACCGGCCCGGACAGCACCACCTATCACCTCTCAGAGAACATGAACTTCATCGGTCTGGCCGGCCGCGGTGGCGGGTTGTCGGAGAACGTGGTGGTGCGCCGACGGTGGATCCACAAGATCTCTGACTCCGTTCCTCTGGACCAGGCGGCGTTGATTGAGCCCCTCTCGGTGGGCTACCACGCTGTCGAGCGTTCCGGCCTCTCGGCCGACGGGGCGTCCCCGGCAGGCAAGACCGCTCTCATCGGTGGCGCTGGTCCGATCGGACTGCTCACGGCGGCTGTGCTCAAAGCGCTCGGGGTGCGCGTGGTGATGTCTGAGCTCTCGGAACTACGCCGCCAGAAAGCCCTGGACGCCGGCGTCGCGGATGTCGTCCTGAACCCGTCGGAGGTCGACGTCGTCGCCGAGGTCGCCACGCTCACCGATGGCGTGGGAGCGGACGTCGCCTTCGAGTGCACGTCCGTGCAGGTTGTCCTCGACACATTGATGGACGCGCTGCGCCCCACCGGTGTGCTGGTCGTGGTGTCGATCTGGGGTCACAGGTCTGAGTTCGACATGCACAAGCTGGTCATGAAGGAGCTCGACGTGCGGGGCACGATCGGCTACGTCAACTCTCATCCGAAGACGATTGAGCTCGTGGAGTCCGGCAAGATCGATCTGTCGCCGTTCATCACCGGCAAGATCGGACTGGACGGGTTGGTGGACGAAGGTTTCGACACATTGATCAACCGGAATGAAACCGCGGTCAAGATCCTGGTGTCCCCCTCCGGGAACGGCATAGACTGAGTGGTCTAGTGTGGTGTGTGGACGACGTTTCATACACCACCAGGAGACCACCATCATGAGAATCACCACCCGCCACATCCTGCGCACCGCCGGAGCGACGGCGCTGGCCGCCGGCTTCGCCGTCAGCGTTGCTGCCTGCGCCGATGACGGCGCACAACAGGAGGACGGCACCATCCGCGTCGGCACATCCCCGGGGCCGTACAGTGAGCTTTTCCGCGAGGGGGTCGTCCCGATCCTTGAGGGGGACGGGTACGAGGTCACCTTCGACGACTTCACTGAACTCCAGCAGGCAGACATTGCGCTGCAGGAGGGCAGCGTCGATCTCAACGTGGATCAACACACCGCCTACATGGAGGCATTCAACCGGGATGCAGGGGCGGACCTGGCATCGATCACGCCCATTCCCACTGTTCCGGCCGGGCTGTATTCGTCGAATCACGACAGTCTCGACGAGATCGCGGATGGCCAGAGCGTCTCGATTCCCGAGGATCCGTCGAATGCTTCGCGCGCGTACCGCATCCTCGCCCAGGCAGGATGGTTGACCCTGAACGATGATGCCGACGAAACCGAGCTCAGCGCCGAGGACATCGCGGAAAATCCCCACAATCTGGACATCAGCACCCTCGACTCGGGCTTCATTTCCCGCGGGCTCGACGATGTGGACTGGGCTGTCATCCCCGGCTCCATGGCGTATGCGTCCGGCGTGGACCCGGAGCTGCAGCTGTTCCAGGAGGAACTGCTACCCGAACTTGAACTCGTCGCGGTGGTCCGCAGCGAGGACGTTGATTCCGAGTGGGCTGATGCCGTCGCCGAGGCGTACCGGTCTGATGAGTTCGCCGACTATCTGGAGAGCCGCGGCGAAGACAACTACTGGTTCGTTCCGGAGGCGTTGAAGTGACTGACAACGTGACCGGTACCGACCTGTTCGCCGAATCCCTGGCGCTGCTGCAGACGCTGGTGCGCAATGCCTGCGTCAATGATCTCACCCCCGATTCCGGTCAGGAGGTGCGCAACGCCGACGCCCTGGAGGAGTTCTTCACCGTCGACCCCGCCGTCCGTGATGCGGTGACGATCACCCGTCTGGAACCGCGCCCGGGACGTACCAGCATCATCGTCACGGTCGAGGGCAGTGACCCGGACGCCGAACCGCTGACCTTCCTCGGCCACACCGACGTTGTCCCCGTCGACGCCGCACGGTGGACGGTGGACCCCTTCGGCGCGGAGATCATCGACGGCAAGATCTACGGGCGCGGCACCGTCGACATGCTGGGACTCACCGCCCCCATGGCGGTGGTCACCCGTCAGGTCGCCCGCGCCGCCGCAGCAGGGGCGCCACCCCGCGGGACGCTGACCTTCGTCGGTGTCGCCGACGAGGAGGCTCGCGGCGGACTCGGCGCGAAGTGGCTGTCCGAGGAACATCCCGCTGCGTTCAGCTGGCGTAACTGCATCTCCGAGACCGGAGGATCGCACCTGCCCACCAGTGACGGGTCGGACGCCGTGGTGGTCGTCGTCGGGGAGAAAGGTGCGGCGCAACGACGCCTGCACGTGACCGGCGATGCCGGGCACGGGTCGCAGCCCTTCGGACGCGACTTCACCGTCGCCCGGATCGCCGAGGTCGCCCGACGCATCGCCGCGCACCGTCCCGCCGTGTCGCAAGACCCGCTGTGGCAGGGGTTCGTCGAAGCGTTCCGGTTCGATCCGCAGGTGCAGGACGCCCTGCTCACTGGCGCTGACGACGACGCCTACCTGGAATTCGGCGACCTGGCTCGCTATGCCGACGCGGTGTCACACCTGACCGTCGCGCCAACGGTGCTGCGCGCCGGGCAGGCGATCAACGTCCTACCGTCCAGTGCTCACCTCGAGTTGGACATCCGTCCGCTGCCCGGCCAGAGCGATGAGGATGTCGATGCCGAGTTGCGTGACGCTCTCGGTGATCTCGCCGGGGAAGTGGAGATCGAACGGCTGATCTCGGAGCCCGCGGAAGTCTCCACGACAGACTCGCCGTTGTACCGGGCAGTCGAGCAGACAGTCGGGGAGTTTTTCCCTGACGCCGCGGTGGTCCCGGTACTCGCCGCCGGCGGCTCTGACCTGCGATTCGGTCGACGGCTGGGAGGGGTGGGTTACGGCTTCGCCCTGAATGCCCGTGACCGGACGCTCGCCGAGGTCAATGCCCAGCTGCATACCCATGACGAGCACCTCCATCTCGAGGATCTGGATTTGACGGTCAGGGCATACGCCGGCCTGGTAGACAGATTCCTGTGAGGAGATTTCAGAGAATCAGGACATTGTCTGTCGTGACGACGGGGATATTCCTTATCGTCGGTTGTTCCTCCGGGGATGAGGATGCGCCGACACCGACCTTCGCGGAGCAGTCTGAGAGTTTTGAGGATGTCGATCCGGCTGCCTTCGAGCGAGGCGGGACGACACTGTTCGACTACCGTACCGGTGATGAGGGGACGGGCATCTGCATCATCGACACCGAAGCCGCAGTCACCTGCACCGGACGTGTGCCGGACGATGCTCCGGACATCGAGGTGCCTCCGTTCGAGCGGCAACGTCCCGGCGCTGCGAGGATCACCGCCGACGGGATCACCTACACGATGGTCGAAGGGGTTCCGCCTGCCCCTGCCGCTCTGGACTCCGGCCAGCGGATCACCGTGGGAGACGCCTCCTGCGGGATGAGCCAGAATGTTGAACTGAGCTGCTCCGTCGGAGAGACAACCCTGGACATTAGTGGAGACGACAGCGCGATGACGCTCACCGGCGACGTCCTGGACCACGAGAACCATGTGGAGACCCCTGAGAACTCTGACCGTCCTGCGGGTATCGACGGCGACTACAGTGACACCGACGAACCAGTGGCGGTGGGAACGATGTGTGGAGCTGCGTCCGGGAACACTCTTGTCAAGGTCCGTGAAGGGTCCGTATCCTGCCTCGGCGCACAGGAGGTCATCGACGACTACCGTGAACGACGTGACTCCGAGGGCGGTGGCAACACCCTGGCGATGACGGTGGGGGAGTGGGACTGCTCGGTGCCTAACGCCAGGCGCAGTGTCGAACTCGACGCGGGTGAGATCTGCTACGGACCGGATGGCGTCGTCATCGCGACTCCCCCAGGATCCGTACAGCCCTAGGCCCGACCCCGTGCCAGGACGCCAGTTCGTCTACCGCGACACCCTGCAGGTCAGCCAGACAGGTGATCCCCCTCTCAACCAGCGCCCTGGTGGCCGGAGTGCCGATGGCTCGGGGCAGGTCACCCACCTGTCCTGCGACCGCCTTGTCCGCGGTCCGGAGCCTCTCCGCCAGCTCGTCCGGGGCGACGGCGAACCATCCCTGTCGAACCAGGGCATTGGACTCCATACCGTTGACATCGTCCAGTGCGATGTCCTCGCCGCCCGGAGTCTGGAGGATCTTCTCCGGGGTGACAGTGGCGAAAGGTGCGCCGCGGACTGCGAAAACCCACGTCTCGACCTCCACGGCGTCGGGGAGGGCGAGCGCTGCCTTGCGGATCTGTGCTGGGGTCGTCATGGACTTCATCCTAACCTCGCTGCCCGGGGGCGTCCGGGCATTCCTGCGGGAAATGTGCACCATTCCGGGAACGCGATTCGCCCCGTGAGCGTCCCCGGGAAGGTGCCTATTTTCGGGTCCTGAGCCCTCGGTACCGGTTGACCGCAGCGGCGATCTCATGGCGGCGCACACCGGCCAGACGCCCGGGGTGCCGGCCTGCCCCGTGGGCGGAGAGGGCGTCCAGCCCGTCGCGCCCGACATGTTCGACGACAGCATCGACCAGGTCGCACAGTGGGGTGGAACCGTCCAACTCCAGCCCCCGCAGGGCCGCGGCGATGGCGTTGGTCTGCGACGGGTCGACCAGCTGCGACCAAGCGGAGAGATCGATGTACTCCTCACCGACGCGGATCGACCGCAGCCCCTTCGCCTGTGGTGGACGTGGGCCCTTGCCGCCGCGGCCCGGTGACGAGAATGTCGTGCGGCCCGGGGCTCGTGGAGAAGGCCGGTGCAGCCCACCGCCTGCCGTCGGTTCAGCGAGGTCCGTCGCCTGAGCCGTGACGTCGACCGGACGGTAGTTGTCCAGCATGATCACCGTGTCCGCGACGTCGATGAACATGCCTGATCCGCCCGCGACAAGCACTGTCGACACCCCGTGGTCCTCCCACAGCGAGCGGACGCGGTCCACCAGGGGAGTGATCGGTTCCTTCGCCGACGGCACGAGTGCGCGCATCCGGTCGTCGCGGATCATGAAGTTCGTCGCCGACGTGTCCTCGTCGATCAACAGTGACGTCGCCCCGCAGTCCAGTGCCTCGACCAGTCCGGCGGCCTGGGAGGTGGAACCCGAGGCGTTCGTCGTGGAGAAGCACCGCGTGTCCGGGGCGTACCCCGCGCCGGGGAGATCATGCAGGAAGGGGGAGATGTCGACATCGGTGACGGCGCGTCCGTCCTCTGCCCGCAGGGCGACGGCATCGCCGTCGGTGACGGCGTAGTCACGGCCGTCGCCGGGAACATGGTTGTAAATACCGAGTTCCAGTGTGTTGAGCAGGGTGGATTTTCCGTGGTAGCCGCCGCCGACGATCAAAGTCACGCCTGTCGGGACGCCGAGGCCGGTGACGGTTCGTCCCGACGGCAGTGCCACGCTGTGCCGCAGGGATGCCGGGGATGAGAAGGGCACGGCCTCGGTGAGGGGGCGCTGGGAGTTGCCTGCCGCCCGGGGTAGGAGGGACCCGTCGGCCACGAAGCCGACAAGTCCCATTCTGCCCAGTGCTGCGCGCAGGAACTCCTGGTCCCGGTAGGTTTCGTGAGCCAGCTCCACCGCATCGAGCGCGGCGGCATCCAGATCCAGCAGTGCCTCCTGCACGACGGCAGGCAGTACCTCGCAGAGCAGTGACGCCGCAGCCCGCCCGCGGATCCGCCGCCCCTGTGCGGGCAGGGCAACCTCGAGCCGGACGGTCACCCGGTCGTCCGGTACGGAGATGACGACGCTGCTGCGATCCATAACCTGCTGACCCGGAGTGTCGACGGCGAGGAAACCGGAACCTTTACCGCCGGACGGATTGTGCCCACGCAGGGCGGTAGCGATACGGCGGGTCAGATGATCCCGCACCGGGATGTCGATGTCGAGCAGCGTCGCCGCTAGGCCTGTCTCAGAGAACGGAACGCTGACCTGCACCAACGACGGCGGTGCGAACGGGTCGGACTGCACCGTGTCCACCGACAGCGTCACCGGCGTCCCTGAGGACGTCGTGATCCGGTGCGTGCCGCGCAGGCGCTTGTAACCGCCGTACCCGGAGCCGTCGAGGCTGGTGAGTGTATTTCTGAGGTCGTTGTTCCTGTCGGAATGATTGTCGCCGAGGGCCATGGCTCCGCAGCCTAGCAACTCCACAGGTTGGTGCGACCGACCCGTGGAGTTGCTATGTCGATGGCGGGGGAGTCACTTCAGCCCGAACCCCGCTTTCTCCAGGAACTGCCGGATCAGGTGGCGTTTCGTCTTCGTGGCGGCCTTCTGCGACACCCGGTGCAGGGTCTGGTTGGACCACGTCGGGTGCTGTCCGTAGCGGGCGAAATACCCGGCGAGTGCCGCATCGTAGTCGGCGAGCAACCGGGCCCGTTCCCGCGCACCGGCCTCGTCGGATCGCGTGTTGTACCGGTCGTGGTGGACGACCAGTTCCATCGGCAGACGTGGTTTCACCCCGGCATTCTCCTCCGGGTCGCCGTATCCCATCGCCAACCCAAGGAACGGAACGACGTCCTGGGGAATGCCGAGGATCTCCTGGACCGTGCCAATGTCATTGCGCATCGAACCCAGGTACACCGTGCCCAGCCCCAGGGACTCGGCCGCTACCGCCGCGGTCTGCGAGGCGATTCCGATGTCCAGCACGGAGGTCACGGGCTCATCCAGATAGTTCAGCGACCCGAGGTCGTGGGGAGGCAGGGAAGACACACCGTGGATCTCCTCGGCGTCGCCGAGCGTACCGGTCTCGGCTTGCTCCGCCTGCGCGGCGTGGAAGCGGATCTGTGAGAAGTCCACCAGCCACAGCAGGAGAACAGGTGCGGTGGCGACATGCGAGGACATCCTCTTGCCGATGCTCGCCAGCTGCTCTTTCACCGCGCGGTCCCGGACGACGACCACCGACACGGTCTGCTTGTTCGACGAGGACGGCGCGGACTGCGCGGCGGCCAGGATCGTCGACAGCACGGCGTCGTCAACCTCCCTGTCCTGCCACAGACGCACCGAGCGGTGTGCGGTGATCGTCTCCAGCGTGTCGTTCCATTCGGTCGGGGACCACGGTTGTGCCCGGCCGTAGCGGTCGGTCAGGCGTTCATCCGGGGTGGGACGGTCGGTCATTCAACTCCTCCAGAGTCGACAGTGGTGGGAGGCTCGATGAACAGGGCGCGTAGACGGTCCAGGGCCTCCTCCCACTCGGGGCCTGCAGCATCGGCGATGACTGCGGCTTCGGCACCGTGGATCGTGTTGGTGAAGGTGAGCGAGGTTTCTTCCCCCTCAGCGTCCAGGTCGAAGCGCAGGGTCTCATTGTTCCAGCTGTATTCCAGCACCGACGGAGGACGGAATACGGTCACCTGTCCTTGCCCGATCGTCCCGTCCGAGATGAAGGTGAGCTGCCGGCCGGCGCCGAAGACCAGCAGGGATCGGTCGTAGTCCAGGACGTCGCCGAACCACTGGCGCAGCTGTGACGAACGTGTCAGTGCGCGGAACGCCCGGGTCGGCGTCGTCGGCAGCTGCACGGTCAGTGTGATCGTCGCAGGATCCATGCGCGTCCTCAGAGTCGTTGCAGTCGTTACAGTCGTCACATCGGGTTCAACGGCACCTGGCGGGACGATTCGGCGCCGCTGTCGATCTGCCAGGTGAGCTCGGGCTCCTCACCCGGGACGAGGTCAGCGAGCTTCGCGCGGACCGCGGTCTCGAGGTTCTCGAAGTCATCTCCCCAGACGACGGCACCGTCGACGCCCACCACGGCGGCACACCAGGTTGTGCCCGCTGTTTCGACGTCCGTCGTGTCGTCTGAGACGTCGCGGGCGTCGAGGTCTTCGCGGTCCTCTTTCACGACGTTGACGGTGTAGCTGGAGTAGCTGGAGTTCTGGTTACTCATGCCCACCACTTCTACACGCTCATCCCAGTCTGTTGTCGGACACCCACCGTGACAGGGAGTGTCGGTTGGTCTGCTGGGTCTTGCGCAGAACGTTGGAGACGTGAGTCTCCACCGTCTTCACCGAGATGAACAACCGCTCGGCCATCTCCCGGTACGTGTAGCCGCGTGCAAGCAGCCGCAGAACCTCTTTCTCCCGCGGTGTCAGGGTCGAGAGGACACTCTGGTCGGCGTCGGCGGGCAACGGCACCGGTTCTGAAGCATCGGTCGGCGGTATATCAGGCACATCCGGTGGTCCGACCGTGAACGCGTCGAGGACATAGCCGGCGAGACGAGGGGAGAACACCGCATCGCCGGAATGTACCCGCAGGATACTGTCGACGAGCTCCTGCCCACTGATGTTCTTGGTGACATAGCCCCGTGCACCACCTCTGATCAGGGAGATCACGTCAGTGGGGTCGTCGGAGACACTCAGGCCCAGGAACCGTGGTCCGTCATCAGCGCGGTCAGCGGCGTCCCCGCCATTCTGGAGGTGACGCAACACCTGCAGACCGCCACCGTCGGGCATGTGGACGTCCAGCAGTACGACCTGGGGCCTGGTCTCCCGGATACCCTCGACGGCGTCACCGACGGAACCGGCTTCTCCGATAATCTGGATCTCCGGACGTCCGGTCAACTCCGCCCGCACCCCGGTACGGAACATCGAGTGGTCGTCGACGAGGTACACGGACACCGCATCCGTCCTGGTGCCCGTCTCTGGTTCCGTCACCGTGTCTGTCCTTCCAACCTCAGGGTCACCTCGGTGCCGAACTGCCCCGAGTCGATCTCCACGCTACCTCCGACACGGTGGATACGGTCCAGGATCGACGAGCGCACCCCCTGCCGGTCCTCGGGAATGCCCTCGACGCTGAAGCCGGGACCACGGTCGCGCACGAACAGTTCCACTCCGCCGCCGTCGGTGACCTCAAGATAGACGTTGACCTCCTGGCAGCCGGAGTGTTTCGCGGCGTTGACCATCGCCTCGCGACCAGCAAGCAACAGCGCGACCGAGGCGTCGTCGGTGTCCCGGTCGTCGCCGACGATGACGGGGCGGATCTGCACGCCGAAGGTGTCCTCGACCTCGCCGCAGGCGACACGTAGCGCACCGAACAGGGTTTCGGTACGTACGGACTCGCCGGGAGCGAAGAGCCACTGACGGAGCTGCCGCTCCTGGCTACGGGCCATCTGCGCGATCTCGGGTTCGCCGGACTTCTTCTGGATCAGTGTGAGTGTCTGCAGGACAGAGTCGTGGATACGTGCGGCGATGCGTGCGCGCTCCTCCTCGGCGGCGCGTTCGCGGGCGGTGGTGTTCGCCATGGACCACAGGCGCAGCCACAGGGGAATCAGCACCACGACGAGACCGGCGATCAGCGCGACCGCGGCAATGAGCGCAGGGATGATCACCCCGCCGGTGCCGTCGGTGGCGGCATCGTCGATCCGGATACCGAAGACGGTGTAGCCGATGCCGATCGCCAGCAGCACCAGGCCACCGACGAGGCTCATCCACTGCAGGCCGCCCGGCACCCGGCTCGGCGGCCCCTGCTGCCCGGGAGCGCTGGCGAGGGCGTTCGGCCCGAATGTCCGCCACACCAGGAGCACTCCACCTGCCAGCAGAAGAGCGCTCACAGCAACCTGGGGTTTGGTCGCTGCCCCGGCCGTGAAAAGAACCATGGCGAGGACAACGAGCAGACGATCCACCCTTGACACCGGACGGTTGATGAGACCAGGGTCCAGACCGCGATGACGGACCGAAGAGACGGCCGCGGTAGTGGACGCCTCGCTGGCGGACGCGACCCGCGTGGTGAACACCCACAGTGCGCCGTAGGCGATCACGCCGACCCCCGCAACCGTGTTTGCCACCGCGAAGATCAGACGTACGACGGTGAGCCGCACACCCAGGTGAGCCGCCAGCCCGGTACACACACCGGCGATGAGTTTGCCGTCGGCGACCCGGAACAGGTCAGGAGCCGGCGCGCCGGGACGTCCTCCGGGGCGCGCGGAGGACCGTCCGTTCGGGACTGGAAGGTGAGACATGTGCCCAAGACTGCCAGGACCGGACGGCTCAGGGTATCGGGGACCACCCTGAGATTCGGAGGGAGCGGCAGGATCAGGGTGGATATCCGGGGCATCCCCGATGTGGTTGGCTGGAGGTCCACGAAGAATGAGGACCATGAGTTACGGCACACAGTCAACGACCCCGGGCACGGGCAACCCCCGGGGCACCTTCGAGTCCACCGTCCGTCGGATGTGGGAGACCCGCCCCGTCCGCTTCCCGCGCAGTCAGTCGACCAGGTCCTGGTTCTTCGGGGTGTGTGAAGGCATCGCCGTGCGCTACCAGGTCTCTCCGTTACTGGTGCGGCTGGTGTTCGTCCTGACGGCCTTCCTCGGCGGCGTCGGCCTGTGGGTCTACGGCATCGCCCTCCTGGTGCTACGGCGCTACACGGTCCCGAAAACCCCGCTGGATGTGCTGATCCGCGGGGAGCGGGACCCTCGCTACGGCGAGGACCGCTCCCTCGCGATCGGAACGCTGATCGTCGGTGCAGTGTTCCTGGTTTTCGGGGGTATCTTCAGTGGCGGTATCACCCTGACCGGCCTTGTGGTGTCCGCTGCACTGACCGGTGTGGCCTGGTGGCTGCTGTACGAACGCCAGCCGGTGGCTCCCGCAGGCCTGCTTGACCGGGACGACCACCGGTCGTCGTCACCCACGGCACCCGCTGCGTCGTCCACCGCCTCCTACGACGCCTCCGCGGACGCCACCGCCACTCCGGATGAGCCGTCACCGACGATCAACCTGGACGGCGTCGCCGCCGCGCCGGGTTTCGAGCCCCCGCGTACCCAACCCCCGTCGTGGGACCCGTTGGGGACGGCGCCGTTCGCCTGGGACCTGCCGGACCCCGGTGAGCCCGACCCTGCTGAAGCCGGGCATTCGTCGGGGGAACCGAAGAAGAAGCGTCGCGGGCTCAAAGCCCTGGTCGTCGCTGCGGTGCTCGCGGTCATCCTCGCCCTCGTCGCCGGTGCCATCGCACTGGGAGCGGTGTTGTTCCCGCGGTGGGGTGGCATCACCTCGGTGGACGGCAGCTCCACCTCCGGCACCTTCACCGGTGGTACGGAGAACGTCCGGACGCTGGACGACTACCGCGACTACAGCTACACGATGAGTTCACCGACCCTGGACTTCACCGGGGTGGCCGTCAACCAGGACAGCGAGATCGACCTGACGACCACCATGGGGTCGGTGGGGATGATTTTCCCGGAGACCACGGACGGTCCGTCCTACCGCGTCCGGTTGAACTGCGAATCGCTCACGATGAGTGACGTCGACTGCGACACCTTCGACAACACGCTGGTGAAAGGTCGGGGAGACACGGAACACACGGTGACAGTGAATGTTACCGCCACGATGTCCGAGGTCCGCTTCGACCAGATCAGCTGACTGAACCCGGTTATCCGACGTGGAACGGGATCGGCCCGACGAGGACGCCGACGGCCAGCATGACCAGGGAGACCACGACTGCCCGCCAGAGCACCTTGCGGTGGTGGGCACCCAGGTCGACATTGGCCAGGGAGACCAGGAGAAGGATCGCGGGAACCAGGGGGGACTGCATGTGGACCGGCTGTCCGGTGATCGAGGCCTGTGCCATCTGCACTGGTTCAATCCCGAAGTGTGCCGCGCTCTCGGAGAGTACGGGGAGGATGCCGAAGTAGAAGGCGTCATTCGACATGAAGAAAGTCATCGGCATGGACAGCAGGCCGGTGATCGGCGCCAGGTACCCACCGAGGGACTCGGGGATGATCGAGGTGATCCACTCCGCCATCGCGGTGACCATGCCGGTGCCGTCCAGCACACCGACCAGGACGCCGGCGGCGAGCACCATGCCGACGACGGCAACGATGGAACTGGAATGCGAGACGATCTCGTTGGCCTGGTCCTTCAACCGGGGGAAGTTCACTGTCAGCGCAATGGCGGCGCCCACCATGAAGACGTATGCCAGCGGGAAGAGGTCGGCCACCAGCAACACCATCACGGCGATGGTGAGCACGAGGTTGAACCACAGCAGTTTCGGCCGCAGGGTGGCACGGTTCGGGTCGAGCATGGTGTCGGCCATGGAGGTGTGCATCGAAGCTCCGCCGCCCGTGCCGGCCTCAGCGTCGGTTGTGCCGTCACCGTTCCCGCTGGAGCGTCCCGTCATCCCCGTCAGGTGGGACGTCTCGAGGCGTCCGAGACGCTTGCGTTCCGCCTGGCCCATGAGCCAAGCGAAGACGAAGCAGATGACGATACCCGCTGCCAGGGACGGCAGCATCGGGACGAAAACCTCAGAGGGCTCGACACCGAGGGCAGCCGCGGCGCGGACAGTCGGGCCACCCCACGGGACGATATTCATCGTGCCGTTGACGAGGCCGGCGACACAGGTCAGGATGACGGGGCTCATCCCGAGGCGGAGATAGAGGGGAAGCATTGCCGAGGTGGTGATGATGTAGGTCGTGGAACCGTCACCGTCGAGCGAGACGACACCGGCTAGCACGGCGGTGCCGAAGACGATCTTCGCCGGGTCGTTGCCCAGGATCCGGGTGATCCACTTAATCAGTGGATCGAACAGTCCGACGTTGATCATGATGCCGAAGTACATGATCGCGAACATGAGCAGGGCTGCCGTCGGTGCCATGTCCTTGACGGCGTCCATCACCATGTCACCGATACCGAGACCGGCACCGCCGATCAGGCCGAAGATGGTGGGCACGAGGATCAGCGCCAGCATGGGGGTCATGCGACTGGTCATGATCAGTGCCATGAACGTGAGGATCATGAGGAACCCGAGGGCGACGAGGATACCGTCGGACGGGGTGTGGCTCAGGTTGTAGTCTGCCGCCAGCAGCAGACTGTCTGCGGTGGTCATCGCAACTCCTTCAGGTGTGTCTGACCGGACAGGGTGAGCCTAAAGTGATCGGCGACACATAACGATGGTTCTGTGCGTTAGATCATCTTGTGTGCAATCAATGACTTGTGCGCATTGTGTTCACTGCGACGGATTACTGTGCCGTAGACTTCCTGACGTGCGTTTTTCGACGAAAGTTCTTCTGCTGCAGCTGCTGACGGTTTTTGCCGTCGTGGCGGTGTGCTCCGGCATTTTCGCCTGGCTGTCGGTCGAGCGACTGAAAGAGCAGGCGATGAACTCCGCGGTTTCCATCGCCCGGTCTGTGGCGGAGGACCCTTACGTGCGCACCGAGGTGCCTGTAGGCGACCCTGAAGAAGGCCTGGCCGATCTCGCTGCGGGTGTCGAGGCCCGCACAGGTGCTCTGTTCGTGGTCATTACCGATGCGGACGGAATCCGGTTGGCGCACCCGGACCCGGAACGGATCGGTCAGCGGGTCAGCACAGATCATGAGGCTGCTTTGCGCGGCGAGGAGGTGACCGCCTGGGAGACAGGCACCCTCGGGCATTCCGCTCGCGCGAAGGTACCGGTGTATGCCCCGGACGACTCCGCGCGCGACGTCTCCGACAGTGCACCGGTGGGGGAGGTGAGTGTGGGTTTTCAGCGGGCCAGTGTCTTCGACGACCTGCCTCTGGTCCTGTTCGGCGTCGGCAGTGCCGGAGTGACCGCACTCCTTATCGGTGTCGTCGCCAGTGTGCTGATGCAACGACGGTGGGAGCGGCTCACGCTCGGTCTGCAGCCCGAGGACCTCGTAGAGCTTGTCCGTCACCAGTCGGCGGTTCTGGACGGGGTGGAGGACGGCGTGCTGTCGGTGAACGCAGAGGGCGGTCTCGAGGTATTCAATGAGGTGGCCTCGCGGCTGTTCGGCATTGGCCCGGTCGGTGTAGACGGCCCCAGCACCACGTCGGTGGGGGACCTTGGCCTGCCGCCTCGGGTCGCGGAGGAACTCCAGGGACTCGGACGCCACGATCCGTCGACGGCGCGGTCAGTGTCTTTCGACAATGTGGTCGTTGGTGGACGGGTGCTTTATCTGGATGCCCATCCGGTGACGAGGGCGGGGCGCTATCTCGGAACGGTCGTTGTCGTACGGGACCGAACCGATCTCGCTGCTCTCACACACAGATTGGGTACGGTGCAGGCGATGGGGGCCACACTCCGTGTTCAGCGACACGAGTTCGCGAACCGGATACATGCGGCATCGGGCCTTCTCGACGCAGGACGGGTGGCCGACGCACGCTCCTTCCTCCAGGACATGGCCGACCGGGGGCCCGTGAATTTCCCCCTGCAGGGCGCCGAGCTTCTCGGCGAGCCTTTCCTCCAGTCATTCCTGGGCGGAAAGGCGATGGAAGCCAGCGAGCGCGGAGTCAGCCTGAGAGTAGGGGAGGAGACACTGGTTATCGACGTCATTGACGGACCGGGAGCGGTGGAGGATGTTGCCACGGTACTGGGTAACCTGGTGGACAATGCGGTCACTGCGGCGTTGGCGGCAGAGGATAACCACCCGTGGGTCGAGGTGACGGCGATGCAGGATGGAGACGCGCTCACCGTGGTGGTGTCTGACTCCGGTGACGGGCTGGACAGCGGCCCGGACTCCAGCGCGGACCGGAGACAGCAGTCCGGGGCCGACGTCGACGGTGACACCGTCCACGGCCACGGCATTGGTCTCACGCTGACCCGCGAGTTGGTGGCCCGCCGTGACGGTGTGCTCTGGGTCATCGACCCGGGCGGTGGGGCCCCGGGGCAGGGTGCGGTATTCGGCGTGCGTCTGCCTGGCGTCTTCACGACGGAACCGGACGACATGACAGATGAAAGTGACGAAGGTAAGGGACATCAATGACGTCGAACTCCACACCACCGGAATCGCGGGACCCCCGGCGAGGCACACGCAGCGCACGCGACATGCGGGTTCTTGTCGTCGACGACGACTTCCGTGTCGCTTCAATCCATGCGGACATCGTCTCCGGGGTGTCGGGGTTCGGCGTGCAGGCGACAGTAGGTACCTGCGCCGAGGCGAGGGCGGCGATGGCTGCGCAGTCGCCGGATCTCGTTCTCGCGGATGTCTACCTGCCCGATGGCGACGGGATTGAACTGGTACGAAGCAGCGGGGCAGATGCATTCGTCCTGTCCGCGGCCGTTGAGTCGGCGACCGTTCGCCGTGCCTTGACGGCCGGTGTCCACGCGTACCTCGTCAAACCGTTCACCCGTCAGTCGTTGGTCGACCGGTTGGAACGGTTCAGCAGGTACCGGAAGCTCATGACAACGCCCCATCCGCTGAAGCAGGAGGAGATTGACCGAGCGCTGTCCGTGATGCACGGGACATCTCAACCGGTGACGGCGGCGGGCAGCACCACCGAGGACCTTGTCCTCGACGCGCTCGGGACGGAAGAGCGGTCTGCTGCCGAGGTGGCTGAGGTGGCTGGTGTATCTAGGGCGACGGCCCAGCGGCGCCTGTCGGCGTTGGCCGGCCGCGGCGTGGTGACCGTACGGCTGCGTTACGGCAGTTCCGGCCGCCCGGAGCACCTGTACGCTCGCTCGAGCGGTGCGGGGTGGTGAGTGGCAGGTCATCGTGTCACTGAGGTGGACTGACAGGCACCCCGGACTCAGGACCCGGGGGCGGGGATGACCTGTGTCGAAGAGTCCGGGATGATGGCCTTGCCGAAGGGGAAGCAGGTCACGGGGATCATCTTGACGTTTGCCCACGCGAGGGGGAGGCCAATGATGGTGATCGCCTGCAGAGCGGCGGTCGCGATATGGCCGAGCGCGAGCCAGAGTCCCGCCACGAGGAACCATACGACGTTCATCAGTCCGGAACCGACGCCGGCACCGTTCTTCCGGATGACGGTGCGACCGAACGGCCACAGGGCGTAGCTGGCCATGCGGAACGACGCGACGCCCGCGGGGATGGTGATGATGAAGATGCAGGCGATGAGGCCGAAGACGACATAGCCAACGAACAGCCAGATACCACCGGTGACCAGCCAGAGAATATTGAGGATGACGCGCAGAATTTTCATGGGTCCGATTCTAGGTGTCGTTCCCCGTGGGGTTATGGGCCAGGTTCTTCCGGTGCTGCTGTCATCATCCCTGAGCTTCCGGTCGGGGTGCCTGCCCATTACAGGGGCGGGGTGCGACAGGATGTCGGCCTGGCTGCTAGTCCGGAAGTAGAACACAGGTTCGATTCGATGACATTTTCTTCGTTGGCATGTCTGGGTCATGCGATACAGTGTTCATATTCGAAGGAGGGGACGTCACGACCAGTACCTACACCACTGAACCCACCACCGGCATCACCGCGCTGACTGCTCTGGCTGATGTCACTGATGAGGTGCTGTGTACTGTGACGCCGCTGGTTGTCGAGGACACTGAGGCCGAGGAGGCGGGCGCGGTGTCGTTGACCCGTCGTGGGAGCCGGTTCATCCTGGACTGCGGCAACCTGGTCACTGCTACGTCCCTGTGGTCGGCGATCAGTTCCGCTGCGCTGGAAGTTCGACGCGAGGAGGTGGCGGACAAGGTGCACGGGGGCCAGTGTGTGCACGACAGGCCGACGCCGTTGATGTCGTACTGCCGCGGGCAGGTGGCTCTGGGGCCGTTGTCGCCGGTGCGGCAATCAGGCTGACCTGCGCCCTGACTTGCGGGGCATCTGTCCGGATTGATCGCATGTCTCCGAGATCTCTCTTAGCTGCTACGTGTCTCTGTCTTGGGAGCCCTGCACTTTCGGCAATGTCCATGCAGCTATGAGCAGGAGCAGCGCGGCGCCGACGACGCCGTAGAAGACGCCGGTGGTCGCATCGACCACGGTGGCGGGATCAGAGTCTCCACTGCCATTGGAGATGATGGCGTTGGAGATCGTGCCGTACACCGCCACGGCGATGGCGCTGCCGGCAGAGCGGGCGAACATTGTCAGGCCGGTGACCTCGGCGCGCTCCGACCAGCCGACGGACGACTGCGCAGCCACCACGTTCGGTGCTGCGGTGAAACCAAGCCCGGACCCCAGGACGATCGCCACGGCGACGATGAGCCAGATGTTCTGCTGGCCTACGACCAGGAGCAACAGGAGTGTACCGACCATCACGATCGAGGACCCTAGCGTAATCGAGGCGCGGAATCCGTGGGGAACGTAGATTCGACCGGCGTTTGCACTGGCTAATGGCCAGGCGATGGTCAATGCTGCGACGGCGATACCGGCGGCCACGGGCGTGGCGCCGGCGGCGCGTTCGAGGTACGTGGGCACGAAACTCGTCAGTCCCAGCACAATCCCACCGATCGCGGCTGAGATCACCACGGCATGCACGATGAGTCGGCGGGAGAGTAGTCGCAGGTTGACCACCGGCTCCGCGGCGTGGCGTTCGATGAACACGAACAATGCCAGTGCGGCGATCCCCCCGGCGAAGCACACCAGCGACGCCGTCGAGGTCCAGGCCCATGCTTCCCCGCCTTCCAGTAGGCCGAGCAGCAGCAGGGTCAGACCGAGTGTGAGGACGAGGGCGCCTTCAATGTCGATGCGATGCCGTGTCCTCTCGACGTGCTCACGGAAATTGCGCCACACCATTACGGCGGCGAGCAGGCCCAGAGGGATGTTGATCACGAAGATCCAGCGCCACGACACGTACTGGGAGAACAAACCACCGATCAGTGGGCCGAGCATGGAGGAGATGGCCCAGACGCTGGCAAGGTACCCCTGCACTTTCGCCCGTTCGCGAACGGTGTAGATGTCGCCTGCGATGGTCTGACCCATCGGTTGGACGGCTCCCGCCCCGATTCCTTGCACGATTCGGCAGAGAATCAGGACGGTCATCGTCGGAGCGAAAACGGCGAGGGCGGACCCGAGGACGAAGATTGCGATGCCGGTGAGGATCACTGGCTTGCGCCCGTAGGTGTCCGCGAGTTTCGAGAACATCGGGACAGTGACGGCCTGGGCGAGCAGATAGCCGGAGAACAGCCACGGGTAGCGGGAGAATTCGCCGAGGTCGGCAACGATACTGGGGACTGCCGTTGCCAGCACGGTGGCATCCACCGCCATGAGAGCGGAAGACAGCATGATCGCTATGAGGATGGGGCCGCGGCGGTCCCGGAAGACTGACATCGCCATTTGTTCCATCGTAGCGAAACGCCGGTAGCGAGGCGGCACCGTAGAGCATTCTGTAGCGCGGTACCGGACTGGTATGGCACGGTGGTGGTGACACTGCTGTGAACTACAGATACTGGAGATGAGCCCTGTGCGTGATGTGATCGGAACTCGACGAGTCAAGCTCCTGCCCGCGGCAGGGCTCGCTGTAGTGACCGCCGCCGGGCTTTTCCTCACCGCCTGTGACAATGACGGAGCAGGCGTCGATGAGGCGCAGGGCAGTGGCGGAGCTGTCACAGCGGACCCGGATGATGCCGCACTTTCCGGCGACATGACGCGCGAACAGCACCCTGATGGGGACGCGGAGAAGGAATCAGCTCCGCAGCCGACCCCGGGGGCAGCGCCTCTCGACGACGGTGGTCCATCTCCTGAGCCGTCCCCCGAACCGCAGGCACAGCCCGAGGGCGGGGCACCTCAGCAGAACCGTGTCGAAATGGCTGACTACACCGTTCCGCTGAATGGTCAGGACACCATGATCTGCATGTTCCGCGACGGTCAGGAAGCCGACGGCTTTGACTGGGGGTGCCAGGCGGAGAACTTCCATGCGGGCTGGGACGCTACGCGTGGCGGTGACGCCAACGGAGTCGCCTACCGTGCTGGCGGAGACCCCGAACTGTATGCCCTGTTGGGCAATGTGGCGGGCGTCAACCATGCGGGAGGACTGGACGACGGCAGTGTCACCAGCGTCGGCGACCGGTTCGTGGTTGACCTGACTCAGCCTGACGCTGCCTTGATCACGGCTGACGGTGTCACCACCCGAGTGACTGCCGACAGCTACGACATCGTCGGTTGATCTGCCGCGGTGTTTTCTGCCGCGGCGCCGGGGGTTGGTGCCGCCGTTTGTCCGTGGATGGGGCGGCGGCGCACCAGGGCCGCGTAGACGGCACCGGTGATGTTGTGCATTACCGCGGCGACGGCACCCGGAAGTGCCGCTTCGGGTGAGAAGAACCGCCCGGCCATACCGGAGGCGAGTCCGGCGGACTGGGTGCCGATCTCGATGGCCATGGTGCGGTTGACAGGCTCTGGAAGGCGGAAGAGCCGGCCGGTCAGGTATCCCAGGGCGTAGCCGCCGAGATTGTGCAGCAGGACGGCGGCGAAGACGATCAGGCCGATCTGTGCCAGGCGTTCGGCGTTGGTCGCCACGGCTGGGAAGACCACGCCACCGATGCCGATGATCGACAGCCACGGCAGTACCGGGGCGATCTTGTCGACCCACCTGTTGAGGAAGGTGCGGATAACCAGCCCACCGATGACCGGTAGGAGCACGGTCTGCACGAGGGTCAACGCCATGCCCGCACCGTCGACGTCTGTACGCGTGTCGGCGAGCAGGAGCATCAACGCCGGCGTCATGACAGGGGAGACGATGGTGGAGATGCTGGTCATGGCGACTGAAACGGCCACATCCCCCTTGGCGAGGTAGGCGATCACGTTGGAGGCGGTCCCGCCAGGAACAGACCCCAGCATGAGCAGTCCGACGGCGAGCGCGGGGTTGAGTCCCAGGAGTTTGGCGACGGCGATCGCCAGAAGCGGCATGATGACGAACTGGGCGACTACACCGATGATCACCGGGGTAGGGCGTTTGGCGATGATCTTGAAGTCCGGGACGGTCAACGTCAATCCCATGGCAAACATGATGACCATGAGGAAGAGGTTGATGTAGTCCGTCAGTGGGAGGAACGGATCCGGAGCGAAGAACGCGATGACGGTGCCGGCGAGGATGAACAGAGGGAAGGCCGTGACGGCGACAGCTGCCGAACGATCCTCCGAGGCGGGAAGGGAGTCCTGATTCGTCATGGTGTCCGAATCTAATGGTAGATCATGCAGTTTCCCAAAATATGAATGACATAATCTCATACAGCGAGAAGTGTGTCTGGTGGCATAACTGAATCGCGGATGAATATCTGGCCAACAGTCGGCAAAAGAATATGGTTCTGAACAGCAGAAACGTCGAGATGCCATTACTGTGAACCTCCGTCGAGGTGACCGGAGGCCGTCCGGTGACCCGGATCAGAGACGGAGAATCACACTGTGCCGATGTGGCCAATGACAACGACACCACCTGCGACTGTCGGGACGGGCGTGACGAGACGGCGTTTCCTCACCGGTGCCGTGGTTGCCAGTGCCGGGCTCGCTGTCGGAG